>JAGFJE010000605.1 GCA_024103175.1 Phaeodactylibacter sp.
GTAGACAAAAAACAGGATCAACAGAGCGAGCGCGGTTTTGACCTTCATAGCTGGGCGTTTTAGGCTAAAGATAAAAAAATGGGGAGAATGGAGAGCGGGGCCTATGGAATAACCCACCCTGCAAACTCCACGGTGCGGGCTTCCATCTTCTCTTATTACGGGCCACATGAATGTAGCCGTCCGAAAAAGAGCTGCCCGCAGGCGCAGGCAGCTCAGGCAATGGGTTTTATTTGGTTAAGGCAGTTGGAAAGAACATTACTTTACAGGCTCCAGCACGCGGGGCGCCGCTTCGCGGATAGCCGGGCTGGCCTTATCTTCAAACTTTTGGAAGTTGCGGACGAAGCGGGCGGCCAGGTCCTGCGCTTTGGCGTCATAGGCGTCCCTGTCGGCCCAAGACTGCCGGGGGTCGAGCACCTCTGAGGGCACGCCCGGGCAGGAGGCGGGCATCTGCAGGCCAAAGACCTCATGGGTGTGGAAGGCCACCCTTTCCAGTTCACCCCCCAGCGCGGCGCTGATCATGGCGCGGGTATAGCGGAGGTTGATGCGCGAGCCGGTTCCGTAGGCGCCGCCCGTCCAGCCGGTATTGACCAGCCAGACGTTGGCGCCGTGCTCCTGCATCTTTTCCCCCAGCATTTCCGCATAGCGCGTAGGGTGCAGCGGCAGGAAGGGCGCGCCGAAGCAAGCCGAGAAGGTGGCCTGCGGCTCGGTAACTCCTTCTTCGGTGCCGGCCACCTTGGCCGTGTAGCCGGAAATGAAGTAATACATGGCCTGCTCGGGCGTCAGGCGGCTGATGGGCGGCAGCACGCCGAAGGCGTCGCAGGTCAGGAAGAATATATTTTTCGGATGGCCGCCGACAGACGGAACCAGCGCGTTGTCGATGTGGTGGATGGGGTAGGAAACGCGGGTGTTCTCCGTAATGGCGTCGCTCTCGTAATTGGGCGCGCGGGTGCCCTCGTAAAAATGGATGTTTTCCAGGAGGGCGCCATGTTTAATGGCGCGGTAGATCTGGGGCTCCTTCTCTTCGGCCAGGCCGATGGTCTTGGCGTAGCAGCCGCCTTCAAAGTTGAAGATGCCCTCATCCGACCAGCCGTGCTCATCGTCCCCGATCAGGGGGCGTTCCGGGTCGGCCGAAAGGGTGGTCTTGCCGGTGCCCGACAGGCCGAAGAAAATGGCCGTGTCGCCATCCCGGCCCACGTTGGCGGAGCAGTGCATGGACAGTACGCCGCGCTCCTTGGGCAGCACGTAGTTGAGCACCGAGAAGATGCCTTTCTTGATCTCGCCGGTGTAGCCGGTGCCGCCGATGATGATCTGTTTTTTCGTGAAATTGATGATGGCGAAGTTGTGCTGGCGGGTATTGTCTTCGCCGGAATAGGCGTGGAAACCGGGGGCGCAGAGGATAGACCAGTCGGGCTCAAAATTCAGGAGTTCTTCCTCGTTGGGCCGCAGGAACATATTGTAGGCGAAGAGGTTGCTCCAGGGGAATTCGCACACCAGGCGGATGTTCATGCGGTAGTTCGCATCGGCGCAGGCGTAGGCGTCGCGCACGAAAACATCTTTACCCTGAAAGTAGGAAGTGATCTTTTGGTAAAGTTGATGGAAATATTGCGGATCGATAGGTTTGTTGATGGCGCCCCAGTCTACGGAATGAGCCGTGTTTTCATCCTTAACGATAAAGCGGTCCATAGGAGACCGGCCGGTGAATTCGCCGGTTTCGACGGCCAGCGCGCCGGAATTGGCCAATACGCCCTGCCCTCGTTTTATGGTTTCTTCCATGAGGGCTTCGGGGCTCAGGTTCCAGTAAGCATTGTTCACGCGGCGGATGCCGAGGCTTCCAAGATCGGCCGCCGGGTTCTTGATCTCAAATCTCTCCATCGGAATTAATGTTTTTTGCCAGTTTGAATAATAACCGTGGCGCTGATGAAAGGCCGCGCCACGGGTTGCTATAAATAGTACTAACTAAACCTGACCTGGTGTGCCCTGGATGGAAATTCCCGGCTTTATCAGCCGAAAAGGAGTTGTTTGGTAGTTGGTTCTATCCGGTTATCAGGGCTTTTTAACTGCCGGCTTTGCCGGTAATCAAAAAAAACCGGCAAAAGCCACTGCAAAACTACAGGTTTTCTCCATTAGAGAAAATTTCTCTAATGATTTTTTTTTAAATTTGTTCGTGTAAAATTTACATTATGAGTATGAGAGAACTGGATACCGTCAAGCTTATCTTCGGCCTCAAGGTGCACTACCTGCGCCAGCAGAAGGGCCTGTCCTACCAACAGCTGTCCGACAAAACGGGGCTGGCCCTTTCCTACCTGCACAACATCGAAAAGGGAAAAAAGTACCCCAAGGCCGACAAGATCATCACCCTGGCCAAAGCCCTGGAGACGGACTACAATTACCTGGTCTCTCTCGATGCCGACAAGCGCCTGAAGCCGATCGTGGACCTGCTGCACTCCGATTTCCTGAAGATCTTCCCGCTGGAGCTCTTCGGCATCAACATGCCCAAGCTGGTGGAACTGCTCTCGGCGGCGCCCGACAAGGTCAACGCCTTTATCAGCACCGTGATCAAGATTGTGCGCAACTACCACCTGCAGGGGGAGGATTTCTACAAAACGGCCCTGCGCTCTTACCAGGACCTGCACGACAACTACTTTGAAAGCCTGGAGCAGGCCGTGCGGCAGTTTAAGAAAAAAAACCACTTGCCACAGGAACCCCGGATACGCCCACAACAGTTGGAAAGGCTCCTGGCCCACAATTATCAGATATCGATCGACCGCGAATTCCTGGCTGCCCGGCCCGCCCTGAAAGAGGTGCGCTCCTTTTATTCGCCGGGGCGCAAAGTGTTGTTCCTCAACGACGGCCTGTCCAGCGCCCAGGAGAATTTCCTGCTGGCCAAAGAACTCGGTTTCCAGTACCTGAAACTTACGGAGCGCCCCTACGAAACGCGCATGGCCGAGGTCGATTCCTTCGATAAGCTGCTCAACAACTTCAAGGCTTCCTACTTTTCGGTAGCCCTGCTGATGGACGAGTTGGAGATCATAAAAGACATCGAAGAAATGGCCCGCTGGGAACGCTGGGACGGCGGGCAGTTCCTCGAACTGCTGCCCAAATACGACGTGACTCCGGAAATGCTCATTCAGCGGCTGGCCAACATCCTGCCGCAGCACTTCGGCATTCAGGACCTGTTCTTCCTGCGCTTCTTCACCGGCCCGGACCTGAAGAAGTTCGAAATGACCAAGGAGATGCACCTCTCTCAACTGCACAACCCCCACGCCAACCAGCTGGATGAGCACTACTGCCGCCGCTGGATCTCCATCAACAGCATCCGCAGGCTGCGCGCCCTGCAGGACATACAGAACCAGGAAGAGCCCATCGTCGGCGCCCAGGTTTCCCGCTACTGGGGCACCCCCAACGCCTACTTCTGCATCAGCATCGCCAAGGCCGGCCACAACGACAGCCAGAACAGCACCAGCTTCACCATCGGGCTGCTGGTCAACGACAAGCTCCGGCAGCTCTTCCGCTTCCTGTCCGACCCCGGCCTGCCCGTCCGGGATGTGCACACCACCTGCGAACGCTGCGGCATCTCCGACTGCGAAGCCCGGGCGGTGCCGCCCGCCGTGCTGCACCACAACCGGGTCAAGGAGCAGATCAAGGAGACGCTGGAGGCGTTGGAAAAAGAAGTAAAGGTGAAGTAAACCTTTTCATATTTTAGGCTGGAATAGGTGGAAATACATAGAAATACGATGGAAATGCTTGCCTCTTTTGTGATTTAATGGGCGAAAAGTGAAATAATTGCATAGATTTCGCCCATTTCATTTCTTTTCTTTGGGCGAAATCTGTATTTTCAAGTTGGATTTCGCCAAAAGTTAATCCGAATGAAAAAAAACTTTGTCGGCCGGGAAAAGGAACGCCAGATACTGATGGAAGCGCTCCAGTCCAATGAGCCGGAGATGGTGGCGGTGATCGGCAGGCGGCGGGTGGGAAAAACTTTTCTGATCAAGCAGGTTTATGCGGAGCATATATTATTTGAAGTGACGGGCCTGCAGGATGCGGATCTGAAAAAACAACTGTCCAATTTCAGTTTTGCCCTTTCCCGGCATTCGGGCAGCAAAGTTCCGCTCAAAACGCCCGCCAACTGGCTGGAAGCATTTCAGATGTTAGTCCTTCAGTTGGACCAGATGCCCGATGAACCTAAGAAAGTCGTTTTTTTTGATGAAGTCCCCTGGCTGGCATCGAAAAAGTCTGACTTTTTGACCGGTTTGGGGTTCTTCTGGAATAGTTGGGCAGTGAATAGGAATATTGTAGTAGTGATCTGCGGCTCGGCAGCTTCCTGGATGATAGAAAAAGTGGTCAATAACCGGGGGGGGCTGCACAACCGGATCACCAGGCGCATCTTTCTGGAGCCTTTTAACCTGGCTGAAACGGAAGCCTATTTACAAAGCCGAAACATTCATTTCAACCGGTATCAGATCGTGGAGTTGTATATGGCTTTGGGGGGCATTCCCCATTATTTGAAGGAAGTCAAAGGCGGAAAAAGCGCCGTTCAGAATATTGATAGCATCTGTTTTTCTAAAGAAGGCCTGCTAAGGGATGAATTTTCGAGGCTCTATCCGGCGCTGTTTGCCAATGCAGAGAAACATATCGCGATTATCCGTGCACTGGCAACTTCCCGGCAAGGGCTAACCCGGCAAAAGACCGTACAACTAGCCGGCCTTTCAGAAGGCGGAAATACTTCCAAAGTATTAGTGGAGCTGGAACGCTCTGGTTTTATTTCGTCTTACTTCCCTTTCGGAAAGAAAAAAAAAGGAAAACTATACCGCCTCACTGATGAGTATTCTCTCTTCTACCTTCAATTCATGGAGGATAAACCGCATGAAGGCAGCCAAACCTGGCATCATCTCAGCCAGACGCAGGAATACAAGACATGGAGTGGTTATGCTTTCGAAAACATCTGCCTGAAACATATACCGCAGATTAAAAAGGCGCTGGGCATCGCAGGGGTGTATTCCCGATCCTCTTCTTTTATCAAAAAAGGAACAGAAACCGAAAAAGGCGTCCAAATAGATCTGCTAATTGACCGCAAGGACAAAGTGATCAATCTTTTTGAGATCAAATTCTACAATGCCGAGCTCAGCATTTCCGCCGATTATGCCAGGGCTTTGCGTGAAAAAATACGCGTCTTTCAGGAAACAACCGACACCCGAAAACACATTATGCTTACCCTGATCAGTACTTTCGGCCTGAAACCCAATAAACACAGTTTGGGATTGGTTGATCAGGTACTGGGCCTTGATGGCCTGTTTGAGGAGTAGAAGACAAACCCAGCGTTAAAAAACCAGCCAACCCGGCCCAATTCCTTACCTTAGCTTTTTCTAATACAATAATCCCATCCATGCCCCATGCAAAACTTTACCAAACGCATCAGCCATATTCTTGGAACAGCCCTTATCCTTTTTAGCTTCTCAACAACCCACGGCCAGCAGCACTCCGTCGCCCGGCAATGGAACGAGGCCCTGCTCGGCGCCATCCGCAACGACTTCGCCCGGCCGACCGTGCACGCCCGCAACCTGTTGCACTCTTCCATCGCCATGTACGACGCCTGGGCGGTGTACGACGAAGAGGCGGAAACCTATTTCCTCGGCAAAACCGTAGGCGGCTTCACCTGCCCTTTTGATAGCGTACCCCCCCCCGATGATGTGCAGGCCGCCCGGGAAGAGGCCGTCAGCTACGCCGCCTACCGGCTGCTGCGCCACCGCTTCCGGAATTCGCCGGGGGCCGCCACTTCCCAGGCAGAATTTTACAGCCTGTTCACCCAGTTGGGATACGACACCAGTTTTACCTCCACGGACTATTCCACGGGCGCCCCGGCGGCCCTGGGCAATTATATCGCGGAAAAGATCATAGCATTCGGCTATCAGGACGGCGCCAATGAACAGAACGGGTACGCCAACCAATTCTATCTTCCCGCCAACCCGCCCCTGGCGCCCGCCGCCCCCGGCAACCCCCTGCTGCTCAACCCCAACCGCTGGCAGGCCCTGTCCCTCGACGTATTTATCGACCAGAGCGGCAATGTGATCCCCGGAAGCACCCCGCCCTTCCTCAGCCCGGAATGGGGCAGGGTCACGCCCTTTGCCCTTCAGCCCGACGAGCTAACGGTCAATTACCGGGATGGGAACGAATACTGGGCCTACCACGACCCCGGCCCGCCGCCGTTCATCGACGAGATCGACGGCGGCGGCACAACGGACGCCTACAAATGGAACTTCCTGCTGGTTTCCATCTGGTCTTCTCATCTCGACCCAGCCGATAATGTGATGATCGACATCTCTCCCGGCGCGATCGGCAATTTCCAGGGAACGTACCCCCAAACCCTTGAGGAGTACCAGGATTTTTACGAACTGCTGGAAGGTGGCGACCCCGGCGCCGGCCATGCCGTCAATCCGCATACCGGCCAGCCCTACGAGCCGCAGGTCGTGCCGAGGGGTGATTACGCCCGCGTCCTGGCAGAGTTCTGGGCCGACGGCCCCGATTCGGAAACCCCGCCCGGCCACTGGTTCACCATCCTCAACTACGTCAACGGCCATCCGGAATTCGAGAAGCGCTACCGCGGTATAGGGCCGGTGCTGGACGGCCTGGAGTGGGACGTCAAGGCCTACCTGGCGCTGGGCGGCGCCGTGCACGACGCCGCCATCTCTGCCTGGGGCATCAAAGGGTGGTACGATTACCTGCGCCCCATCTCCGCCATCCGCTACATGGCCGACAAGGGGCAGAGCTCCGACCCCACCCTGCCGAGCTACCACCCGGCAGGCGTCCCCCTGATTCCGGGTTACGTGGAGCTGATCACCCCCGATGACCCGCTCATCCTCCGGGGGTTCAACAACGAACATGTCGATAAGGTCAAGCTGTATGCCTGGCGCGGCCCCGATTACATCAGCGACCCGGCCACCGACGATGCCGGCGTGGGCTGGATACGGGCGGAAAACTGGTGGCCCTATCAGCGCCCTACTTTCGTCACGCCTCCTTTTGCCGGTTATATCTCCGGCCACTCCACCTTCTCCCGCGCCGCCGCCGAGGTGCTGACACTGCTCACGGGCGACCCCTACTTTCCCGGCGGCATGGGAGAGTTCGAGGCGCCCCGTAATGAGTTCCTGGTATTCGAGGAAGGGCCCAGCGTCGACATCACCCTGCAGTGGGCCACCTACCGCGACGCCTCCGACCAGACCAGCCTCTCCCGCATCTGGGGCGGTATCCATCCACCTGCCGATGACATCCCGGGGCGCATCATCGGCAGGGAAGTCGGCATCGAGGCCTTCCACTACGCCGAGCAGTATTTCTACCGCGACCAGGACAACGATGGATTCCTCAGCTACGAAGACTGTGACGACAACAACCCCAATATCCACCCGGAGGCCGCCGAAACCTGCGATGGCATCGACAACGACTGCAACGGGATGATCGACGACGGCATAACCATCTATTCCTATTATTCCGATACCGACGGGGACGGCTATGGCAATGCTGCCGCCCAACTGGATACCTGCCTGGCCGCCCCGCCGGACGGCTATGTTGACAATGTCCTCGACTGCGCCGATGATGACGAAAGCCTCAACCCCGGCGCCATCGAAACCTGTGATGGCCTGGACAACGACTGCAACGGCTCCATCGACGATGGCATCCCCCTCTACAGCTACTTCCTCGACCAGGACGGCGACGGCTATGGAGGCCTGGCCCACATCATCGACACCTGCCTGGTTTCCCCCCCCGCAGGCTACGCCGACAATGCTCAGGATTGCAACGACATCAACGCCACCGTATACCCCGGCGCCCCCGAGCTCTGCGACGGCCTGGATAACGACTGCAACGGAAGCATCGACGACGGGCTGGCCTTCACTTCCTACTTCTTCGATGAGGACGGCGACGGCTACGGCAACCCCGCCATCAGCCTGGACACCTGCCTCGGCGCCCCGCCGGACGGCTACGTGGACAACGGCGCCGATTGCAATGATGCCGATCTTGCCATCAACCCCGATGCCGAAGAAGTGCTGGACAGCCTGGACAACAACTGCGACGGCATGGTGGATGAAGGGTTGGTTTTCACTTCTTCCGTTCAACCGGCTGATTGGAAGCTCTTCCCCAACCCGGTTCGGGAAGAGTTGATCCTGCAATCCGATTATTCGGGCGCCATCACCGTCCGCCTACACAGTGCGGAAGGAAGGGTTAGCCTGGAAGCCCGGCTGGATACAGCCGCCGGAAGGGCTGTTCTGGATACCAAAGGGGTTGCGCCGGGGTTCTATTTCCTGGAAATCCTGGATCAGAAAAGCTACAGGTTGTTGATCGAGAAGATCATCAAGTATTAAAAGTGGCGCCTTCCCATAAAGGCCCATTTCGAAAAGGTGTCGCTTTCAAACTGGATGGCCATTACCGCCAATTCATTAATTCGCGCGGCACAAGATGTTATGCGAATCCAGGGCTAAATGGCCTGGATTCGCATAGGTTATTTTTTCCCATTCTATGCCGCGCCATCCACCCAACAGGGAAAAAGGCCGGGCACTGGAACGAGATGACACCCTTTTTGCCCTCAATCTGCAGAAATAAGCTTAATCGCCAGGAGCAGGGGCAAAAAGGATGTCACCTCGGCGCTAAACACATACGTAAATAGTGCAAGCCCCTCTCTTTATACCATTTGGCATTTGTGGCCCTACCGCAATAAGATCACCTTCCTGCTCATCTTAAGAGATTAAGAGAGCAGGCCACTCGAAGTCGCCTGCTCTCGGGCACACCAAAAAAGCGGCGCCCGCAGGCGCCGCCTCCATGAAAAAACTATGTATTACAATAAAAAAAAACGACCACTACCCTATTGCGCTTACCGCACCAGCGTCAGTTTTTTCACCATGGCCTGCCCCTGCGTTTGCAGGCGCAACAGGTAAACGCCGGGGGCTACGTCCTGCCCGCTGTCGGCATTGCCGTCCCACACCCGCTCGTGGCGGCCGGCATCAAATGAAGCCGCTTCCAGGCGCCGTACCCGCTGCCCGTTGAGGTTGAACACTTCCAGCGTGGCCGGCCCGGCCTGGGGCAGGTAAAAGCGTATGGCCACCTCTT
>JAGFJE010000625.1 GCA_024103175.1 Phaeodactylibacter sp.
GCACGTTGATGAAGTGTTCGATCAGGGCGTACGCGTCATCGTGGCCGTCCATATCCACATCAATGATTTCCTTGCGGGCCTTCCCTTTCCCTCCGTTATCCACATCAAAGAACTCGATCACCGGCTCGTCCCAGGAGCAATAGCCCAGCCTGATGCCGCCGCGGGCGCCGTACACTCTGGTTTCGTTGGGCGTTTCCATATTGGCGTGGGCGGCCCGTTCCCAGTAGAAGCGGATATTGCCGGACAGCTGCAAATGAGCGGCGAAGTGCTCTTCTACGTCGTACACCTCTGTTCCGGGGTCTACCGCATCCAGTCCGCTTTTGAGCAGTACGGCGTCCACTTTTTCCAATCGCACCTCATCGCCCAGTATGCCCAGGTGAAAGGAAAGGTCGTATACGCCCCAGTCGAACATCGGGCCGCCGCCGGCAACGGACTTGTCCAGGAACCACTTGGCCGTCGGGTGGTATTCGATGCCGCCTCGGGACTGCCTCCATACGCAGTTGTGGTGAATGTAGTATATATCGCCCAGAGCGCCCGAATCGATGATCTCCTTTATCCTGCGGAACTTGGGCTGCAGGCGCGAGTGCCGGGCGGAACAGTCCATCACCTTCTGGCGGGGGAACTGCCGGCTTACCCGGATCATCGTGTCGGCCTCTTTCAGGGACATGGCCAGGGGCTTTTCTACCAGCACGTGCTTGCCCGCCCGGAGGGATTCCACGAACATGGTTTTGTGCAGGAAGGGCGGCGTGCAAACCACTACCGCGTCGACTTCGGGGTCATCCAGGATCTCGGAATAGTCCACCGTGGTGTGCCCGACACCATACTTGGCCCCCACCTGCCTCACCTTTTCCGGCTTGGTGGCGGCAATCCATTTGACGGTTGCCCTGCCCGTTTTCTGCAGGTTCAGGATATGGTGCTCGGCGATCATGCCCGCTCCGAGGATGCCAAAGGTGTATTTTTCTTTCATTACTTACAAATGGCGTTTGTTTTGGTGTATGGTAAACGGCTCCGATGCGCCGGATCAGGCCCAGTCGATGATGACCCCCATATATTCTTCCGGCTTCGACCTCAACCCATCGTAGGCCGACTGGATCTCTTCCGGGCTGGCCTTATGGGTGTAAAGCGGCCCGACGGCCAGGCGCCCCTCTTTGATCAGGCGCAGCGCAATCTTCGCGTTCCGCTCTATGGAATGCTTGTTGAAATCATTGGGATGGGTCGGATAGATAAATTCCAGGGCGCCTTTCAGGCTGTGGTTCCAGGGCATCAGGTGATGGCGCCGCAGGAAACCGGCAAGGTCGGCCTCGTGGCGCGCGCGCGGGCTTCCCAGGATGATGGTTTCGCCATTCCAGGCCACGCAGTCGACGGAAGCCTCCACCACTTTGGCCGAACCGGAGGCATCGATATAGGTGCTCGCCAACTGGCCCTCCGTTTTTTCTTCGATGAACGCTTTCAGGTTTGTCCGGGCAGAATTTACCGCCAATTCGATGCCGCACTTGCGGGCGGCCTCTATCCGGCTGTCCACAATATCGGCGGCGATCACCCGGGCGCCCTGCAACTGCGCCAGCTGGGCGGCCAGGTTGCCGATAGCCCCCAGGCCCGTAACCAGTGCATAATCGCCCAGTTCGATACTCGATACCCGAAGAGCGGTCATAGCGATGGTGGCCATATGGGTGAAGGCGGCCCATTCAGGGTTGATGCCCTCCGGCAGTTTCACGCAGACGCCATGCCAGCGGTCGGTGATGTCAATGGTGAAGTATTCGGCATGCGGGCCGTAGGTATACACCTGGTCGCCCGGCTGCAGGTGATCGACGGCGCTGCCGGTAGCCACCACTTCCCCTACCGCCGTATACCCCGGGGTGCCGGGAATGGAGAAGAAGGATTCCAACCCCGCAATACAGGCCAGCTCCGTGCCGGCGCTGATGTGAGAATATTGATTCCTGACGAGCACTGCGGTGGGGGCGCTTACCTGTGCTTCAAATTCATCCGTTGCGCAGGTGGCAACATGGGGTTCTGTAACCAGTATCTTTTTTCGGGTTGCCATATCTTTTACGCGGTTTTGTTCCACCTCCCAAGCAAATGTATTTAACGAAAGAAGCTCTTTAGTTCGCCATTTTCTTAAATAGGTCAGTTATATTAAAATCTTAATTCATTTTACCCTGCCGAAGAATGAGGACGGGCACTCATTCCCTCATTCCTTCATTCCTTCATTCCTTCATTCCTTCATTCCTTCATTTTTACCCGTCCGAAGCCCATAGGGGCGAAGGCGGGCCCTCCTCCCAAAGAGAAAATACCACACTCATTCGGGAAAATAGCGAACCTTTCTGAAACCGGCCCTGGCTATTTTGGCAGGCAAACCGCTGAATAGATGAAACTTTCCATCAAAGAAAAGCTGGGGTACAGCTTTGGGGAGTTTGCCGGCAGCAGCCTGTGGCAGACGATGATGTTCTTCCTTCCGGCATTTTATACCGATATTTTTCTGCTGCCGGCTTCGGCAACGGCCACCCTTTTTGTGGTGGTCCGCATTTTTGACGCCCTGAACGACCCCATGATCGGAGCCATCGCCGACCGCACCCACAGCCGCTGGGGGAAGTTTCGCCCTTACCTGCTCTTCGGCGCCTTTCCCCTGGGCATTATGACGGCCCTGATGTTCACCACCCCCGATATGAGCGATCAGGGAAAGCTGGCCTACGCCTATGTCACTTATTTTCTTTTGCTGGTTTTTTACACCCTGGTCATGGTGCCCTTCAATTCCCTGGTTGGCGTAATGAGCCCGGACCCTATCGAGCGGACCAGCATAGCCTCCTACAAGTTCGTTTTCGCTTACGGGGCGGGCCTCACCGTGCAGGGCCTGTTGATCCCCATGGTAGAAAGGCTGGGGCAGGGCGACGCCGCCCGGGGCTATCAGCTGTCGATGATGGCACTGGCGGCGGTTTGCATCATCGCTCTGATCGTCGCTTTCAGAAGTACGAAGGAACGGGTGCAGCCCGATCCTGCGATCACCTCCTCCCTGAAAGAAGACCTCAGGGACATTTTCAGCAACCGCCCGTGGCTCATCCTGTTTTTCGTATCCATCATTTTCCTGGTGTACATCGGCACGAGGAGTGCGGCGGTCATGTACTATTTCCAGTATTATGTGGGGAGAAGGGACCTGGCCAGCATCTTTATGGTCAGCGGCACCATTGCCGTCCTCCTGGGCGTACTGCCGACCAAGTACCTGTCCAAAAAGATGGGGAAACGCAACCTGTTCGTTGCCGTCCTGATCATCATCATCCTTTCGCTGACCGTCAATTACTTTGCTTCCCCCGAAGACCTGGCGCTGATCTTCGCCACCCAGATCATCTTCTCCCTGGCGTCCGGCCCGACCATGCCGCTGCTGTGGGCCATGCTGGCCGACACGGCCGACTATTCGGAGTGGAAAAACGGCAGGCGGGCCACCGGCCTGGTGTATTCGGCGGCCACCATGGCGCAGAAGACGGGAGTGGCCATCGGCGCCGCCCTGATGCTGGCCATCATCGGATACTTCGGCTACGTGGCCAATGTAGGCCAGAACCCCGAAGCTCT
Source organism: Phaeodactylibacter sp. (assembly GCA_024103175.1). Classification (GTDB taxonomy): domain Bacteria; phylum Bacteroidota; class Bacteroidia; order Chitinophagales; family Saprospiraceae; genus JACJXW01. Next base: position 3,562 of record JAGFJE010000625.1, read on the forward strand.
TTGGGGCATCCGAATGACGATGACCATCGTACCGGCGGCAATCGCCCTGACCGGGACGATCCTCTTGTTTTTCTATAACCTGTCGGATGCGAAGCTGGTGGAGATCGAACGGGAGCTGAAAGCGAGGAGGGGGTGAGGAAGTGGGCCCGCTTTCGCCATCAACTTCACTGAAATTTCGTCGATCAGAAAAGGCTACGGCGGATAGAAAGAAGTGAGAAACCGGAAGCTTGCCCGGCTGAGGGACGAAGACGGGCTTGCCCGGCCGAGCCCAGCGAATCCCGAACAGCGAATCCCGAACAGCGAATCCCGAACAGCGAATCCCGAACAACGAATCCCGAACAACGAATCCCGAACAGCGAATTCCGAACAGCAAAAAAAATACCTGCCATGCGACAATTCCTTACACTTATTGCGATTGCATTTCTCTTCTTTTCCTGCGACAAAGAAGATGGGCCCTGGCAATTGGCCTCTCCCGACGGGCAAGTCCGGGTAGAGGTGAACCGGGAAGCGCCCGGCGCCGGGCCGTTGTCCTATTCCGTTTACCTCCGGGAGGGGGAAGCCTGGAAGATGGTGTTGGAACCCTCCCCCCTGGGCATAGAAAGGGAGGACGCTGCCTTTACGGACAGCCTGCAGTTCCTTTCCGATGAGGTGCGCAAAAACCAGGAGGAGGCCTACACCCTCAGGTCGGGCGGCCGGAAAGAGCACCGGCATGTGTTTAATGAGATCACCCTGGCGTTCGAAAACCAGGATAAGAAAGCCGTGCATCTGGTGTTCCGCATATATAATAACGGTGTGGCCTTCCGGTACCGCTTCCCGGAAGAGAGCGGTGAAGCGGTGCGGGTAGTAAAGGAGCACACCGCCTTCCACCTGGGCGAGGGCAACTTCTGGGGCCACCCGTATGATACGGTAACCAAGTGGAACCCCGCCTACGAAACCTTCTTCGCCGGCCCCCTGCCCATCGGCGCCGAAGCCCCCCGGAATAAGAACGGGTGGGCCTTTCCGCTGCTCTTCGAGACGAACGGCAGCTGGGTATTCATTTCCGAATCCGGATTTGACGGGGCCTACCCGGGCAGCCACCTGCACGGCAACTGCGAAGGGGGGCTGTATACCCTGAAGTTCGCCGAGGCCGAAGAGGCCATGGGGTATTATGACAACGCCCCTCACTCCACCCTACCCTGGAAGACGCCCTGGCGGTTTATCATCGTGGGGAAGAGCCCGGGAGACATCGCCGCGGCCCATCTGGCTACCGCTCTCGCCGCCCCCTCCCGGCTCGAAAATGTGGATTGGGTGCGCCCCGGCCGTTCTTCCTGGAGCTGGTGGAGCGATAGCGACAGCCCGCAGGATTATGAACGGCTGGTTCCCTTCATCGACTTCGCCGCCGACATGGGCTGGGAGTACTCCCTGGTGGACGCCAACTGGAACCGCATGCAGAACGGCGCCCTGGAACAACTGGCGGAATATGCCGCCGGGAAAGGGGTGGGCCTGTTGGCCTGGTACAATTCGGGAGGCAAGCACAACGTCGTGGAAGAAGCCCCCCGGGACCTGATGGACAACCGGGAAGTCAGAAGAAGAGAGTTCGAGCGCATCAGCCGCCTCGGCATCAAAGGCATCAAAGTGGATTTCTTCCAGTCGGATAAGCAGGATGTCCTCCGGTTGTACCTCGACATCCTGGCAGATGCCGCCGACTACAACCTCGTAGTGAATTTTCATGGCTGCACCCTGCCCAGGGGCTGGCGCCGCACCTACCCCAACCTGCTGTCCATGGAAGCCGTCCGGGGCGGCGAATGCTACAAATTTGATGCGAGCTATCCGGAAAAGGCGCCCGCCCACCTGGCCATCGTTCCGTTTACCAGAAGCGTCATGGGCCCCACCGACTACACCCCCGGCGGGTTTTCGGACAACACCTATCCCCACCTGACCACCTACGGCTTCGAGCTGGCCCTTCCCATCGTCCTCGAATCGGGCATCATCCACTACGTGGATACGCCGGAGAAGATCCAGAGCCTACCCCCTTTTGCCGTGGAACTGTTGAAAGAACTCCCCGCCGACTGGGACGATACCCGCTGCCTGGCCGGCTACCCGGGAAGAGACGCCGTCTTTGCCCGCCGGAAGGGCGATAAGTGGTACATCGGCGGGATCAATGGCGAGGGAGAGGAAAAAAATATAACGCTGGGCCTGTCCGGCATCGCTCCGGAGGGCGCCACTATTGCCCTCATTACAGACGGGCGGGAGGGCTCCCTCGGGATGGAACGCAGGGCAGTAGCGGAAGGCAGGCTGGAGGTGAAAATGCAACCCTACGGCGGGTTTGTGGCAACTGTGGAGTAAAGAACGAGGCCGCACTACTTGAAGTTCTCCTGCTCACTTACAAAGTTACCGGTTTCTCTTCAAAAAAGCGGGAATACACGGGATGCGAAAATAGCGAACCTCTTTAAGAAAATACTATACTCCCCCAAAAACAATGAAAAGTACATTTGAACAGAAATCATTTTCTAACCAAAAAAAATGCGAAGAATGAAAAAGCTTTACTTGTTCCTCCTGCTGCTGGCCATAGGGCCGTTAAGCTTTGCTCAGATAGGCCGCAGCTGGGGCCAGCGGCTCCCTGATGATTTCCGGGAAAACCCCTACCCGCGACAAACCGTCAAACTGTTGATGGTAAACGACGATGATGTAATTGGAGCCAATACGCTGGAAGAACTATGGGGCACCGTCGATGCAGAATTTATTTATCCGCTGGATGGATGGGCCAACCCGACCGCCAGAGACTTCTCCAGCGGTTCTGCCGTGACGGTAGACGTGCCGCCTCAGGATGAGGCCGACATATACGGCGAATACACCGCGATGGCCGGCGATAATGCGCTCTACGTACTATTCAACGTCAGTGATGACGAAGTAGACCCGGCCGGCGGCGATAAGCTGGAGCTGGGCTGGGCTCCCTACGTCGACCCCTTTGACCCGGGCCGCCCCATTTATCCGGATGTTTCCCACTGGGCCTGGAATGCGGATCAGATGGGTTATAACTTCCCGGGAGGCGCCGTAGTTTCCGGCGAAGACTACGTGGAAATGTCCTATTACAGCACCTGGACGGAAGCCGGCGCCTATAAAGTAGACCTCCCCCTGGAATCCAGTGCGGAACTGTATGCCGGAGCGCCGGTCTATTCTTTGAAAGGCCCGGATTTGGATACGCTGGGAGACGTCTCGGGCGGCGCCGTCCCCGTTGCCCTCCAAACCCTATATGAGGCGAAAACCGGTGGTTATTTCTACCTGGCCATTGTACCCTGGGAGGCTATGAACGGAGCAAAGCCCACCGCCGTTGGCGACCAGATCAGCCTGGCGCCAAAAGTCAACGACTGGGACAGCAACAACTTCACCTATCAGAACAACTCGGGCGCCGAAGTGGTCCATAGCTATGGCTACTGGGGCAGCACCGACCAAAACGACGTCTACTGGGCCATCGCCTTCTACGGCGCCAAGGCGGAGCTGACCATGGCGAGCAGTACCTTTGAACCGCTCAATGACGTCATCAAAGCCTACTACTCCGGCAACGAACTGATCATTACCCACAGCGAAGGCAACACCTTTGTGGACATTTACAATGCAAGCGGCGTACGAGTGAAAACCTTCGTTGAAGCAGACAACGTCATGGACCTGTCCTTCCTCATCCGGGGCTTCTACGTAGCCGACATCCGCGACGACGCCGGCAACCGCAGCCTGGTGAAGTTCGTGAAGTAAAAACGCACCAGCATTATAGGTTTTATACAGGATACTTTGATTTAGTTAGCTTTGAGTAACTTGTAACTTGCATTTGAAGGAACACCTGGCCGTTTGCTCCTGAGTATCCAGGGGAGCAAATAGCCGGGTGTTTTTTACGGCCAGTTGAGCCGGCAGCTTTTCCCCACGGGCTCGATATGGCGCTTCATAAACAAACAAGAACCGGCTACCCGCCTAAGGTTGGATACTATTGATAGCCAAAGAGTTGCGGAACGTCCAAAGTCATTCCGACTTCCGACTTCCGACTTCCGACTTTTGTCCAACCTTAGGCCACTAGCCCAAAACCTCCTCACCTTTATGAAAATCAGATCCATCCATACGCTGGTTTGGCTTTTCTTGATGCCAGCCCTCGCTTTCAGCCAGATCGAGGTGAAGGGAACCGTCACTGACGCCAGCACCGGCGAACCGCTGATCGGAGTCAACGTGCTTGTTGAAAACACCAGTACCGGAACGGTCACCGATTTCGATGGGAGTTATTCTCTTACGGCGCCCGACAGAGAGAGTGTATTGTCCTTTTCCTATATCGGCTATCAACCCAAGGAAGTAACCGTCGGCGCCCAGACGACCATCGATGTAACCCTCCTGTTGCAGGTAGAAACCATAGAACAGGTGGTGGTCATCGGCTACGGCACGCAGAAAAAGGAAAACCTGACCGGCGCCATATCGGTAGTTTCCGCCGAAGACCTCAAAGAAGCCAACGCCACCTCCGTAGCGCAGGCCCTGCAGGGCCGCACGCCAGGCGTCAACATCACCTCCACCACCGGGCGGCCGGGCGCCGCGCCCAGCATCCGCATCCGGGGCGTGGGGTCGATCAACAACAGCGCCCAGCCCATCGTGGTCATTGACAACATCATCTCTTCCATCGGCGCGCTCAATAACCTCAACCCTCAGGATATCGAGTCGGTTTCCGTGCTGAAAGACGCCGCCTCAGCGGCCATCTACGGCGCCCGCTCCTCCAACGGCGTCATCCTGGTAAAGACCAAATCCGGGCAGGCCGGCGAACTTCGGGTAGAATACAACAACCTGGCCGGCTTCGCCACCCTGCCCCGGCGAATGGACATCATGAACGCCCAGGAATACCGGGATTTCTACGCCAAGGTGTACGAAGTACACAACGCCACCTACCCCAATGACCAGCGCGTGCTGCCTCCTGCCTACACCGATGCCGTCTGGGCCGCCAACGGCAATACCGACACCGACTGGCAGGGCCTGATTACCAACGATTTTGCCCTCAAGCAAAACCATTACCTGAGCTTCTCCGGCGGAAGCGACAAGTCGACCTTCATGTTCTCCGCCAACTACGTCTCCGAAGAGGGAGTGCTCATCACCACCGACAATACCCTGGTCAACCTGCGGATCAACAGTGAGCACAAGCTGCTGAACGGCCGGGTAAGGGTGGGTGAGAACTTCGCCTTTACCAAAAAAGACGGCCGGCAGGAAGCCGGAGGACAATGGCTCACAGCCGTAGTAACCTCTCCGCTGATGCCCGTATACAATGAAAGCGCCAAAGGGGGCTTCCAGGGCCCCGACCCCGCCATCACCGGCATCAATGAACGCACCAACCCGGTGGCCGAACTGCACCTCAATGAGCGCTTCAACGACGAGAACAACATCTTTGGGAACATATACGCCGAGATAGACATCCTCAAAGGGCTTACCTTCCGAACGGTGCTCGGCGCCAACTTCTTCAACGACCGCAACACCAACTGGTCGCCCCGCTACGAGCTGGTGCAGCGCAGCAACCCCACCGCCAGCCTGTCCGAAACAGACCGATACGTACAAAGCTGGCAGTTCGACCAGATCCTTCGGTACAACACCACCGTCGGCAACCACTCCATAGGCCTGATGGCAGGGCACACCGCCGAGAAGGCGAGCAGCAACCAGATCACCGCCGCCGCCAATGACTTCCGCTGGGAGAGCCTGCAGACCGTCGGAGGAGGCAACCCCGAATTCACCACCTCCTCCCAGTTTAAGTCCGACAAAACCGGGGAGTCCTTCTTCGGCCGCCTCAATTATGAATACGCCGGCAAGTACCTCCTGACCGGGACGGTGCGCCGCGACGGCTCCTCCCGCTTCGGCCCCAACAACCGCTTCGGCACCTTCCCGTCCTTTTCTCTGGGCTGGAAGATCAGCGAGGATTTCTTCCGGGGCGCTCAGTACGGCTGGATGGACCTGCTGAAGCTGCGCTTCGGATACGGCTTCAACGGCAACGAGCCCGACCGCGACTTCCTCTATGAAACGTTCATCAGCACCTATAACGAACACGTCTACACCCTGGGCGACCCCGGCCGGCCCGTGTTCGGCGCCGCTCCCTACTACAACTTCGGCTCTCCGGAACTGAAATGGGAAAGCGCCGAGATGATCAACTACGGTATTGACTTCGTCGGCTTCAACGGCCGGGTGGAGTTCTATGCCGAATACTACATCAAGAACCAGAACGACCTGATCACCAACCTGCCCCTGCAGATGGTCTACGGCCTGTCCGGCGATGCGCAGCCGCCCCTGGTCAACCTGGGAGATATCCGCAACTCCGGCTTCGAGTTCAACCTCATCTACCGGAACTACGAGAACCCCTTCAAATACCAGATCTCAGCCAACCTGACCACGGTGAAGAACACGGTGGAATTCCTGCCGTCCAACCGCATTTTCAATAGCGGCAATACCAACGTCGCCATCGTCGGCCACTCCATAGGCTCCTACTTCGGCTTCGTCGACCAGGGATTGCTCGACCGGGACGACTTCGCCCAGGACGCCAACGGCAACCTCATTCAGGACGAGGACGGGCGCTTCCAGCCGCTGGTTCCTTTCCAGACGGATTTTATGGCCCCGGGCGATATCCGCTTCGCCGACCTCAACCAGGACGGCGTGATCAACGCTGCCGACCAGACCATCATCGGCAAGGTGATCCCCGACTTCACCTACGGCCTTACCATAGACCTGCGGTATAAGCTGTTCGACCTGAACATCCTGTTCCAGGGCGTGCAAAACGTAGACCTTTACAACCGCTACCGCTCCCGGGCGAACCTGGCGGCGGGTAATGAAACGTCCAAGGACGAGAACAAACTCAGAAGCGTACAGGACTACTGGACGCCCGACAACCCGGTACGGGATCAGACCCGCCTGGGGCTCGGCGATTACAATGACAACGACCGCATTTCCACCTGGTGGATTGAGGACGCCTCCTTCCTGCGCGTGCGCAACCTTCAGGTGGGGTTCACGCTTCCCAACAGCCTGATGAACAACCTGCGCATCAGAAACCTGAGGATATTCATCGGCGGGGAGAACCTGCTGACCTTTACGAAGTATTCGGGATACGACCCGGAAATATCCTCCATCAGCCCGTTCGGAACAGTGGATGACGGCGCCTATCCCGTCCCCCGCTTTTACCAGGCAGGCTTGTCCGTATCTTTCTGATTCAATTAGCTGAAAAAAACAACGATCATGCGTTTCAAACCACTAATATATGTCCTCCTGGCCCTGGCGGCTGCCGGTTGCTCGGAAGAATTCCTGGAAGTGCAGAATGAAAACAGCCTTTCCGAGTCGAGCTTCTACCAGACCGATCAGGATTTTGAAGACCTCATCATTACGGCTTATATGGCGATCGGGCATGCGCAGACGGGCGCCGGCATGCACCTGATCAATTTTGCCATGGATGACCGTATTCTGCACGAACAGGTCAATACCGAAGCGCTGCAGTATGACGCCAACAATGGCGCCATTTTAAATACCTACCGGTCTCTGTTCGAAGGTGTTTTCCGGACCAACCTGTTCCTGCAGAAGTTCACCGACGAGATCGACATCGATGAAGACAGGCGCCGCACCATCCTGGGAGAAGCGCATTTCCTGCGCGCCCTGCACTACCATTACCTGGGTATCTGGTTCGAGGTGCCGCCCCTGCTGACCGAGCCGGCGGAAGACCCCCGCGTGGGCTACCCCAATGCTACCCAGGACGAGGTCCTGAATCTGGTAGAACAGGACCTCCTGCTGGCCATCGATCTGCTGCCCGAAACCTGGCCTGCCAGCGAGCTGGGCCGGGCCACCCGAGGCGCGGCCATGGCCTTCCTGGGCAAGACCTACCTGTACCGGGGCAAATTCCAGGAGGCGTCCAGCATACTGGGCCAGCTGATCGACAAGGGCACGTACAGCCTGAACATGCCGCAGGGCGCCGACTCGCTGGACTACATCTACGCCTACCTGTCCAACTTCACGCCCATCGACATGCCGTACAACGGGCGGTCCTACCCTTCCGAGTTCAACTCGGAGTCCATTTACGAGATCAACTACTCCACCGCTTATGACGAGGGCGACCGTTCCAGCCAGTATCTGCCGCTGCGCCGCAGCACCGGCAGCCACATGACCTGGTACAACGGCTATCCGGCCATCACCGGCGGGTTCGGCAATATTGCCGCCGAAGACCAGCTCTTTCCCGACGAGTTTGAAAGGCCCGCCAACCATCCGGCCGGCTTGTCGCGCGACCCCCGCTACTACGCCTTCTTTATCGAGCCGGGCGACCCGCTGGACTTCCGCCCCGATAACCCGCTGTACAATGAGACGTTCTCGTTGGCCGACCTCAATTCCTCTATCGGTTCCGCCAAAGGGCTCAGGAAACACCTCTACCCCTTCCACACCACCTATACCTTCCCCAACGCTCCCTTCCAGGACCCCAACAACTGGCGCCTGATGCGTTATGCGGACGTGCTGCTGATGTATGCGGAGGCGACGGTAAGGGCCACGGGCAACTTCTCCGACGCCAAAGCCCTCGACGCTGTCAACCAGGTGCGGGCGCGGGCGGGAATGCCGGCGCTGCCCGTCCTGAGCCGGGAGGCCATCATTCATGAAAGGGATATAGAAATGGCGGGCGAACACTCCCGCTTCTGGGACCTGGCCCGCTGGTATAAGGACGGCTGGATGGCCCTGGACGAGGTGCAACAGTACAAACCGACCTTCCAGCCGCGCCACGTTTGCTGGCCCATACCGCTGGCAGAGATCAACCGCCATTACGGCGAACTGAAACAGAACCCGAAATGGTTGTAAGAAACCCTCACTACCAACAGCAAAAATCCGTTTCCATGAAATTACGCATCTTTCTCATCCTCCTGATCGGCTTCGCCCTGGCCGCCTGCACCAAGGAAGAGCCGGAGCTGAACCTGGTGATCACCCCTTCGACCTTCAATGCCGATGCCGGAGAACCCATCAACTTCGCGATCGAAGGGCGGTCAGAATTCCTGGTATTCTACAGCGGCCTGGAAGGGGCCCGGTACGATGAATACCCCGACGCTACGGCCCGGTCGGTGAATATGCTGGCGGAAACGCCGAGCTTCTCCTTTGCCTATAACTACCACGGCAGTACAAAGGCCGTTTTTGTGGCGACTTCCTACGGCAACTGGGGCGAAGACAAACTGGAAAAGATCTTCGAATTCGATTTTGAAATAAGCGATAACAATACCGCCCTGCAGGCCGCCACCCTGAAGACGCCGGGCCTGTTCGGCCAGGAATACGAAGGGGTGATCGACGCCAGCAAGAGTACTGTAACGGCCACCATACCGCAGGGCAATATCGACCTGGCCAAGCTGACCACCAACCTGGTGGCTTCCTCTACCCGCGCTACCATCCTGCTCGATGGACAGCCTTTTGAGAATAAAACACAAGTGGACTTCTCTTCCGGCCCCCGCACTTTTGTGGTGAAGGCCATCGGCGGAGCGGAGCAGAACTGGGTTGTTCAGGTCGAAAGAGAATAATAAAAAGGAAAGAGCTTTGAAGGAATCAATAAATTGAATCGCTTTTCGCGCCGCCCGGCCTTTTTACGGGTGGCGCTCTCTTTTTTGCAATTACAATACGACCGCCAGAAGGATGTAGACCAGAAGGGCCATAAAGGATAAGAGCAGCACTTCCAGGACCTGCCACCCCAGTAACTTCATGTTCGGGCGTTTCCAGTTTTTCATGATTAAATGTAATGCCTTCATATCAGGAGTGGATGCAGTATTTTGTAAAATAGGTCTGTTATTTTGACAAGTAACCCCGGGCCGGCAGGAGACAGAAACTCCGGTTTCCAGCAGGTTTAAAGCACGAAAACACGAAATCCATACGAAATGTTTAGTCAATGTTGGTGATCCGAAACATGAAAAATATCCTTGCCGCTATTATCACTTTATCCTTCGGGTTGCTGCAGGCCCAAAACCCTCAGGAGGGCTGGGCCTTCAAATTCAAAGAGGACCCGTTCACTACCGATACCGTTCTCGGCCTGCGCCACCTCAACGAAGACGTGGCCGGGGAAAACGGCTTCGTCCGGCGTTAGGCCGATAGCCTTATTCCTTAACCAAAATAGCACTGCCCTATGCGTAGGTTTATTCCAATACTTTTAGTTGCATTCTGGTGTCTGGCAGGTGTTCCGGCACTTGTGGCGCAGGAAAATGACTCCTACTTCAACAATTTCTCCACCGGGAATACGGAATTTGCCAGAATTCCGGAAGGCCTGGCGCAATTATCCATCAATGACAACGAAGAACTCGAGATCGCCCTTAACAAACAGGCATGGTGGTTCTTCCAGGACTTTTACGGCAATGAGCCGGGCCTCAACCTCTGCCAGTATCCCTATGTCAGCTTCCGCCTCAAAACCTCCGACGTGGCTTCCACCACCTGGCGGGTGAACATCAAAAGCGTAGGAGGTACCGACGGCATTTCCGCCGGCAATGTCTCCCACACCATTGTTGGTGACGGTAATTTTGCCACCTACACGTTCGACTTTACCGAAGTTTTCGCCAATGCGCCGGACGGCTTCGGCTGCTCCCGGATACGGGAGATACAGATCGACCCCGGAGGCTTCCAGCCGCCGGGCAACGTCATCGAGGGGCTGTTCGTGATGGATGACTATGCCGTCGGCAGGGCGGCCTTCCCGGAAAGCCACTTCTTCCCCACCCTGAACCCCATCGACAACCTGGCGCTGACGCCGGACGATATAAGCAGCGCCGTTTCCGTACCCCTGGACGGCATCTCCGACGGAGACGGCGGCTCCCAGAACCTCACGATAACCGCCACTTCCGACAATCAGGAACTCCTGCCCGATGACAACATCAGCGTGGAGGGCCCCAATGGCTCCCTGGCTACCCTGAACCTCGATTTCGTCCCGGCCGCCTTCGGAACGGCAGGGGTCACCGTGACGGTAACCGACGACGGGGCCCCTCCCTTGTCCACGTCGCAATCGTTTGAGGCCCTGGTGTTCAACAACAAGGGCTACGCCACCGACTACACCGGCTTCAACGAAGAGGAATACTGGTCGGCCCCTAAGTTCTACACCTACCGGCAGGAAGACAACCAGATGAAACTGTTCCTGAATAAGGGCCAGGCGGAAGTCGTCTTCGGCGTATTCGAACTGCCGGTAGTGCTCGACATTTCCGAAAACCCGGTGCTGATGATCAAAGCCAATACGACCCGGGACGTAAACTTCGATGTCCGCCTCGTAGACACGGCGGATGCGGCCAGCAATGTGATCCGGCGTACCATCCGGAGCGTCTCAGATTTCGTCTGGTATGAATACGATTTTGCCGGCGCCGGGATCGGCCTAAGCCAGGTAAAAGCCGTGGAATTCATCCCCAACGGCTGGCAACTGGCCGGAACGAACCGCACCACCACCTACGATGGCGCTTTATTCCTCGATGAACT
>JAGFJE010000638.1 GCA_024103175.1 Phaeodactylibacter sp.
CGGCTCTGCTGGATGGTTTTACCATCAGCGGCGGAAATGCAAATGGAGGAAACTACCCAAATTATTACGGCGGCGGGATGTCCAACATAGACTCCTCACCGAAGATAACCCACTGTACTTTCGACGGGAATTCGGCAACCAGCCAGGGTGGAGGGATGTACAATTACTACTCGCCCCTGGAGATAACTTACTGCACGTTCAGTGGAAACACGGCACTCATCAATGGTGGCGGGATCTGTAACGAGGAATCCTCCCTTTCCGTAGCCAACTGCATTTTCAGCGGGAACTCTGCAAACCAAGGCGGGGGGATGTGCAATTTCTACGAGGCGCCCTCTATGACATTGACTAACTGCATCTTCAACGGGAATACGGCAAACAACGGCGGTGGGATGTACAACGAGGACGAATCCTCTCCGGCTTTAACCAATTGCACTTTCAGCGGAAACTCGGCAGGCAATAACGGCGGCGGGATGTACAACCATTATGACTCCTCTCCGGCACTTGTCAACTGTATCCTTTGGGGCAACGGCAGTGAAATTTTCAACAGCAGTAGCACCAGCGCCCCTACCGCCACCTACTCCATCGTGCAGGGCGGCTACCCCGGCGCCGGCAACCTCGACGCGAACCCGCTCTTCGCCGATGCTGCCAACGGCGACTTCCTCCTCCAGCCCTGCTCCCCCGCCATCGACGCCGGCACGGCCGCCGGGGCGCCCGCCAACGATTTGGACGGCAATGCCCGCCCCTTCGACGCCGCTCCCAATGTGGCCGGCAATGTCGACATCGGGGCCTATGAGTACCAGGGCCTAACCACCGCGCCGGCTGCCCAGTGCCAGAACATTACCGTACAGCTCGACGCCAACAACAGCGCTACTGTGGCCGCCAGCCAGGTGAATGACAACAGCGCCGGCTGCGGCCCGCTCTCCTTCCGGATCGATGGGCAGGAAAGCCTGTCCTTCGGCTGCGGCGACGTAGGCGCGCAGGCGGTTACCCTTACCGTGACGGATCACTTCTCCAATACCGCTACCTGCATGGCCACCATTACCGTTGCCGACGACGACAACCCGTGCTGCGCTCCCCCGGCTGCGGCCTGTAAGCCTTTCACGGCAGTGCTCGGCGCCGGCGGTTCGGCTACGCTCACCGCTGGCGATGTGGACGGCGGCAGCACCTACGCGTGTGGCCTGCAGAGCATGACGGTGTCGCCCAATACCTTCACCTGCGCCGACGCGGGCCCGCAAACGGTAACCCTGACGGTGACGGACGTCAATAACGAGAGCAGCTCCTGCAACGTACAGGTGACGGTGAAAGACGAAATGCCGCCGACAGCTCGCTGCCGCAACCGCACCATCAGCCTTAACGCCGCCGGTTCGGCTACGCTCACCGCAGGCGAGGTGAACGACGGCAGCAATGACAACTGCAGCCTGCTCGGCCTGAGCCTGAACCGGACGAGCTTCACCTGTGCCGACGTGGGCATGCGCACCGTGCTGCTCACCGCCACCGACGGGGCCGGCAACCAGCACAGCTGCGTGGCCACGGTGACCGTCCAGGACAATACCGGCCCGGAGGCCCTTTGTCAGAATGTCACGGTACAGCTCGGCGCCGGCGGTTCGGCTACGCTCACCGCAGGCGAGGTGGATGGCGGCTCCGACGATGCCTGCGGTATTGCCAACCTGGCGCTCGACGTGACGGATTTCACCTGTAATGAACTGGGCGTCCAATCCGTCACCCTCACCGTGACGGATGTCAATAACAATACGGCCAGTTGCGCGGCTAACGTCTGGGTGCGCGACGACATCTACGGCGCCTGCCCCGACCCCTGCCCCAACGACCCGGACGACGACATCGACGGCGACGGCATCTGCGGCGACGTCGACAACTGCCCGGTGGATTTCAACCCCGGCCAGGAAGACCTCGACCAGGACGGGCTGGGCGACGCCTGTGACACCAAGGTTTGCATCAACACCGTGGTGGACAACGTGAACGCCTACGTCGATGGGTTGAGCATCAGCTCCCTGGTTAAAAGGGCTATTACCAGGAGGTTGGGCCTGGCGGCCAGAAAATTCTGTTTCGGAAGCAGCGCAAGTACGGTTGTCGCTTCCCTGGATTACGTCGTCACTTACGTGCAGTACCAGAGTGGCGGCGGGATACCGGTTGACGCTGCCGATTACATCACCGCCCAGGTGAACGGCCTGATCGGCGCGCTGAACGCCGGTACGGCAGTGTGCTGCCCGGCGCCGGCGCCCCGCCCCGTTAGCCCAGGGCCGGCGGATATGGGAACGGCGTATCAACTGGAAGCCAGCCCCAACCCGTTCCGCGAAGAGGTGGCCATACGCTTTTACCTGCCCCAGGCCGGGCCGGCCACGCTGGAAGTGTTCAACCTCAACGGGCAGCGGGTACGGCGCCTGGAAGCGGCTTCATTTGATGCCGGCCGCCACGAGCGAGTGTGGGACGGCAATGCCGACAGCGGGCAGGACGTAGCCCCCGGCGTTTACCTGCTGCGCCTGCAAACGCAGGGGCAGGCCATGGTGAAAAAACTGACGCTGGTGCGGTAAGCGCAATAGGGTAGTGGTCGTTTTTTTTACTCTACCCTACTAAAAAAGTTAGCGGGGTGAAAAAATCATAAGGAAGCGTCATATTTGGGTTACCACACTCAAAAACGACTAACTTCCTTATGAAGCAATATTGCTGCGCCGAAGTTACGGCGATTCTGGACAAGGTGCCAATTGTAAAGAACCTGGCTCGCAAAAAATTCATTGTACTTTTTGTTTTGGCGATGATCAAAACCCGATCCGTACAGTTTTGTGAGGTAGCCCAAGCCCTCAATGACCAGGCCAAAGCCTCCTCTAATGAAGTCAGGATACAAGATTTCTTCCGAGAGGTGTCGCTAGATTACGAACAGGTAGCCTTATTATTAGCTATGTTCTTGCCCAAAAGAGGGAAAGTAACCTTGTGTATTGATCGAACAGAATGGGACTTTGGCAAATGCCAGGTCAACATCCTGATGATTATTGTGCGTTGCCGGCACATTAGTATC
>JAGFJE010000655.1 GCA_024103175.1 Phaeodactylibacter sp.
GCTAGCTACTTCGATCCTTGGAACGGGAGATGGGTATGTTGAAGTCGGTAGTGGGAAGGCGGAAAGCGGAAGTAGGAAGTGGGGAGTCGGAAGTGGGAAGTCGGAAGTCGGAAGTAGGGAGGCGGGAGTGGGAAGTCGGAAGTCGGAAGTTTGCAAGGCTGAGCTGAGCAAAGGCGAGGCGGAAGTCGGAAGTGGGAAGTGGGAAGTCGGAAGTGGGAAGTCGGAAGTGGGAAGTCGGAAGTCGGAAGTTTACCCGGCTGAGCGCAGCGAAGACGGGGCGGAAGTCGGAAGTGGGAAGTGGGAAGTCGGAAGTGGGGCGGAAATCAAACATCAAAAATCAAACATCAAACATCAAACATCAGAAGGCGCCGGGGTAGCCACAAGCGTCAGCCCGGTATACAAGGTGGCGGCCTTCCGCGAGAAGCCGGACCGGGCCACGGCCGAGCAGTACCTGGCCGGCGGCAACTACCTGTGGAACGCCGGCATTTTCATCTGGCGGGTGGAGACGCTGCTGGAAGCTTTCCGGCGCCACGCCGAAGACATCCACCGCATCCTGGCCGCAGGGGCGCCGAAGTACAATACGCCCGGCGAGCAGGCCTTCATCGACGAGGCCTACCCCACCACGCCCTCCATCAGCGTCGACTACGCCATCATGGAGAAGGCCGAAAACGTCTACACCATCCCCTCCAGCTTCGGCTGGTCGGACCTCGGCACCTGGGCATCCCTGCACGCCGAAAGTGACAAAGACGCCCACGGCAACGTCATACAGGGCGAAAAAGTGATGGCCTACGGCGTCAAAGACAGCCTCGTCCGCCTGCCCAACGACAAGCTGGCGGTGCTCGGCGGGCTGGAAGATTACATCGTCGTCGACGAGGGCGACGTGCTGCTCGTCTGGCCCAAAAGCCGGGAGCAGGAGATAAAGAAGATTACGGGGGAGATCGGGGAGGAGGAGTATTTGTAGGTTCGCCTGCATCTCCGGAAGCTTCCCAACGGGAGGTGGGCGTTCGAGAGGTTATCCACTATTCCATAAAAAATCCAAAAAAGCCGTTTTTTTTTATGGAATTTCCGGATTTCTGCGACTAATACTATAGAAGGTTTAAAATTCTATAGACATGACGCAAGTGCCGCCTCCCCGCTCCCGAAAAAAGCATACTATGAAGAAAACGGTGGCTATTGTCGCCAACAGCAGCTGGAACATTTACAACTTCCGGCAGCCCCTGATCAAGCAGTTCAAGCTGGCGGGGTACCGGGTGCTCGTCATTGCGCCGGTGGATGAGTACATCCACTACCTCAACGACAGCTACTTTACCCGCCACATCCCCCTGCGCTTCCTGGCCGCCCAGCGGAAGAACCCGCTGTGGGACCTGTTGCTGCTGTGGGAACTCTACCGCATCTACCGCCGCGAACGGCCGGACCTGGCGCTGCACTTCACCATCAAGCCCAACATCTTCGGCAGCCTGGCCGCGCGCTGGGCGGGCATTGCCTCCGTGCCGACGGTCACCGGCCTGGGCTATACCTTCCTCCACAACGGCCTGCTGGGACAGCTGGCGCGCCGCCTTTACCGCCAGGCATTCCGCAACGTGGCCCGCGCCGTCTTTCACAATGAGGACGACCTCCGCCTATTCATCCGGGAGGGGCTCATCACAAAGGAAAAAACGCTGGTCATTCCCGGTTCGGGCGTCAACACCAATCATTTCCGGCCTCTTCCCCAGCCCGATACCGATAAGTTCATCTTTTTGTTTATCGGGCGGCTGCTGCATGATAAAGGCATCCGCGAGTACGCCGCCGCGGCGTGCCAGCTGCGCCGCCTCGCTCCCCGGGCCGAATGCTGGGTAATAGGCCAGCTCAACCCCGAATACCCGGCGGCCTTGCACCGGCAGGAACTCCTGCAGTTGATCGAAGAACACCACATCCGCTACCTGGGCTTCACCGAAGATGTGCGCCCCTAC
Organism: Phaeodactylibacter sp.; assembly: GCA_024103175.1. GTDB lineage: Bacteria > Bacteroidota > Bacteroidia > Chitinophagales > Saprospiraceae > JACJXW01. The sequence goes on from JAGFJE010000655.1 coordinate 1,950, forward strand.
CTCAAACAGGCGCACGCCCTGGTGCTGCCATCCTACCGCGAAGGGATGCCCCGCGCCATCCTGGAGGCCATGGCGATGGGCAAACCTATCGTCACCACTGATACGGCCGGCTGCCGCGAAACGGTAGAGCCGGGCCGCAACGGCTACCTTGTCATGGCCCGCGACGCCGAAGCGCTGGCCGAAAGCATGACACAGCTCTACCTCCTCAGCGAGGATGGCCGCCAGGCCATGGGCGCGTACAGCCGGGAAAAAGTGCTCCGGCAATTCGACGAAAAGATCATCGTGAGCGCTTACCTTAGCCTGTGTGAAGCGGCGCTGGCGGAGCGGAACAGCAACCAAATGAGAAGTGTTCCTACAGCGCACAAGAAGAAATTGGCCAAATAATTATTGTAATACCGGGAAAGACTTGACAAGTTTTCACCGAGGCGCCTGCCGGGAAACTTGTCAAGTCTAATATCACAAAACCAATATCCTTTTCTCCATCCATGGGCCCCCGAAAAAAACTGCTGATCATCTACTACAACTTCCCGCCGGCCAAGGTGCCAGGAGCTGTGCGCCTGCACCATTTCTACCGGGCCGCCCTGCCTTATTTTGAAGACATACACGTACTCGCTACCCGCAACCGGCGGCTCTTCCAGCAGGATCCATCTCTGGAAACCGGCTGCCGGAATATCGTCGAGGCCCCCGCTTGGGACCTACGCCGCCTGACAGCCAGAAAGAAAGCCGGAAACAAGCCGTTCGTCGCCCCCGCGCTCAAAGAACGGCCGTTGGTGCGCTGGCTGCGGCGGCTGGTAGACAGCTTCCCGTTCAATATCCTCATCGGCGACGGAGGGCTGGTGTATATCTTCACAGGCTATATCCGCACCCGGAAGCTGATCGAGCGGGAAGGCATCACCCATGTGTTTTCCACCTTCCGCCCCTACTCCGACCACCTCATCGCCCACCTCCTCAAACGCCGCTTCCCCCACCTCTACTGGATCGCCGACTTCCGGGACCTGCACGTCGACCCAGTGCTGCAAAACACCATTTGTCCTCCCTTCCAGCGCTGGTGCAACCGGCAGGTGTTGCGGCGGGCAGACCTGGTGACGACGGTGTCGGAGGGGTTGAAGGGGCATCTGGAGAAGGTGGCGCCGAGGGTGGAGGTGCTGAGGAATGGGATAAAGAATTTGGATGAAGTCATAAAAACAGTAGAGCCATTTGAGAAATTTACAATTGTTTACACTGGATCACTGTACGAAGGCATGAGAGACCCGGGGCCAATATTTTGCGCCATTCGCCGACTCGTGGAAAAGGAATACCTGCCTCCTGCCGGGATCTCCTTGTTGTATGCCGGCCCAAACCCGGATTGCTGGCTGCAAAGCGCCCGAAAGGCGGGGGTTGGACAAATAGCTGCCAGTTTGGGAATCATCAGCCGGGAGGAAGCCCTTCAGTTGCAACGCCGTGCCCAATTGAATCTGCTTCTCAGCTGGTCTGGCCCTGGCCTGCAGGGTGTACTGACAGGCAAGCTCTTTGAATACCTTCAGGCACGAAGGCCCATCCTTGCCCTGGTAAACGGCAGCCAGGATAAAGAATTGGAGGACATACTGAGCGCCTGGGAAGCAAATGCAGTTTTTTATTCGAATGGCACGAAACAGGGCAAAGGGTTGGAAAAATTCTTACTTCACCGTTACCGGATATGGGAAGAAAGGGAAAAAGAGATTCCCCCTCTAGACAGCGCCCATTTTGAACAATATAGCTGGCCTTATCAAATGCACAAACTGATAAACGAATTATGAAGATCGCGCTGATCGTCGGCGCCCGGCCCCAGTTTATCAAGCTGGCGCCACTTTACTTCGCCATCAGGCAAGAAGGATTGACGCCCATTATCATCCACACCGGCCAGCACTACAGCCCGGCGATGAATGAACTGTTCTTCCACCAGTTGGGCTTGCCGGATCCTGATCACAACCTGAATATTCAAGGTGGCAGCCACAGCCAGATGGTGGGCAGAATGCTAAAAACCCTGGAGCCGGCCCTTACCACTACCGCTCCTGACTGGGTAGTGGTATTCGGAGACACCAATTCCACACTCGCCGGCGCGCTGGCCGCTAAGCAAGCCGGCCTGCGGCTGGCTCATGTCGAGGCCGGCCTGCGCGCCGGCAGGACGGACATGCCGGAAGAACTCAACCGGGTGGTGGCCGACCGGGTCAGCGACCTGCTGTTCTGTCCCACCCTCAAAGCCGCCATGCATCTCAAGCAAGAAGGGCTGGAGGGAAAAGCCCGGATTGTAGGAGATATTATGCTTGATGCCTTTCGGATCTTCTCGGCCCAGAAGTCGGCGCCTGTTTTTCCCTTGCCCGAACGATTTATCCTTGCCACTGTACACCGTGAAGAAAACACCTTAAGGGAAAAACTCGAAGGTATTGTGGAAGGGCTGAACCGCCTGCACCAACAGGAATGCCCGGTCGTGTTACCCGCCCACCCCCGAATACGGAGGGCCATTAGCCGGTTTGGCCTCAAGCCTATTTTCGCCCTGGAAGAACCGGTGGGGTACTTACAAATGCTCTTTCTACTCAACCGATGCCAGATGGTAGCCACTGATAGCGGTGGGCTGCAAAAAGAAGCTTTCTTCGCCGAAAAACCCTGTATCGTCTTAAGGCCAGAGACCGAATGGGAAGAATTGGTGGAAGCCGCCGCCGCCTTGATCGTCGGCAGCTCAGCGGAAAGAATATTTTCCAGCTATCATGCCGCCAAAGACAGGAAAGTACCCTCAATACCGTTATTCGGTAATGGGTACGCGGCGGAAAAAATCATCCATTTCCTGCGGGAAAATACTCCTGAATGAGTGCGTACAACCTTTTCATCTGCTGTCTGTCCCATTCGACCCCGTCAAACGAGCTGTTGTGAAAGTTCACACTGATCTGGGTACCCTTTTTGTTCTTTTTCAAAAAACCTTTCAAAAAGTCGAAAGCTTCTATTCCTCTTTGCTTCGCCTCCGCCAATATGGCGCTGTCCATGATAACGAGAGGAACCTCGGTGACCGTGCTTTCCCTTTCCTGTTCGAAGTTGTAAAGCCGGTAAGGAAAGCCGGTACCGCAGCGGAAGCCGATATGCGACCTGAAGCCGAGAGAATGGTCTTCAGTAATGCCAGCTTCTTCTAAAAGGGAAATGGTGTGTGGAATGGAAAAATTCAGGAAGTGTTGCCGGCTATGTTTTACTTCGTGGCCGATGACAGATTCGAGTAACTGCTTTTCTTCCGCAAATTGCACTGGGTTTATCCAACAGGCATAACTGGGATGCAACCCGATCCGATAGCCGCGCTTAAGCGCCAGTTGAACGGCCCTGAATGCTTCGGCACTGGAAATCTGATAGTGGTTATCGTAACGGGTCAGGCCGCCTGCCATCAAGAAGATCATTTTTTCTACTCCTCCCCTTTTCAGAAACAACCAATCAAACGTATCGAAGGGGTCAGGCTGCTGTTTTTCCACAACCCGATAATAGGCGCGAACCAGCGGTACTAGCCGGCGCCATTGTTTTCTCCCAATAAGGCGGACAATAGAACGGACAAACTTATAAAAAGAAGGGAACTTTCGAAGCGCATCGATGTCATGCGTCCAGATAAACCGGGTTTCTGGCAGAGGAACCTCCAGTCCCAGTGCACGGAAAAAAGCGGCAACCAACTGATCTACCACAGCTTCCCGGTGCAGGCCATTCCTGACCAGGAATTGACTGCTCTCGGAGTATCTGTCTGGTTCAGAACCAGGGGAGATGTTTAACTCCTCTATACGGCTGATATAAAAGAATAGGGTTTCCAGGATGTCAAACTGAAACAACCGGCCTCGCAGGAAAGTGCCGGGCAAACGATCTTCGGTTTCCACAGCATAAAGGAACTGCTCCTCAAAGCTATAGATGTTGGCGTAAAGAGGAGAAGGCAATTCCTTATTCTGGAATAAATGCTCCTGAGGAGGGATAACGAACGCTGAACTGGGGACTTGTTCGGTTTCATTGGAATAATGAATATGGACAGATGCATTGCCCAGGCCAACCCCCAGTTCCACACCGGCAGGTTTTAAGGGGTGGTTGTTCAAAAAAGATACTACATACTCCAGCCGACTGAAGAGTAAAAAGGAGAAAGCCTCAATAGAAATTTTTTTCCCGGGCAACATCGATCCATTTTTAAACTCCAAAACCGGCAGCCATGATTTTCCACATCCGGTTTCTGTATTTCATCAACTGGTGATACGCGCACAACTCCCCGCCGAATTCCCGAAAGAAACGTTCCACTCCCGGCAACATGCTACCCTCGAAATCGTACAGGAGCCCCCGGCCGGCT
>JAGFJE010000664.1 GCA_024103175.1 Phaeodactylibacter sp.
CGCCGATCTGTTCCACCCCAAAGACAGCCTGCTCAGCGGCCCGGCGGGCGGCGTTGTCGGTTCGGCCGCCATCGCCCGCCAACTGGGCTTCGGCAAAGTGCTCACCCTCGACATGGGCGGCACCAGCACCGACGCCGCCCGCTACGACGGCCAGTACGATTACGAATACACCACCCGGGTGGGCGACGTCAGCATGCTCAGCCCCTGCCTGGCCATAGAGACCGTCGCCGCCGGCGGCGGCTCCATCTGCGCCTTCGACGGGCAGAAGCTGGTTGTAGGCCCGGAAAGCGCCGGCGCCGACCCCGGCCCGGCCTGTTACGGCGTCGGGGGCCCCCTTGCCATTACCGACATCAACCTCCTGCTCGGCAAACTCGACCCCTCGGAAATGGGAATACCCATCAGCCGGGAAAAGGCGCGGCGGGCACTGCTGGAAGTGAAGGCCGCCATCGAAGCCGCCACCGGCGAGCCATATACCGAAGAAGAACTGCTGCGGGGCTTTGAACAGATCGCCAACGAGAAAATGGCGGAGGCCATCCGCCGCATCTCCGTGGCCAAAGGATTCGACCCCGCTGATTATGCCTTGCTGGCGTTCGGCGGCGCCGGCGGCCTCCACGCCTGCAAAATTGCTGAGTTATTAGGCATCGACACCATTATCCTGCCCTACGACGGCGGCCTGCTCAGCGCCTATGGCATGGGGCAGGCACAGGTAGAACGCCTGGCGGAACGACAAATACTGCAAACTCTGGAAGAGTTACAGAACGAGCTGCCCGCACTCCGCCAGCAATTAAACCATCAGGCCATCCGGCAATTGCAGGCCGAAGGCTTCCCCCCGGAAGACATCGCCATCCGCCACACCTGGGCCTACCTGCGCTTCAAAGGACAGGACAGTACCCTGGAAGTGGAATACCACGATCCGCAGCAGCTGAAAAAGGATTTCCGGCAACACTACAAGCGCCTCTTCGGCCACTTTCCCGAAGGCAGGGCCATCGAAGTGGAAAGCCTGAAGGTAGTGGCTGCCAGCAAAGCGCAGGAAAGCCGCCGGACGGAGGCTCCACACCGAACTCACCAGCCCGAACCACAAAGGCAGAACACAGACACTGCCTTCCCCATATTTTACTGGAATCAACTGCTGGAGGGCGCCGTGATTGAAGGCCCCGCCCTGCTGCTCAACCCTTCCTCCACTGCCTTCATCGAGCCGGGCTGGCGCCTGCTGATGTATAAAGGGAAAAATGCCGTCCTGGAGTTGCAACAGAAAAAAGGGCGACAGGGACAGCAGCTCAAGGAGTCCGTCGAGCTGGAGCTGTTTACCAACCGCTTCTCCGCCATCGCCGAAGAGATGGGCGCCCAGTTGCAGCGCACCGCCTTTTCCGTCAACATCAAGGAACGGCTTGATTTCTCCTGTGCCCTGCTCGACGCCGATGCGGAGCTGCTCGTCAACGCCCCCCACATTCCGGTCCACCTGGGCAGCCTGGGCATCTGTGCCCGCCTGGTGCTGGAAAAGCTGGAATTGCGGCCCGGCGACGTCATCATCACCAACCACCCCAAATACGGCGGCTCGCACCTACCCGATGTGACCCTGCTCAGCGGCATCTTCACTGAAGCGGGCCAGCTCATCGGCTATGCCGTCAACCGCGCCCACCATGCCGAGATCGGCGGCAAGCGGCCCGGCTCTATGCCGCCCGATGCCACTATACTGGCGGAGGAAGGGGTGGCCATTCTGCCTACCTACCTGGCAAGAGGGGGAAAGGTGGATTGGAACGGGATAAGGGCACTCCTGACGAAAGCTCCTTACCCCACCCGTTCCCTGGAAGAGAACCTGGCGGATATTAACGCCGCCCTGGCGGCCCTGCGCACCGGCGAGGCGGCCTTGCAACGGTTGGTAAATACTCATGGACTGGGAAAAGTACGCCACTATATGGGCCAGCTCAAGGCCCTGGCGGCCGACAGCCTGCGGGATGCCCTCTACCCCTGGCGCGGCAGGGTTTTCGAGGCCGAAGAACACATGGACGACGGGCGCCCCATCCGGGTAAAGATCGCCATCGAAGGAGCGGGAATATTCATTAACTTTACCGGAACCGGAACCCCTCATCCGAATAATCTGAATGCCAACATCTCCATCGTTTACAGTGCAGTGATCTACGTGCTTCGCCTGCTCTGCCGGAAGGAGATCCCGCTCAACGAAGGGCTGATGCAGCAGGTAAAGGTCGAATTGCCGGAGAGCTTTCTCCATCCCCCGTTTGAGGACGATGCCCGCCTGTGCCCGGCGGTAGTCGGCGGCAATACCGAGGTGAGCCAGCGCCTGGTGGACACCCTGCTCAAAGCTTTTGGCACAGCGGCCTGCAGCCAGGGCACCATGAACAACTTCCTCTTCGGCAACGCCCGCTTCGGCTACTACGAGACCATCGGCGGGGGCGCCGGCGCCGGCCCGGGCTTCCACGGCCGCTCCGCCGTCCACCAGCATATGACCAACACCAAGATCACCGACCCGGAAGAACTGGAGTTCCGATATCCGGTGCGCCTGCACCGCTTCGCTCGGCGGGCGGGCTCCGGCGGAAAGGGGCAATTCCGGGGAGGCGATGGAATCATCCGGGAGGTAGAGTTTATGGAGCCTATGGAAGCGACCCTCCTCAGCCAGCACCGGGTGGAGGAGCCGTATGGGATGGTGGGGGGAGAAGCGGGACAGGCGGGAGAGCAGTATCTCATACGGAAAAACGGAGAAAGAGTACCGCTGCAGGGCGTCGATTCGGCAGAAGCGGAGGCCGGAGACAGGATCATTATTAAGACGCCGGGAGGCGGGGGATGGGGAGAGCCGGCCTAAAGAGGCGCTGTTCGGTGTTCGGTGTTCGCTGTTCGGTGAAAACAAAGGATTTTTGCTTTTTAAGACACACATTTCCAAACAAGCTCTAAAGGCGGCATTAGCTTCCTTCCGCCCGGGTGAAATCCACCAACTGATGGATGGCCCAGCCTTCGTTTTTCACCAGTCCGCGTTCCATTAATTTTCCCCTGCTGCGCCACTTGTGTTCGCCGGCATGGAGGAAAAAACGGGGAACGGTGCGGTTGAACCCCGGCACATACTCGACCAGCGACTGGACAATGTGCAATATTTTTTTCTCCTCTTCCAGGGTGCTGCTACTGCCCAGCTCCAGGTGCAGGCCGAGTTGCGGAAGGTGAACGGCCTCATCCTCAATGACGGCCCCTTCAACGGCCACCCCGTTGTACCATACCCACTGCCGGGGCGGCGCTCCACGGAGTTCTATCCAGATGAGATAGTCCTTTTCCGACAGGTATCGCCCCCAGCGGGCCTGTTCCAGCGGGATCTTCCAGGGTTCTATTGTAAATACCAGCCGTTCGGCATGGCCCAGGCCCTGGATAATGGGCCCGTCGGCAATGTCAAACGAGGCACGAGAACGGGGTTGGAAGCATTGCCAGTCGACGTACCCTTTTTCGGAATGGTACAGGCGGGCGGTGAGGGGTGGGGAATCGGCCTCCCACCATCCGGAAATACCGAAAGAGTTGTCTTCCCAGATGATCTGGTCGCCCATCTGGTTGGGCCAGTTGAGGTCTTCGAAGCGGCTGCGTTCCGCAGCGCCTTTGCCTTCTTCGTACATCAGCAGGCCGGTATAGGGTACTTCCCGGTTATGCCAGCGCATATTAGCTGCCTGGCCAATGGCCGTATTGCCGTGATCATCCGTGCAGTCCAGGTACCATTTGGCGAGGTAGAAGTTGTTGCGTGATTTGCTCATGAGTGGGCCTTCTGGTTTTAATGTGTTGAAGGAGTTACAAAAGTTGCTGTCCTAAAGATGAGGTAGTTAACAGGGCGGGCAGTGAATAATTTAAGCCATCCATCCCCTTCTGTAAATGACTAAAATCAGCATTTCGGGGGTTTTTGCCTCAGTAAGCTGCTTTTTCCTCTTCCGCAGAGAGAGGAGCAAGGCCCTTCCCGTCCCTGGTTAATGGCCTGCACTATTAACTCTCTGAAAAGATTGTTATTTTGGGGCCTTTTCCAAAAGCCAATATACAACTGCCGAATGCTGACCAAACTGGTGCTGATCAATTCTTCATCCTATAAGATCGCCGAGCTCAACTTCGAGGGGAGCCGCTCGCTGCAACTGGTTGGGCCCAACAACGTAGGCAAGAGCTCGCTCATCTACGCCCTCAACTTCGTCTTTCTGGTCAACAAGAAACTGATGAACTTCAGCGGCCAGCGGCCGGCCGATAAGGATACCATCGCACACTATTTCCCGGACGCAGAACGCAGTTACATCGTCTTTGAAGTGAGCAAGCGGGGGCGCCGCTATTGCGTGCTGGTGCGGCGCGACGGAGAGGCGGAGCTGCACTATTCCAAAATGGATGCGGCCTACCGGAAGGACTTCTTCTTCGAGCATACGCCCAAAGGGCAGAAGCTGCGCAACTATCGCGAGCTGGCCCGCCACCTCGTCAGCGAGCGGCAGGTGCGCCTCAGGGAGCTGCCCCAGGCCACCGATGTACTGCGCCAGATCTATCACACCGGCAAGGGCAACAACGCCGCCGTCTGGCTGACCGACAAGTGTAAGAGCAGCGGCACCACCAACAGCTTCACCAAGGTATACCGCTACCTCATCAACTCCAAACTGGTGACCAACCGGGCGCTGAAAGACATCCTGCTTATCGCCGACAACCGCGACCAGGACCAGCTCAGCTACAGCCGCCAGAATATGCAGGACATCGACCGCCTGCGCAAGGAGAGCCAGAAGGTGGCCATCCTGAAAAGCATCAAGGAGGAATTCCGGCAGTTTCGCCTCCTCACCGGAGAGGTGCAGGAGGTGTACGACAACCTCGCCCGCCTGTTCCGCCTGTACCGGCAGGCCGCCACCGCCCTGGCCGCCGAGCTGGCCGACAAGCTCTACCGGAAAGAAAAGGAAGCCGAAGAACTCAAACTTCAGAGCCGGGAACTGGAGAACCAAAAGGGCGAGCTGCACCAGGAAGTAGGCATCCTGCGCCACCGCGTGCAGGGCATTCGGGAACAGTTGCAGCAGGAGGAGCAGGTGCTGAAAACAATACAGGCCCTTCCGCCTCTGCCCCTCCTGGAGCAACAACTGCAGAGCACGAGAGAAACCCTGGAAAAACTCAATTACAAGCTGCAGGAGATCAAAGTATCCGGCCGTTCGCCTGAGGACCTGGAGCGGCGCCGGCAACGCCTTCAGAACAGCATCGAGGCCAAACAGAAAGAACTGGCCAACAGCGAGAACTGGCTCATCAACCACCTGGCGGACAACCCCAACGACATCAAGCTGCTCAACAGCGTCCTGCGCCCGGAACTGGGCCACCTGCCGAAATCGGCCCTCCTCAAAAAGGCTACCCGAACAGGACGCCGGGTTTCCCTGTTCGACGGCGAAATTCAACTCCCTGAGGATTTTAAACTGCAACCCCTGGCCACCCCGGAAGAACTCGCCGCCGAGATCGCCGAACTGGAAAGCGAACGGAACCGCCTCTCCCAGCTGCTGGAAACCATCCGCAACCGGGAAGCCCTGGAAAAGCAACGCGCCGAAGCCCTAGAACAACAGAAACGGCTGGAGCACGACCTGCAGCTGGCCAGCCGCCTGGAGCAGGTGGAGCAAAACATCAAAGATCTGAAAAAAGAACAGGACAAACTCGAGGGCGCCAAAGAGAAAACCGAAAAGAAACTGCGCCAGCTCGACGAGGCCATCGAGCGGCTGGACAACGGCCGGCAGGCAGTCGCCGAGCAGGTTGCCGCCCTCCGCCAGCGGGAAAATGAACTGCGCCGCGACCAGCGGGAGCTGGAAGGGCTCCACCTCGAACATTTCGTCCTGGAAAAGGATGTGGAAGGCACCACCAAAGACGCCCACAGCCTGTACGAAAGCATCCGGCAGGGCCATGAGCGGTATCTGAAACTGATCGAACAGAAAAACCGCCTCTTCCATCAGCTCAAGAACAAAGCCCAGTATGACCTGGCTGATGAAAAACGCTTCATCAATGCGCTGGAACAGGAGCTGAGATCCCTGCAGGACAAAGAGCAGAGCATCGAGACCCTGCTCAACAACATCGCCGTGCAGTTTGCCAACCCTGCCCAGAAGTTCCTCGACAGCTATGAAGAATTCCGCACCTTCATTGTCAACGAGTTCAACTACCAGTTGGGGCGGGTGAGCATTTCCAACATCGAATCGCTCAAGGTGGAGCTGGAGCCCAACGAGCGCCTGCAGAAAGACCTCCAGAAGATCGCCGGGCTGACCCTCAACCCCAATACCCTCTTCGGGCAGGGCGAGGCCGCCAACGATCACTTCGAGACCCTGCGCGAATATCTGGAGCGCGGGCAGGTGATCCCCTTCAGCGAGCTGTTCGACCTGCGGCTGCGCCTGACCGTCAACGGCAAGGCCCGCTCGGTCAACCTGGCGCGGCAGGTGGAGTCGGACGGCACCGACCGCATGCTGCGCCTTATCATCATCATGACGGTAATCAACCGCCTGACGGTGCGCAGCCCGGAGAACCGGATCGTCCTTTTCATCGACGAAATCGCCACCATCGACGGCAGGAACCGCCCGCAGTTGGTACAGTACTGCCAGGACAACCACTACTACCCCATATTCGCCGCCCCCGACATGGTCGACGGCTTCGACCGCTACGCCATTATTCGGCGGGGCAGGGGCGAGCGCATCGTCATCGACGAAAAGATCCATCTCATCGAAAGGCAAGCCAAACATGACCCCGAGGAAAAGGTTCTATCTGAAAATTAGGGAAGCCCCCGTGACGGCGCGCTCCCTGCCCGCCGGGATGAGGGACAGCGCGGAGTTTAAGCAACTGCTGGACAGCGGCATCATCCGCCGGGAGAAGCGGGGGCGGGGCTATGTTTACCGGGTGGCCGACGAAGAGGCCTTCGCCGCCTTCGTGGAATCCAGCTTTCCGGTGGATGAGGTGGAAGAACCGGTGGCGGAGGGCGTAGCCAATGTGGCCCACTACCGGGATTCGAAGGCCCGGCAGCGCCCCGGCAAGCGCATCTTCCTGCTGAGGGGCTGGCGGGAGGTGATCGTCAACGATTTCACCGTCAGCCTGGAAGAACATACGGCCAACTTCGGCTTCTTCGCCGCCGGCATCCGCAAGGCGGGCCTCGGCAAGGTGTGCAGCGTGGAGAACCTGGACGTCTTCATGGCCGCAGAGGAAGTACTCGGCGATTCCTGGACCTTCCTCCATCCCTACGGCCGCATCGGCAGCCAGCCGATACGCGGCATTCAGGCCGAAGAGTGGCTGCACTTTCCGGACTACGACTATACCGGACTGGAGGAATACCTGCGCATCAAGGAGGTGCATCCCCACGCCCGGCTGTACCTGCCGGACAACCTGGAAGCCCTGCACCGCCGTTTTTCGAAGCCTATGAAGGCGGGCTCCCGCATGAAGAAGCGGACCCTGACTTCCCAGCTTCCGGAAGTGGCGAGGGTGCGCAGCCTGCTGGAGAAGACAGGGCGGTTTCTGGAACAGGAAATACTGTTGTATGATATTAAAAGCTGATCCCAACAAGGTGCTCCGCTTCATTGTGGAGAACTTCGAGCTCGTCCGCTCGCTCTACCTGGCGCAGTTGGAGGGCAATGTCATTTCACGGGAACAGTTCAACGCCCTGACGAAGCATACGGGCGATATTTCCATCAACCGCCTCTTCGAGTACAAGCTGCTGACGGAGCAGTATGACGACATCCGCCTAAACGAGCCGGTGCGCGCCTTTCTGGCCTTTCTCATCAGCGAGTTCAAGCCGCTGCTGCCGTCAGAACTGGAGAAGTACCGCACCTCCTTCAGCGAGCTGTTCACCGCCGTGCAGGAAATCCCGGAAGAAGGAGAGCAGCCCATCCTGCTGGAACAACTGGAAGCCCTTTACGACGAGGTGCAGCGCTTTCTGGAGAACGTGGAGAACAATACCGGCCAGCTCCTGCGCGAGACGCAGCACCTGAAGGCCAACAAAGACAAAATGGAATACGGAGAGCGCATCCGCCGCGCCCGCCACCTCATCGAGTACTACATCGCCCCCCTCAACAGCATCCTGGACCTGCAGCACTCCGAGTCGATCGCCAGCCTGCTTGGCCAGATCTCGGCCTACGCCAACCGGGAGCGCCTGGTGCACGGCTATCAGCTGGCGCGCGACCGCTTCGGGCAGCTGCACGAGCTGCTGCGGGGCGGCAACGAACGCATCCTGCGGCAGTCGCGCATCCTCTCCCGGGAACTGCTGCCCCTGATCGAGCGGCTGCAGACCGAATCAGAGATCCTCAGCGGGTGGCTCTTCTTCCTGGAACGGCCCTTCCGCCACGACGTGCCTTCCTTTACCACCCGCAGCTACCGCAACTTCTTCGGCAGCAGTATGGGCGCCAACGTGGCGCTCTTTATGGAGCAGTTCGTGCAGCGGGCCGAGGCCGTCATCCTGCAGGAGGAAGAGATCGCCGCCGTCGACCGCCATGAGGTGCTCTTCGACCGGCAGCTCTATGTAGAATCTCTGCGGGAACAACTGCCGGTCGGCGATTTTTTCGGGTGGTGCAGGGAGCGCCTTTACCAGAACGAGCAGCTGCCCTCCACCGAGCGCTTCCTGAAGATCTGCAGCATCGTTTTCGAGGACAGCGAGCAGTACGAAGCGGAGTTTACCGGCAGGCGGATTGAAATAGAGCTGGAGGATTTTGTTTTTC
>JAGFJE010000674.1 GCA_024103175.1 Phaeodactylibacter sp.
ATGATACAACTGCTGACCTCCTACCTCTATCCAACGGGCAGGAGGGTGCACCTGAACAATTTCTACAACCGCCATACCAACGACACCTCCCAGACCTGGACCCTGCCCTACGTACCCGGCAAGCGCAATCCGGATGCCGAGGTGTTTGTGCTGACCAGCAATTACACTTTTTCGGCGGCCGAAGAATTCACCTACAACCTCAAAAACCTGGAGCGGGCCACCATCGTGGGCGAAACCACCGGCGGCGGCGCCCATCCGGGAGGAATGGTGCCGATCGCTGAGAAATTCGTGGCCTTCGTCCCGGACGGACGGGCGATCAACCCGATCACCAACACCAACTGGGAAGGTACAGGCGTGAGCCCCCATGTGGATGTGGCCCAGGAAACAGCATTGGATATTGCCCACCAGATGGCCCTCGAAAAGCTGGCGGGAAAGGCAAAGTCGGAGGAAGACAAACGTTACTTCGAATGGTTCGCCAGTTACCTGAAGGGGAAAAATGAGTCTCCGGCCCTCAGCCGGGAGCAGCTGCAGGCCTGTGCCGGCAACTACGGCGCCCGCAACCTGGTCATTGAAGACGGCGCGCTTTTCTATCAGCGCACCGGGCGGCCCAAAATGGCGCTGATACCCCTCGGGCCTACCACCTTTGCCCTGAAGGATGACCCCGATCTGCGGTTCACCGTGGAAATGGAAAATGGCGAAGCCACCGCCCTGGTCGTGGAGAGCATCAACGGCTGGAAGGAGAAGACGGAGCGGCGCCAGGCACAGCCTTAGTCACAAAGGAAAACCAGACTGTTTTAAATATTTATTGAAATCACCCGGCCTTTTTTGTTCTTGTAAAAGGTCACCGACACGAAAAGCGGCGCCGGCCAGCCTGCTTCTGAAGCAGGTTAGCCGGCGTTTTTTTGAGGCTTTAGCAGCCGCTCGTCACTTGCTGTTTTTTGTTTTGTCAGCCAGCACTTTCAGGAGCTTCCAGTAGTGGACCGGCATCAGGCGTTCGATCAGGGCGATCACTTTGGCGTCCGTGCCCACCAGTATTCTGCCGCGGCCCTTTTCGATGCCCTTGACGATGATCTCTCCGGCCTGGCTGGGGGGCATCCTGAGCAGCTTTTGTTCGGCTTTTCGCCTTTTCCGGATTTCTTCGGCCGATATTCCGTCGGGGGCGATGGCGGTGCGGACGATATTGGTATTTACCCCTCCGGGGTGTACCACGGTGACGCCGACTCCGGTATGTTCCAGCTCGAAACGCAGGGCGTTGGAAAAGCCCCGCACCGCAAATTTGCTGGCGGAATAGGCGGTTTGCTCGGGCGGAGAAATCAGGCCGAACAAGCTGGAAATATTGACGATGCGGGCCGGCGGGCGTTCGAGCAGATGGGGCAGGAACGCCCTTGTCAGGCGCACTACGGCGTGGAAGTTTACCTCCATAACCCGGTCAAAAGCCTCTTCGCTCAGTTGCCGGAATGTCCCTCCGGCGGCGATGCCCGCATTGTTGACCAGCAGGCCGATGTCGCCGTGAACTCCCAATACCTTTTCGGGCAGGGCCTTTATCGCCTCCTTATCGGATACATCCAGAATATGGGTGCTGACGGTTACGCCCGATCTGCGGGCCTCTTCCGCCGTTTCCGCCAAACCTTCGGCTTTGATGTCCACGAGGGCCAGGTGGCAGCCTCTTCTGGCCAACGAATGGGCGATGGCGCGGCCGATGCCGCTGCCGGCGCCTGTGATGAGCGCTACGTCATCTTTTAATTTCACGATTTCTCTTTTTTGCCGTCAAACTCCAGCACCCCGTCGGCAATCGGTCCAAATCGGGTGGTGAGCATGTCCATTAAATAGTTTTGATATACCCGCCAGGGGCGGCGCGAGCCCTGCTTCGGCATGATGGAACCGGCCCGCTGTATGTAGCCCGAGCTGAGGTTCAGAAAGGGTTCGGCTTCCACCCCGTTCTGTTTTCGCGGTACAACTACCTCGTACCCTTTCCTGTCCATATAATTCAGGAGCCGGCACACGTAATTGGCGGTCAGGTCAGTCTTCAGGGTCCAGGATGCGTTGGTATAGCCGAAAGCCACGGCCATGTTGGGTATGCCGCTCATCATCATGCCTTTATAGGCCATAAGTTCACTGGTGTCGATGGTCTTCCCATCCACTTCCAGGGTAGCGCCGCCCAGGAGTTGTATCTTTAAACCCGTCGCCAGTACGATGATGTCCGCCTCTATTTCCTTTCCGGACTTCAGCCGGATGCCCTTTTCGGTGAAACAGGCGATCTCATCGGTGGCCACGGAGGCTTTCCCCGCTTTGATGGCCTGGAAAAAGTCGCCGTCCGGCACTACGCACAGCCGCTGGTCCCAGGGGTTGTATCTGGGGTTAAAGTGTTTCTCCACCTCAAACCCTTCCGGCAGTTGCCGGGCCGCCCCTTTTATGATGAGGCTTTTGATCTGTTGGGGAAATACCCTCGAGAGCCAGTACAAGACGATGTTCAGGAGTATGTTTCTCCAACGCGTCAGCCGGTAGGCCCAGGTAGCGGGCAGCCACTTTTTGGTAAAAAGGTATAGCCCGGTTTTATTGGGCAGGTTCATGATGTAGGTGGGCGAGCGCTGCACCATGCATACGTGGGCGGCCCTTTCGGCCATGGCGGGCGCCAGGGTGATGGCGGTGGCGCCGCTGCCGACTACGGCCACCCGCTTGCCGGTGTAGTCCAGGCCGCCAGGCCAGAATTGGGGCACGACGATGGTTCCCTGAAAGCTTTCTTCTCCTTCGAAGTGGGGGCGATGGGCTTCTTCATAGCTGTAGTAGCCGCTGCACAGATACAGAAAGCGGCAGTGCATATCCTTCTCTTCGCCTCCGGCCTGCACCCGGACCGCCCAGCAGGCCTGTCCGCCGGACCAGCTGGCGCCCAGCACCCTGTGGCCGTAGCGGATCTTTTTGTCGATGCCATTTTCCTCTGCTGTTTCCTGCAGGTAAGCCAGAATGGATTCGCCATCGGAAATGGGCTGCGGGTTCTGCCAGGGCTTGAAGCGATAGCCAAAGGTGAACATATCCGAATCGGAGCGGATGCCCGGATAGCGGAACAGGCCCCAGGTGCCGCCCAGGGTTTCCCGCGCTTCCAGGAGGACGAACTGTTTATCCGGGCACTTTTTCTGCAACCAGTAGGCCGTGCCGATGCCGGACAGGCCGGCGCCGATGATGATCACATCGTAAAGGTTGTTGTACGCTTCGGTATCCATTGTTAGATGGCTAGATGGTTTGATTGTTTCTGCCGGGCGCTTACTTGATTCCAGACTCTCACCTGGTAACAAATATGGCTAAAAACCGGGAAATACCAGGAATACCTCGCGCTTCACAAAGGGAAGCGACACCTTTTTCCCGTGGGATACGCTGAGGGAAGGCGTCACTTCAGGGCGCCGAGAAAACCGGCCCAGATCTGCTTTTCCAGTTCCGTGCGCTGCTCTTTTGGCGCCAGCAGGAGCTGGCCGTTTTCGGTATCGGCGATCATCCCCGCATAGGAAAGGTATTCTGACAGAGGCGCCCGCTCGGCGCCATGGATGTACTGCTCCGCAAAAGCTTCGAGGTTCTGGCCGCTCAGCCGGCCGGCCTCGGCAATCACGTCCGCTGTGCTGTACACCCGGTCCGTGCCGCCGTACTGCCCGTAAAAGTTGCGCATCAGCACGTCCAGGCTCTTTTCGTTGCCCGTCTGCTTCCGGATGATCATATCCAGGCAGATCCCGGCGAACAGGCCGCCGCCGTACACCAGCCCCCAGTGGTTATCCTTTTGAAAGGCCGAAGCGGCTTCCGCCATGGAGAGCTTTCCCAGGCCAGGATCGTTGATATAGCGCTGGTAGAACAGGCCGTTGAGGATGGCCTGCACGCCGGCCTCGTCGATAAAGCCGATCTGGTGAAGGCCCTTCAGCGTATAGTAGTTAGTGACGCCTTCTTTGAACCAGTCTGCCCGGGTATCGCTCACCCGCAGGGTTTTCCCGTTCCAGAGGTGAAAGAACTCGTGGGCGAACATAAACCAGCCCATCATCTGGCTCTGCATGTCCCCGTCCGGGTTCATGAACATGCTGATGTGGTTGCCGATCACTTCGCCGTCCACCTGGCTGCCGGCATTGATCACCACCATCACCGTAGACAGTTCCTGGCCGGGAGGCGGAGCTGGCAGGCCGCCCATCATTTTGGTATAGTAGTTCATCAGCTTTTCGGCCCGTTCGGCAAAAGTGTGTTTTTGCTGAACGATCCCCTCGCCGCCCAGGACGAACTTGAGGGACAGCCCCTCGCGCTCGAAGAGAAGCTCCTCATGAGTACCGGCAAAGATCATAGACTCAGTGAGCTGATCCAGGTTGGGCGACAGCCAGGAAAGGCCGGAGCCATCCATGGGCTTCCAGGGGGTGGATACCCGCCAGCCCAGAGGCAGTTGGAAGCGTACTTTTATATCCTTTTTTTCCTCACCGTTCATGACGAACAGTGCCCTGCCGGTGCAAAAGGCGCCCCAGTCCCGCTGGTAGGCTACCCCGTCGATGCCGCCGGGCCAGCTTTCTTCTTCGTGGGTAAGGGAGAGGGTGTAGGCCACCTGAATTTGCTGTCCGGCCCGGCAGGCGGGCAATATCCATCCGCCGCCGGGGTTTTCTTCCACCGGCAGTTCTTTGCCGATCCTGTCCCGCACTTTGAGGTTTTTGATGTACTGCGGCCAGCGCTCCGGCACCGGGCCGGCGGGGCTCATGTAGAGTAGGGAGTCGGTAAGGGTGAGGCGGGCGCTCACCAGTACCGTTTGTTCGTCTTGCTCCAGGAAGGTTATGTTGTATTCA
>JAGFJE010000680.1 GCA_024103175.1 Phaeodactylibacter sp.
CACAGGTTGTTCGGCACTGAATTGTTGCTTGCGCTTTCATCCGTGTCGTTGTCGAAGTAGAGGTGGCCCGGGCGGACCAGCATCCAGAACCCTTTGCCGTCGTTGGCAACGCGGTTGCCGTCGCCGGGCACGCCGTTGCAGTCCTGGTCGCGGCCGATCAGGGTCGGGTTGCTCTCCCCATCGTACTCGCACCAGTTGATCACCTTCCAGGTGCGGAAGATCTTGTAGCACTCATTGCCCGAGGCGGAGAAGAATTCGTCGGTTTGGCTCACGGCCAACAGGTCGCAGCCGATCTCATTGACTTTGACGCTGTCCGGCTCGGCTACGCCGCAGATGGCTTCGGCATCTTCCGGGAAGTAGACCTCGTAGTTATGCACTTCGCGGATGGTGACCACCTGCTGGCAGAAGTTCACGCTCTCATTGCCGTGGATGTCCACTGCGCGGAAGCGGCGGATAATCGTGCCAAAGCCGCACTCCAGGGCCGGTACCGGCGGCAGTTCGCGCTCGTAGGAACCGCAGTTGTCATCCGAAGTGGCGTCGCCGAACAGTTGCTGCAGTTGCAGGGTGTCGGTGGGGTCGAAGTTGTACGGCAAGGCGTCGCAGTTTACGGCCGCCGGGTGCGGGGCGTAACAGTAGGGGCGCACTTTTTCTTCCGGTACGATATTCAGCCAGCAGGTATTGATGTTGCCATCCGTGTCAATGACGCGCATCTCGATGGTCACCGTCACGCCTACGTCACAGCAGAAGAAGTCGACATACGGGCCCCAGTTGGAGAAGCCGGCGCCGCAGGTATAAGTAGTGGCGTTGAATTTATTGCGGCGCACCTCGATACGGTCGATACCGCAGTTGTCGTTCGACCCTTCATCGATGTCGGTAGCGAAGATGCGGGCGAAGTTCGCGCCGCCGATAGACACGTTCAGGTTGTCGTCACAGATGGCGGTGGGCTCGACCTGGTCGCGCACCGAGAACGGGCAGGTTACCACGGTGGTATTGCCGCAGCCGTCTTCCACCGTGTAGCGGAAAGCGTGGTTGCCGGCGGGAATGCCGCTCACCATACGGCTCGGGGCGTTCCACGGGATGGTGCGTACGACGACCGTCTGCGTAGTCGTGCCTATCACCTGGCCGTACTGGTTGGTCACGGGTACTTCTACCTCGGTGACGATCTCCGTCTTCACCTGATAGTTCGAGCAGTTATCGGTCACCGTAGGCAGGGGCGCGGAGAAGGCCGCGGTGCAGCTCCAGGGGCTGGTGGAGAACACCAGCGGGTCGAGGTCTCCGTCCCAGTCATAATCCTGGCCCGGGCAGGTGACGGTGGGGGCCGTGAAGTCGCCCACCTTGATGACCTGCTGATCGGTAGCGATGTTGTCGCCGTCGCACCAGTCGATAACGGTCCAGTCGCGGACGAATTTGAAGGCGCCGGGGCACACGTTTACCCGGGCCCGGTCGACGAAGCTGGCGCCGATATTGCAGTAAGACTGCGCGAGGTTCTGAATGCCGCTTACCGTCACAATGAAGGGGTAACCCGTCACACTGGGGTGCGGGTTGCCGTTGGGCAGGGTGGCGAACTGCTCGTCACACTCGATCGGCACCGTCCGCGGCGGGAATTCCACATCGCCTTCATCCGGGCGCTTGAGGGTAATGTTTTGCGTGCAGGTAGAAACGTTGCCGCTATCATCTACGGCGCGGAAAGTACGGTGGATAACGATCGGAGCGCAGTCGCCGGCGCTGGTGTAGGTGTCGACGAAGGTAATCGCTACGTTATTGTCACAATTGTCGTCAGCCGACGGCTGGCCGGTGATGGCGAGGCTGGCGGGGTTGTTGAAGATGAGGTCAAAGTCCTCACAGAAGAGCGGCAGCCGGAGGCTGATCTCGCGGCTGGGCCACAGCTGGGTGTTGTTTACCACCATCGGTTCCCAGGTCTGTGGATTGAGGACGACGGAAGACTGGAACAGGCCGACGCGGCCGGCTTCGTCCGGGCATATATCTACGGTATAGGCGCCGGTAGCCAGGGCGTCATCGGAGGTTACCCACAGGTAGTACGTCTCGCCGGCAACCAGCGGAAGGCTAAGCCGGAGGTAGGGCTCATCGTTGGCCAGCAGTGGGTTGAGGTCGTCGATGGGCTCGTCCTGGAAGGCAATGATGTTCTCGCAGGGGTTCGTCGGAGAAAACCCTCCCTGAAACAGGGCGATGGCGCTTTCCTCACCCGAGCTGGCGCCGCCGGCGGCCACAAACTGGTCGCGCACCAGGATGGTGTAGTAGTCGGTGCGGTCAACCTGGAACGGGATAAGGTCGTAGTAATGCTGGCCGGCATCGATGCCGTTCTGGCCGTCGATGAAGCAGGAGAAATTCAGCGGCTCCATCCTCAGGTCGGTGGAAGCCAGTGTGCCGCTCTCCGTGAAGCAGTCCAGCACCAGGCTGCCTCTGCTGGTGTTGCTCGGGCAGTCCAGGTCGGGGGCGGTCTTGTCCTCACCGGTGACATAGCCCCAGCAGGGCAGGCCGCTGACCGTTCCCGAGGGGTTGGCGCTGGAACGGAGCCTGACCTCGTAGATGAAGGTGCCGGGCCCGTCCAGGTCGTCTCCGGATTGGTTGACCCCGTCAATCACATTGACGTTGAAGTCGCTGTTTGACAGGTTGAAGTTGTTGTAGTTGTCGCCTTCCAGGACCAGGGAGGCCTTTATCTCCCGCTGGCAGTTCTCGTCCAACACGACCCGTACGTCCTGGTCGCAGGCCAGTTCAATGTACTGGCCAAAGGCGGGTTGTCCTCCCAGAAAGCTGGCCAGCAATATCACCGGCAATGTTTTCAGCCATTGAAAGGAGATAACGAAAGTAAAATTTGTTCTTTCCATAAGATCACAATTTGTTGAAAATGTTATTACGATAATTAGGTCATACTCATAGTCTACTACCCTCCCCCTGAGGCATAACCCTCAGCCGGAGTTCCAAGTGGATGCAGGCTCATATTGCCATATGCACCACATGCCGTGGTTGGGCCAACTCAATGGCAACCCGGCGCTCAAGCGTCTAATCTTAATGTCGTTTGGGAATTTTCGGTACCAAAAAACCAGGAAAGCAAAAGCGAGGAAACAGGATTCCCCGGGTTGATCTCGTTTGTATTTTTTCGTTCATGGGATTGTTGTTGAACATTCAAAAAACAGCGTATCCATCTGTTATCAGGCCGTCTTAAACAAACATTCGTCGCGATAGGGCTACCGCCATATCTCCGGTAGTGATAGCTGCCGCTTTCTTTTCTGAGCTATCTGATGGTACAAATATATATCAACTTTACCTATGCAAAATACCCTGAGGGAGGTATTTTG
>JAGFJE010000687.1 GCA_024103175.1 Phaeodactylibacter sp.
GGGCTACCCGTCTAACGTTGGACAGGCCCGTACACCGTACAAGCCCGTGGGCTGCGCCATTGGCTCGTACACCGTACACGCCCCGGAGCTTTCTGTCCAGCCTTAGACGGATGCCCAAATGTGGATATGTGTAAATGTTCAGCCGGCAGCGCTTCCGCACTTTTACACCCATGCACATATCCACATTTACACCTTCTTTTCCAGCGGCGCTTCGAACACCTTCCCATCTATCCCCAGTTCAGTATCGGGAAACACCTCCCGGGCCTCCTTCAGGAAACGGCCCAGGTCCTGGTAACGGGATGAGTAATGCCCCAGTATGAGCCGGCCGGCGCCGGCCAGCTTGGCGATGGTGGCCGCCTGCCGGGCGGTGGAATGGCCGGTAAGGGCGGCGTGCTCCCGCATATCCTCACAAAAAGTGGACTCGTGGTAAAGCAGGTTGACGCCTTCTATCATTGAGACAAGCCTCTCATTGAAGGCCGTGTCGGAACAATAAGCATAAGAACGAGGCGGCGGCGGCGGAATGGTCAGTTCTTCATTGGGCACCCGGGCGCCGTCGGCCAGTTCAAAGTCTGCTCCGGCCTTGATCGCAGGGATGTGCCGGTAGTGTATATTATAGGCTTCGATCTTATCGGGCCTCATGTTGCGGGGGCGCTCCTTTTCTTTAAACAGGAACCCGGAGGCCGGGACGCGGTGAAGGAGGGGCAAAGAGTACACTTCCACGTGACCGTCCTCAAAAATGAGCTGATGGCGTTCAGGGTCAATAACGTGGAAGTTGAGGGGATAAGAGAGCCCTCCCGTGTGTTTGAAAAGCACCCGCATGGCTTCTTCCAGGCCGAAAGGCGAAAAGACCTCCATGGGCTCCTGCCTGCCCAGCATGGCGAGGGAAGACAGGAAGCCGGCCAGGCCGTAGACATGGTCTCCGTGCAGGTGGCTGATGAACACCTGCCTGATCCGGCTGCGGCGCACCCCGAACTCCGACATTCGGATCTGCGCCCCTTCGCCGCAGTCGATGAGATAGTGGTTTTCCTGAATGTTGAGGGCCTGTGAACTGGGAAAGCGGCCGAATGCCGGCAGAGCGGAATTGGTCCCCAGTAAAGTAAGTTCAAAGCGCATGCCCGCAGAGGTGAAAAACAACAGAGGGTGGAAACGTTTGTAAAAACACCTTCAAACAAACGGTTCCACCCTCTCTTCGGTGGTGAAAAAAGCTTACTTCTCTATTTCTTCATCATTGAATTCTTCGGCGTTGCCCTCATCGTTCAATTCCCGTTCCAGTTCTTCCATGAAGACGTAATCTATGGATTCCTCAACAGTGGGAATGATCTTGAGCACCGTATCGAGCCGGGAGATCTCGATCAGCTTCTTGACACTCGGGTGCTTGACACCGGTCAGGACAAACGTTCCCAGGCTTTTCCACAGGCGGTTAGCTGTCAAAATGGCACTCAGGCCGGATGAATCGACAAATTTGACCTCTGTCAGGTCGAATATCAGGTTGCTAACCCCTTCGTTGGACAGAATGACAAACTCGGATTTCAATTTCGGGGCGATCAGTGAGTTTAAGTTGTCCTCCTCCAATTGAAATACGGCGTATTTCTCGTTTTTATCGATGGAGTACTTCATAATTTAATTTTCGTTTCATGGTTATCTGAAGCACAAAAGTATCAATTCTGCCGCACTATACATAAGGCTGGGGAATAAAGTTTTGCCTTCTGGCAGTTCCGGGACGAAACGGGTGCCTGCCGGGCATTTCCACGCTAAACCCTTGACTGATTTCTTTTGTTAGGTACCCAGAGTTTTGAGCAGGAGCCATCATCGGCAACAGCAGTTATGGCAGGGCGCGCCCCAGAGAACGGCCATTTTTTCAGGTTTACGCCATTGGCATGGTTTTTTCGGATACCTCCCTGTACTGGACTCTTTGGACGTACCGACGTCGAAGGCGGAAATCGGAAGGCGGAAGGCGGAAAAAAAGGCGTTGAGCGCCCATTCTGGCCCAAATTCCGACTTCCGACTTTTTAACCGGCTGACCAGACGGTCCCACTTCCGACTTAAAATGGCTGCACGTCCAAAGTCCAGTAAATGTAGCCCGTCCGAAATGAGCAGGGGCGCTCCCTGTCGGGAACGCCCCTGCTTCACTCACTCCTTCACTCCCCGTCTTCGCCATAGGCTCTTCCGGGTAAAATTCACTCCTTCACTCCTTGGACTCCTACCGCACGACCACGAACTTCTTCGTCAGTTTAGCCCCCTGGCTGAGCAGGTGGACGAAATAGACGCCCGGCGCCATCTGGCTGGCGTCTATCCGGGTTTCCTGCCGCCCGGCATCGCCGGCCAGGGGCTGCTGGGTGAGCATTCTGCCATTGAGGTCCGTGACAACTACCTGTACCGGCATGGCGTCGGGCAGGATAAAGGAAACCGTCAATTCGTTGGTGACGGGGTTCGGGAAGAGCTTCATGGCCGTCAGCGGCTGTGCTTCGGAACTGCTCTCCTGAGCGTAGGGCGGCTCGATTTCCAGCTGGATGGGTTCCGTTTTCACGATCTTCGGCCCGTCGCCCGGTTCAAGGGCGCCGCCGGCGCAACCGAGGATCTCGATATCGTCGATGTAGACGTAATCGTTATTGCTCGATGCATCACAGCGGAAGCGCAGGCGCGTGCTGGAAGAGAAGCTGCCTGTGATCACTACCGACTCGAAGTACCGGACTTCGTTCACGAACTCATCGTTGAGGTTCCACTCTTCGACCGTGGTGTAGGAAGAACCGCCGTTGGTAGACACCTGCAGCCAGAAGTCCTCGCTGGAATTATCCATGCTGGAGGTCACGTAGGTGAAGTTCACCGTCAGCTCGCTGTAGGACGCCAGGTTGAGGTTGTCGGTGGTTATCACTGAAGAGGAGGAATTGTCTCTCAGGCGAACGGCGTTGGAGGGGCTGTAGGCATAGCTGGTGCTGTATACGCCGGCGTCCGAACCGCCATCGTTCCAGATTCCCCAGGTGGTGCTGAAGTTATTGAAATTGATGGTTTGGTAAGTACAGCCGCTGCAGCCCGTAGTCGTAAAGAAATGCGAGCTGCTCCAGGAACTGGTGACGCCGCCGCTGCAGTTGGACTGCACCTGGAATTCGTAGTCCGTACAGGCGGTCAGGCCGGTATAGCTGACCGGGGAGGTAAGGTTGAAGCCCTCCGTCCAGGTGGAAGAGCCGATGGGGCGGGCGCGCACGTTGTAGTCGATGGCGCCGTTGGCGGAGCTCCAGGTCAGGGTGGCATCTACGTTAGTCGGCGAGGCGGACAGGCCGGTAGGCGTATCGCAGGTTACCGGGCAGGGCGGGCAGGAGCCGCCGCAGTCTACGCCGGTCTCATCGCCGTTCTGAATGCCGTCGCTGCAGGACGGGCCGGCGCTGCCGCTCACACAGAAGTTGGTGGACTCCGAAGAGCCGAAGGCGCCGCCGGAAGCCAGGGTGCTGCCGTTGGAATCATCGGTAAGGGTATAGGAGCCGGCGCCGTAGGCGCAGCAGATGCCATCGCCATACGAATCGTAGATGATGAAATCGTAGCATCCGTCCGGCAGGCAGATGTTCTCGACGACGGTAGAGCCGTCGGGGAAGGCGCCGTAGGTGCCGCCGGAAGCGACCACGCTATTGCCGGCATTGCGGATCTCCCAGCTGGTCTCTTCCGGGTAGTTGTCCAGAACGATGGTAAGGGTCACCGGGTTATCCAGGCAGGGGCAGGCCGGGCAGGAGGAGCCGCCGCAGTCCACGCCGGTTTCATCGCCATTCTGCACGCCGTCGCTGCAGGTGGGGCAGGCCGGGCAGGAAGAGCCGCCGCAGTCTACGCCCGTCTCATCGCCGTTCTGTATGCCATCCGTACAGGAGGGCGGGCCGCACTCGGGAAGGCAGGAAGCGTTGGTGATGACGTTGCGGATCACGTTTCCGGGCTGGGGGCCGAAGCCGTTGTTGAAGTTAATACCGACGCTCTGCAGGTGGCAGTACGACATGATGGTGCCGCCGCCGGAGGGGTAGCCGGGTAGGGGGCAGGTGCCCTCTGTGCTGCCGGCGCAGCCGTCGATGGCCGTGTTGTTGCCGTTCCACACACAGGCGTGGGTGTGCCGGGAGCCGAAGGTATGGCCGAATTCATGGGTAACGACCATTACCGTCCAGGAGTAAGTGGGAAAGTTGCTATAGGTAGAGTTGATCGAGCTGAAGCTCATGCTGTTGTCCCGGTTGGAAGCGCAGATCCCCGAAAAGCCCGCAGCGATGCCACCGCTGGCCTGATAGGAGAGCAACTGCGCCAGGTCGCCGTTCCAGTTGTTGCGGTAGGACTGGAACTGGCTCAGCATGCCGCTGCTGGTGGTGCTGGAGTAGGGGCTGTTCGTCGTCCAGGTGAATATCTCGGAAACCGCCGTATTGATCGATTCATTGGCGTACAGGGTAGCCACCTGGTTGTAGATGCCGGTGACAAAGTTGGTGGCGCCGGCGGCGCCTCCTTTATTGGTGACAATATCGTCGTCTACTTCGAAGTAGAAACGCACGCAGTCGGAGAGGGCTTTCTCACTGGGCAGGGGTTGCAGCTCTTCTCTGGTGTACCCTATGCCATCGTCGGGCGTGTCACAACTGAACCCAATGTCCTGAATGACATCGCGGTCCTGATAAATGATGTACCGGCCTGGCTGCCGGGGGTCTTCCAACTGCCCGACCACGAGGTTGCCTTCCCGTTTGGTGCTGACCAGCCCCATCACATCGTGAGGGAAGAAGCTGAAAGCGGCAATGGAGGATTCTCCTTTCACCACTCCCCGGTAATGGATGCCGAGGTGAAGGTCCGTGAGCGTCCTGCCGTCGCTGGTAAGCACCCGGAAGTCGTCGGTAAATGGGTCGGCCTTTACCAGCTGCACTTCGATGGGCGTTGCCCGGGAATGTACCGGCAGGGCCAGGGTAATGCTCTCCGGTTCATCCTGAAGCAGTTGCTCCAGGGTGTACTGGCTGATCTCCAGGATGTCGTATTCCTTGGGCGCCTTTTCACCGGAGAGGGTGGCGCCGGGTACCGCCTGGAACAATGAAGCCGTGCCAAATGCTGCGCCTTCTTCCCGGGCGGCCTGTACCAGGTTGGCCGGGCGGACAGCAGACTGCCCAAAGGCCAGGGCCAGGGCGAATGTTAATAGGGTAGTAAGCAGAGTTTTCATGTACCTATGTGGTTTTGTTAGACAAATAGAATAGCTATGCCACCTGCTGGCGGTGCAAAACCGCAGCAGCCGAATTCCGGGGCGGGCTGAATGCTGGAAACAGACGGCAATTTCGTGCTGAAACTGAATTTCAGGCCGTTGTTGTTCGCTGTTCAGCCCATTGTTTTTTGTCGAGTGAAAAACCACACTCCCAAGCCGGGAGCCGGAAAAGAACACTGTGAAAAAGGAGTTTAGCAGTTCTGTTTTCAGTTCGGAAAAGCGGGTAAACAAAGAAGGTGGCGGTAACCGCCCGGTGAATATATTGCAAAAACCGCGATAAATCTAATAATAATTGGCGGTTGCTGCAATAGGGGTTGTTATTTTCCAGGAAAAATATTTCTCCAGAAATAAATAAATTAGCGGTGCAGCACAATAGGAACCGGCTTTCCCAAATTTTATGCCGCCCGGCAGAAGGGGCTCTGTTTTTTATTGTTTTTTCTTCAGGGGGCGGGGAGGAGGTATCTCCGGCCCGTAAATTGTGGCTTGTGATACGTATATTACGGGACTTTGGACGTTCCGGCGTCGAAGGCGGAAATCGGAAGTCGGAAGTCGGACACGAGCGAAGCGACTGACGGAGTAAAAGCAGGCGTTGTGCGCCCATTTAGAGCCCTATTCCGACTTCCGACTTTTTAACCGGCTGACAAGACGGTCGCACTTCCGACTTAAATTGGTTGCACGTCCAAAGTCCAGGTATATTAGGTTCTCCAAATTTATTTGGATTCGGTGACGAATGAGACTTTTAAATATTCCTCAGCCAACATGTCAAAACCATAAAGAATGAATTTCAAGAAGCTGAAAACTACTTTTGAGTTTACCAAAAACCTGTTCACCACCGGCGCCCTCACAGAGACCAGCCGGGAGGTGGAGGCCGAGATCTGCAGCAAGCTGCCCAAGGGTGGGCATAAGGTCATTGTAGAGTACGGTATGGGCCACGGCAACATCACCCGGGAGATCCTGAAGAATGTCGCCCCCACCTCGAGGGTCTATGCCTTTGAAGTCAACGAAAAGTTCTGCCGCCACGTGGAAGAGGATATACAGGACAGCCGGCTGATCATCATCAATGACAGCGCCGAGCACGTTAAAGAACTGGTCAAAGAGGAGGAAGTGGACGCCTTTATCGCCTCCATCCCCTTCACTTTCCTCTCCAACGAAGTGGGCCGCAAGATCATCCAGGATTCTTATGACATGCTGGCGCCGGACGGATACTACAGCCAGGTCCTGTACACGAAGTTCAACTACAAAAAATTTGTGAAGATCTTTGA
>JAGFJE010000689.1 GCA_024103175.1 Phaeodactylibacter sp.
TACAGCTGAACATTCAGGCCCAGACAGCCTCCATCCGCGGCCAGATCCAGGAAGCGGAGGGCGCTCCCGCCGCATTCGCCAACGTCTTTCTATTCAACGCCGCCGACAGCATCCTGTTCAAAGCCCAGGCCACCGATGAGGCGGGGCTGTTTGCTTTTCGCGATATCGCCGCCGGCAATTACCACCTCAAGGCCACCTACGTGGGCGCTCCCGACCTCTGGAAGCCTGACATTCAGCTGGCGGAAGGCCAGCAACTCGGCCTGGGCTCATTGGCCTTCTCTTCTTCCACCATCGACCTGGCGGAAGCGACCATCACGGCTTCCCGAACCATGGTGGAAATCAAACCGGACCGGACGATCTTCAACGTGGAGGGCACCATCAACAGCGTAGGGGCCGACGCCATAAGCCTCCTGCGCAAGGCGCCGGGGGTAACGGTGGATAATAACGACAACATCAACGTGCTGGGCCGCTCGGGCGTCCTGCTATACGTAGATGGAAAACGGCTGCCGCTCACCGGGCAGGACCTGAGCAACTACCTGCAGAACCTGCCCGCCGAACAGATCGACCGCATCGAGATCATCACCAACCCCGGCGCCCGGTACGAAGCCGAAGGCAATGCCGGCATTATCGACATCCGGCTGAAAAAGGACGAAAGCCTCGGCGCCAACGGCTCCGCCAACGTTACCCACAGCCAGGGGCGGTACGGCCGTTCCAACGCCGGAGCAAGCGGCAACTACCGCAATAAATTCCTCAACGCTTTTGCCACTGCCGGCCTGGCCGACGGCAGCAACTACCACAATATGGATTTCCTCAGCTTCCAGAACGGCTTGCAACTGGACGAGATCAACAACAGCCGGAACAACTGGCAAAACTATAACTACCGGGGCGGAGTGGACTTCTTTCTGGCCGATCAGCACACCGTGGGCTTCATGGCGAGTGGTATGACGATGGAGGGCGAGCGCTGGTCCCTGAATAAGATCGCCATCTCCAACCAAATCACCTCAACTCTGGTAGACAGCATCCTGGTCGCCTTCAATACCGCCGATGACCGCCGAATGAACAACACCTTCAACCTGAACTATCAGTTCGACAACAAAAACGGGCGCAGCCTGAATATAGACCTCGACTACGGCAGGTATGAGAACGACAGCCGCCGCCTCCAGCCCAACCGCTATTACGATGCCGCCGAAGAAGTACTGCTGACGGAAATCATCAACAGCTTCGATACCCCTACCGATATTGATATTTATACCTTCAATGCCGACTATGAGGAGGAGCTGTGGGGCGGCAAGCTGAGCGCGGGGGGCAAACTGAGCCGGGTGGTGTCCGACAATACTTTTCAGTTCTTCGATGTGCTGAATGGCAGGGAAGAACTCAATACCCGGCGGTCCAACCGTTTCCGTTATGAGGAAAACGTCTACGCCGGATACCTCAACTATGCCCATTCCCTGGGCGACAAGTGGAACCTCTCTGCGGGCCTGCGCGCCGAACAAACCGACGCCACCGGCAACCTCCAGGCGTTTCTTCCCGAACTGCAGGAGCCGCCGGTAGAGCTGAACTACCTCAACTGGTTTCCCTCCGCCGGTATCACCTGGCAAGTGTCTCCCAAGAATACCCTGGCGCTCAACTACGGCCGCCGCATCAACCGGCCGGACTACAACGTCCTGAACCCCTTCAACAACCAGGTCAGCCAGCTCTCCTATGAAAAGGGCAACCCCTTCCTGCGCCCGGAGATCGTCAACAACCTGGAGCTGGGCTACACGCTGGCCTACCGCTACAATTTCAAGCTGGCCTACAGCCGCACTACCGACCAGATCACCCGCCTGATCGCACCCGATGAGGAAGACCCCCGGGCGGGCTTCATCACCTGGGCCAACCTGGCCGAGCAAACCGTCTTCAGTTTCAATGCCAGCGCGCCGGTTCAGGTGGTGAAAGGCTGGGATGCCTACTTCAACCTGAGCGCCTCCTACCTGGATAACCAGGCCGATTTCGGCGAGGGCGCCGTGGTCGACCTGCAGGCCTTTACCTACAGCATGTATCAACAACACACCATCAGCCTGCCCGCCGGGTTCAAAGGCGAGGTTTCCGGATACTTTTCCGGCCCGGGCGTCTGGGGTGGGGTATTTGAGTACGAGTCCAACTGGAGCCTCAACCTGGGCCTGCAGCGCAAATTCCTGCAGGAGCGCCTGAATGTGCGCCTGAGCGTCAACGATATTTTCTACCAAACCGGCTGGGACGGGCAGTCTACCTTCGACGGCCTGACGGCCATCGGCAGCGGCCGGTGGGACAGCCGCCGCGCCAGCCTGAGCCTCAGCTACCAGTTTGGCAATGAGAAGGTAAAGTCGAGAAAAAGGAAAACCGGGCTGGAAGAGGAGGCCGGGAGGGTCGGCGGAGAATAAATTTCCCAGGCGGAATTTAACACCAATTCCCCGATCCAAATTTTAGGCAATGTTGTTAATATTTTGTAGTTTCGCAACGGGCTGTTCAGAAATTAAGTTCTGAATTTGAACTGCAATCCAAAAAAAGTTCTTTATGATGTTAAAATGAGAAAGCATGCACTTTTGGTAAAATGCCTTCGTTTTTTATTCGGAAGGTAAAGCAGATAGGAATGAAAAAACACCTGTAGTACAATCAAAACACCCAATCAAGTAAACTTAAAGAAGTTTACCGAATTCCTAACCAAATCCAAAAGGGAATGACGAAAAGATCCTTGAAACGCCGGCTTATAAGAGCCCGGATAGCCTTAAATCAAACTATTCAAAAGATCCTAGATGTTAACCGGAACCGCAAGCGACTATCCTTTACCAACGACCCGATCCATCGGGAAAAAGCCCTGAATGAAGAACTTCGCGTACTGAACAAAGTGGCCCAGCAACAAGCCAAACTCGTCGAGCACTACGAAAATGTGCTCGCCCGGCCCGACTCCAGGGCGCGGACGCTTCCTTAAGATTTTTGATTTGCGATTTTTGATTTGCGATTTTTGATTTGTCTCCCCATGGCTGCGCCGGGAGGGGTGGTTGCTCTATGGCCATCCCACATCAAAAATCAAAAATCAAACATCAAACATCAAAAAATCACACACCTCATCCGGCAGTCAGCATCTTGTCCTGTACGCGGTTGACGACGCCGGGTATGAAGGGGCGCAGCTCCTCCAGGAGGTCGCGCAACTGATGTTGTTTGGCCTCTACCCTGTCCAGTTGCCCGATGGATTCATGGATGAGGTCGCTGATCTCATCCTTGCGGATGAGCATTTCCTTGTATTGTGCCACGGCGTTATACCAAAGTATGGTGGGGAGGTAGTTCGCATTTTTCTGGTACTGCTTTTCCCGCTCCAGCAGCT
>JAGFJE010000691.1 GCA_024103175.1 Phaeodactylibacter sp.
TAAAGCCCGGAGGAGGCGAGCGCCTTTCCGTCCGCCGGCGCTTTGATCTGCAATATTGGAGATCGATTTATAGTTTTTTTTTAAATTTGAGGCGTCGCCCGTCCGTATGTTTTTCCAAGAACACAGGTGTCATGCCTTTTTCCATTGCTACCGCATATAAGCTCTCTGCTCCCCTCTCTGATCTGGCCGAAACCGGCCGGTTATTTGGCCGCAGCAGCTTCACCCTTCTTTTCCTCCTTTTTTTTTGGCCCCTGTTTCTTTTCTCGCAGGCACATCTTTTCGACGCCCGCATGCTGACCCCTGACGACGGCCTGGCCAACCTGATGGCGACCTCTATATACAAAGACAAACAGGGTTTTATCTGGGTGGCGACGGCCTACGGGCTGAACCGGTACGATGGCTACAACTTTAAATTGTTCATCCGGGAAGAGAACAGCCGGCAGGCCAATGCGAAGATCGCCTGCATCCGGGAAGATGAGGCGGGGAGGCTCTGGCTGTTCTACGTCGATGGGCTTCACCTGCGGCCGGCGCCAGGCACAGTCAGGGCACTGGACATTTTCGACCCGGCAACCGGGCAGGCGGTTCCATTCGAAGCGCTTTTTGCAGGCAATCCTTCTTTCAAAGCCAACGAGGTTTACCTGCCCAGGGTTCTGGACCCCAAAAACAGGCTATGGATACACACCAACAAGGGAGCGCTGTTCCTGCGCGCCCAGGGCCGGTTTAAAAGAATATTCCAGCGGGAGGGCGCCTTTTTTCCATACATTACCATCGACGGAGAAGAAAACATCTGGCTGGGCCGGCGGGATAGCCTGTTGGCCGTCGATACCTCGGGAAAGATCCTTGAACAGCTCCGGCTACCCGGCCAGCTTCTCGGGGCCTGGGCAGGGCCGGATGAGGAGATCTGGACAGCCACGCAGGATGCGGAAAGCCAACAGATTTCCCTTTGGCGAAAGCCGAAGAATGGGCCTTTATCCCCATTTCAGCTTTTGCGCAACGGCCAGCCCGTTGGAGTGCAAACCGGCTATCCTTTTTTACATCGCAGCCAGGGAGGGTATTGGTTTGTCAATGTGGAAGACCAGCTTCACCTGTTCGATCCTCAGGGAAAATGGTTGTGTAATTACAGCAACCTGCCGGAAAAAGAGCCGAATACGGCTTTTTTCAGTTTCGTTGAAGATGGCCGCAAATTATGGCTGGCCTCTTCGAGCGGGGTCCTCCGGGTAGGCGCCAGGAATAACCCCTTTCAGCTGATCCACAGGAAAGAAAAAATACTCTCGGACTGCCGGGGCATCACCGAGGATGAAAACGGGAACATCTACTTTCTGAATACCTATGCGTATCAATGGGATGTGAGCGCTCAGAAGTGCAGGCAACTGCCGGGGTCCTGGGGCGCCGCCCACGCATTGCTGTACACAGACAGCGCCCTTTGGGTGGGCACCTACGGAGTAGACCCGGTGGGCTTTCAGCTGAGCCTGCGCACCGGTAAAAAAACCGACTACGCCCCTTTCAGCCCTGAGAAGTTCCTCGTCATGTCCCTGGCCGCCACCGGCCGCCCGAAAAGGTTTCTGGCCGGGCTGAACAAGGGCGTCGCTTACCTGGACCTGAGCCAACAAAAACTGCTTCCGTTTGGCGGATACCATTCCTACAGTGAAAGGGACAGCCTGCTGGAGCAAAGCGAAGTCAATTACATTCATAAAAACGCTTCCGGTTACTGGCTCGCAACGAGCCGGGGCGTTTTTCTGCTGGATGAAGAAAAAGGCGTGATCCGGCA
>JAGFJE010000772.1 GCA_024103175.1 Phaeodactylibacter sp.
TACTGCTCGGTACGCCCTTGTTTGGCCTTGCGGTCCAGGTACCAGGAAAGGCCCAGCGAGAAGCTGTCGCCCAGGTCGTGCAGGGCGTCGGAGAGGATGGCCACGCTGTTGGTCAGCAGGCCGCCGACGACTTCCAGGACGGTGAAGGCCAGGTTGAGGAAGAAGGCGATGGTGAGGTTGCGGCCGGAATGGCTTTGATGGTTGTGGTGATCGTGTGGCATTTTTCTTTTTTCTGGTGATGGTTTTTGGGTATGGGTGATATTGGCCGAAATAAGAAATACGTGGAAATGCATGGAGATGCGCTGCCAGTAGCCCGGTTATGCTGGCGGGAACTGCCGTCCAATGTAAACTAAGGCGCGGTGCAATGCAATTGCATAAGCCCAAAACGTTACATATCCTGAATTTCCGTTTTTTTCAGAACTACCTCCAAGCCCATCATTTGGAGCTTTCCAGAAACGGGCCGGGTTTCACTCCTCAGCTGTCCGAACAGCCTGTTAGTGTGAATGTTCTGCTTCTCTCTTCCTCATTTCCGCGATGAGATAGTAGGCATTGTTCAGGGCGAACCGGGCGCCTTCCGGAACTTCCAGTAGAAAATCGACCCCCACCCAACCACCGTTGGAGTTGCCGGGGACAACCTCTATGGGGGTAAACGTCCATTCCGCGCCATTCTCTTCCGCGAGGAAGGCCAGGTGCCGGCTTCCGTCGCGGGTAATGGCCGACTCAGGCAGCGCAAAAGTTTCCGTGTTATCCGTCAGTATTTCTCCCTTGATGTACATACCCGGTATCAGCTTTCCGGTTTTGTTCTCAATTTCGGCATGGACGTGCACGGCCTTCGGGCCCCGCTCGAACTTTTTGCCGATGGAGTAGATCCTGGCATACAATTCCGTTCCCGGCAGGGCCTCAACCGAAAAACGCACCTGCTGCGCTTCTTCCACTTTGTAAACATCCTTTTCAAAAACCATCAGGTCGGCATGAATATGTCCGATATTTACGACCTCAAAAAGGCCCTTGTCCGGCTGAACGTACTGGCCTGTTTTCACTTGTACCAGGGTCACCGTGCCGCTAATCGGACTGGCTACCGGCACCCGGCTGTAAAATTCGCCTTCCCGTATGGGAGCCGGGTCGAGCCCGATCTGCCGGAGCTGCAGTTCGTAGCTCTTTACCATCGCCTGGGCGGAGCGGTAACCGGCCTGCGTTTGCTGGAATTCTTTGCCGGCCCCCACCTCTTTCTCATAGAGCGTTTTCTGGCGCTGATACTCCTGCTCCAAAAACTGCAGTTTGTTGTAAGCTTCCAGGTATTCGCTTTGCATCCGCGTAATGCCGGGATGGGAAAGATAGGCCAGCGCCTGCCCTTTCTTTACGTCATCTCCCTCGATCACCTCAATGGAAGCCACATTGGCCCCCACAACGGCAGTGACGGTGGCTTCGTTCTGGGGCGGCACTTCCAGTTGGCCGTTGGCCTCAACGACGGAGGCAATGTTTCGGCGCGGCAATTCGCCCGTTTTCATTTGCAGGGCGGCAAACTGCTCCGCAGAAAGGTGAGCCCTCTCCCCTTCTTCATCGTGGCCGTGATGGCCATTTTCTGCTTCATGGGCATGAGCGCCTTCGTGTTCCATTGGGTTGTTCCCGCCGCCGCAGGCTGCTACCAACAGGAAGGCGGACAGCAGGCGGATCATATTTATTCTGAGTCTCATTTTTTTGTTGTTTTATTGGAGGAATTGAAATAAGGAGCCGGACGGAATTAATTGTATATAGGCCGAGCTCAAGCCCGAGCGCAATAGGAAATTGCGCCCCGACAACACGGCTTTATTGTCCGGATCTTAGATAATATTCCAGGCGGCACCTGGATTCCAGGTAGCGGCCCAGCGCCTGCTGGGCGCTCACCTCCACCTGAACAGTTGCCTGGAGGTTCTGGATAAAGGACACGTAGTCGATGGCGCCTTCCCGGTAAGCAAGCGCCGCGCCCTCCAATTGTTCGCGCGCCACCGGAAGGGCTTCCTCTTCATAAAAGCGCCAGGAAGCATACCACTTCTGGTACTGCTGCCGCAGGGCCTCGTACTCCGACCGGAACTCCAGGCGGCTTTGCCTGTACTCCTGCTCCGCTATTTGCCGCCGGATGCCGGCGGCCTCTATCCTGCCCTTTTCCGGCCGGGCAAACAAAGGGAGGATAACTCCCAGCTGGAATTGATGGAAGGTGAATTCGCCGGCAATGCTTTGAAGCCCATACTGCGCATTAAACCGGGGCTTCAGGGCCGCCTCCGCCACGCGGCGCTCCGCCTCCGCTACTTTTATGCCCTGTGCAGCCACGGCCAGCAGAGGATGCCTATCGACGGAGCCGCCCGGTTCCAGGGGTTCGAACCAGTTCTCAACAGGGGTTTCGGAAACTGTGTAGAGGGTGTCGCTGGCCAGCCACAGGTTCAGCTTCTGCAATGCGGTACGGTAATCGAAGGCTGCCTGCTCTTTCTGCAGGGCGATCTGCCTAACCTGATTGGAAGCTGCCAGAAAGGCCAGTTTTGAAGTCTCTTCCACCTCATACCTCACCTGCGCCGCCCGCTGAAACTGTTGGTAGATGGAATCCAGCCGGCTGTACAGCATCAGGTTGTTCTGAGCAACATAGGCAGCAAACCAGGCTTCCTGTACCTGCCTTTTCAGCCCGATCTCACTCAGGTTTAAATTGGCTTCTGCCAGCACTATCCGCTGTTCCTGCAATTCCCGCATGGGAGCGATACCGAAAACATCGATGTTCTGTTGTTGAACGCCGATGATGGTGTAAACACCGCCGCCGCTTCTTCCCAGTTCCTCTCCTCCGATAAAGGCCTGGGTATTCCCCAGGTCCCAGGCCGTTTCTTTCAGCGCCTCCTGGCGGGCAACCTCCAGGCGGCCGGCCTTAATCTTCGGATAATCGTTTATGGCCCTTTCCACTGCTTCCTCCAGGGTAATGGAGGGAAAAGCGGCCGGCTGCTGCGCTGCCACAGGCGCGGGGCACAGAAAGCTCAGCCCTCCGGCAATAAGGACGATCGGAGAAGCCCTTCCGGCCGCCGGCCGCCGGAAAGAACGGCCTTCTGTCCAGCGATAGAGGATGGGCAGCACGAAAAGGGTGAGCAGTGTGGAAGTGATCAGGCCGCCGATAACGACAGTGGCCAGCGGCCGCTGCACCTCCGCTCCGGCGGAAGCCGATAAGGCCATGGGAAGGAAGCCGAGGATATCGGTAAGGGCAGTAAGCAAAATGGGCCGTATCCTCCTCCTGGCTCCCCGGGTTATGCGCTCTTCCAGATCCGTTACCCCTTCCGCTTTCAACTCATTCCAGCCGCTGATCAATACCAGGCCGTTCAGGACGGCAACGCCAAACAAAACGATAAACCCGACGCCGGCGGAAATGCTGAATGGCATATCCCGCAACCAAAGCGAAAAAACGCCGCCGATGGCAGCAAGCGGAATGGCCATGTAGATCATGACGCTCTGCCTGAAGGACCGCAGCGCAAAAAAGATCAGGATAAAAATGAGGCCCAGCGCGAGGGGCACTACAATTTGCAGGCGTTTGGTAGCCCTTTCCAGGTTTTCAAAAGCGCCGCCGTACCGGATGTAGTAACCGGGAGGCAGGCTCAGCCGGACATTCAGCTTCTGCCGGATCTCCTCCACCAGCGTTTTTACGTCGCGGCCACGCACGTTTACGCCTACGTAAACCCGCCGGTTGGTGTTATCCCGGCTGATCTGCATGGGGCCGGGCTCATAGCTGATGTCCGCCAGTTCCTTCAGGGGGATCTGGGCGCCATCCGGAGTATTGATATAGAGATTACGGAGGTCGTCAATGTTAGTGCGGTGAATGGAATCGAGGCGGACAACCAGGCCGTAGCGCCTTTCTCCCTCAAAGATCACACCGGCTTTGCCGCCGGCAAAGGCCGTTTCGACGGCCTGGTTGATGTCATTGATATTCAGGCCGTACTGCGCCAGTTCATCCCGCCGGTAGTTCACCGTCATCTGGGGAAGGCCGGTAGTGGCTTCTACCCTCATATCCCCCACCCCATCGACGGTGGCTATGATCCGTCCCATCTCTTCCGCCTTTTCGGCCAGCACCTGCAGGTTTTCGCCGTAGAGTTTCACGGCGATGTCTTCCCGAACGCCCGTCAACAGTTCATTGAACCGCATCTCGATGGGCTGGGTGAACTCATAATTTACCCCGGGGACGATACTGAGCTTCTCCTTCATCTTTTCGATGAGTTCTTCTTTGGACTTCGCCGACACCCATTCTTCTTTGGGCTTGAGTATCGCAAAGCAATCGCCGATGTCCATCGGCATAGGGTCGGTAGGTACTTCCGCCACTCCGAAGCGGGTCATGGCGTGTTCTACTTCCGGAAAATTCTCCAGCAGGATACGCTCGATCCGGCTGGAGGTTTCGATACTTTCCGACAGTGCACTGCCCGGCTTGAGGATGATGTGGAAAGCGATATCTCCCTCGTCCAGTTGCGGGATAAATTCTCCCCCCATGCGGGTAAAAGTGAAAACGGCGACCGCAAATAAGGCCAGCGCCGAAGCGATAACGGCGAAGGATCTTCTCAGCGCCCCCCCGAGGGCGTTCTCGTACCTGTCCTCCAGCCAGCTTACGATCCGGCCTCCCCAGGACTTCCTGTCCGCTTTTCCGATCCGGATAAAAAGGGCGGAAACCATAGGAACGTAAGTCAGGCAAAGGATCATGGCGCCCAGCATGGCAAACATAAAGGCCAGGGCCATGGGCTGGAACATCTTTCCCTCCACCCCTTCCAGGAAAAGGATGGGCAGGAAAACGATCAGAATGATGAGCTGTCCGAAGAAAGCGGCGTTCATCATTTTACTGGAAGCTGTATAGGCAATTTCATCACGGCTCCCGGCATCCAGTGCCTGTCCTTCACGCAGGCGTTGCACCATAAGGAATACCGTCCCTTCCACGATGATGACCGCCCCGTCTACGATGATGCCGAAGTCGATGGCGCCCAGGCTCATCAGGTTGGCCCATACCCCGAAGGTATTCATCAGGATGAAGGCAAAGAGCAGGGACAGAGGAATAGTGGAAGCGACGATAAGCCCGCCGCGCCAGTTGCCGAGCAGGAATACCAGTACGAAAATGACGATCAGGGCGCCCTCCAGCAGGTTGGTGGATACGGTATTGGTGGTTCTGGAGATCAGGGCGCTGCGGTCCAGGAAAGGTTCGATCGCCACTCCATCGGGTAAGGATCCCTGGATCTGGGCCATCCGGCTTTTTACCGCTTCGATCACTTCGTTGGAATTGGCCCCTTTCAGCATCAGGATCATGCCGCCCACGGCCTCTCCCTGCCCGTCTTTGGTAAATGCGCCGTAGCGGACGGCGTTGCCCAACCGCACCTTCGCGATATCCGAAATTCGTATAGGGATGCCGTCCACCGTTTTCACCACGATTTTCTCTATATCTGAAATGCTGCGCGCCAGGCCTTCGCCCCGAATGAAGTTGGCCTGGTGATCTTTTTCGATGTAGGCGCCTCCGGTGTTCCTGTTATTATTTTCGGTAGTGGGTCAAATGGGTTGTTTTAGTATATTTGTTGCCAAAAAGCGATGAAGCACCATATCACTGTCAAGTGCCGCTATTGCCAATGCGAGGACGTAATCAAGAACGGGCGCCGCAGCA
>JAGFJE010000744.1 GCA_024103175.1 Phaeodactylibacter sp.
AATACAAAGTGACGGGAGTGATGCAGAACCTCCCCTCCAACTCCCATTTCCGCATCAATATGCTCACCTCCTTCCGCAACCCGGAGCAGCGCGCCGGATGGGCCTATGTGTACCTGTTGCTGAAACCTGGGGCCAGCGCCGATCAGCTGGCTGCCAAATTTCCCGGCTTTATCGAACAGCATATTGATGAGGAAAATGCGGCGGAAACCAACCGGCTGCACCTCCAGCCTCTTACCGATATCCACCTGCATTCTCACCTGGCGCGGGAGCTGCAGCCCAATGGGAATGCCACCAATGTGTACATCTTTTCTGTGGTTGCCCTCTTTATTCTCCTGCTGGCGGGCGTCAATTTTGTCAACCTCTCCATCGCCCGGGCGGCGGAGCGGGCGCGCGAACTGGGCATGCGCAAGATACTGGGCTCCTCCCGCCGGCAGCTCATCGCCTACCTGCTGGGAGAATCCTGTGTGTTTTCCGTTTTTGCCTGGAGCCTGGCCCTGTTGCTGATTTTCATGGCCCTGCCCTGGTTTGAACGCCTGACAGAAGCCCGCCTGGACTTCTGGAACGGGCCGGCGCTGGCCGCCTCTTTTGCCGTCGCCCTGCTCACCGGGCTGCTGGCCGGGCTCTATCCCGCCGTCAGGGCTACCGCTTCGAAGGCCATACAGGTGCTGAAGGGGCAGGAAGCCATTGTCGTGTCCGGCAGCCGTCTCCCCCTGCGCCGGGTGCTGGCCACGCTTCAGTTCGCCATCTCCATCGCCCTGATCGCCTGCACGGCGGTAACCTATCAGCAGTTTCGTTTTCTGCAGGAAAAGGACCTCGGCTTTACCAAAGATCAGGTGATCAGCATACCCGATCTTCCGCGGGATGTGCTACCGCATTACCACAGCTTCCGATTAGCGCTGGAGGGCCTGCCCGGGGTGGGGGCTGTCAGCGCCGCCATGTCGGAGCCTTCCCGCCACATTCGCGATGCCGGCCCCACCTACGCCGAGGGTATGGCCGAGGAAGAAGGGCCGGTTATGGACATCCTGTCCGTGGCCCCCAATTTTTTTCAGCTTATGGGTATAGAACTGATTGCCGGAAAGGGGTTCCAGGCGGAAAACATCAATGAAGCGGAGGTAGAATTTCCCAGTAGTTTTGAGAAGATACTGGCGCAGGTAAATAATGCCGAACGCACCTACGTGCTCAACGAAGCGGCGGTGGCCGCCATCGGGTGGGATAGCCCGGAGGAGGCGATTGGGAAGGCCTTCAGCTGGAGCAATTCGGCAATCAACCTCCAGCGCGGCCCGGTGATCGGGGTGGTGAAAGACTTCAACTTTCACGCTTTGCACGACGCCGTCCGCCCAATGGTGATGGTATACGAGCCGCAATTCTTTGGATGCCTGCTCCTCAAAGCCTCGCCCCGGGGGCTGTCCCGAACCCTGGACGCCATCAAAGAAAAATGGGACGCCTTGCTACC
This sequence comes from Phaeodactylibacter sp., assembly GCA_024103175.1. Taxonomy (GTDB): domain Bacteria; phylum Bacteroidota; class Bacteroidia; order Chitinophagales; family Saprospiraceae; genus JACJXW01. The sequence continues at coordinate 1,454 of JAGFJE010000744.1, forward strand.
TCACTACGCCTTTGAATATCACTTTCTGGATGAGCAGTTCTCCCGGCTCTACAATTCCGAGAAACGGCAGGCCGCCGTGCTGGGGCTGTTTTCCACCATCGCCCTTTTCATCGCCGCGCTGGGCATTCTGGGGCTGGCCGCCATTGCGGCCAAACGGCGCAGAAAGGAGATCGGCATCCGCAAAGTGCTGGGCGCTTCTGTTCTGCAGATCGTCCGCCTGCTGAGCCGGGAGTTCACCCTGATGGTTCTCCTGGCCAACCTCTTTGCCTGGCCCGCCGCCTACTGGCTGATGCGGCAATGGCTGCAGGGTTTCGCCTATAGGGTTGACTTCAATCCGCTACTCCTTTTGCTGGCAGGGCTGGCCGCGCTGGCAATCGCCCTGCTGGCCGCCG
>JAGFJE010000766.1 GCA_024103175.1 Phaeodactylibacter sp.
TAGTGAAGGTTAATGACGACAACACCATTACCGATTTCGTTGAAAAATCCCCGACTTTCGTCTCCGACCTGGCCATCGTCGGGATTTACTACTTCAACGACGGAGCCCGCCTGCGGAACACCCTCCAGCAACTCGTGGATGAAGACATCAAGGATAAAGGAGAATACCAACTGACCTCCGCCCTGGAGATCCTGAAAAACAACGGCGTTAAATTCCGGCCGTCCCTGATCGATGAGTGGCTGGATTGCGGCAACAAAGACAATGTCCTCTACACCAACCAACGTATCCTGGACCTCAAAGCCGAAACCGAAACTCTGGTGGCCTCCAACATCACCCGGAATAATGCCCTCATCATCCCCCCCTGTTATATCGGGGAGGGGGCAGTGATCAGCAATAGCGTTGTCGGCCCCTATGTTTCCCTCGGCAACAATTCCACCATTGAAGATTCCGTTATTAGCAATAGCGTGATCCAGAACAACACCAGGATACGCCATGCCAACCTCAGCAACTCCATGCTGGGCAATGAGGTTGAATACCACGGAGAAAAATCAGAAATTAGCATTGGCGACTTCTCCGAATACCAATCCTGACCGAACAAAAACGGCGCATACGGGTATTGCATTAGAGGATACTGTGTAACTATGATGAAAATAAAGCAAAGTATATTTAGGGTGCTCCTCTTCCTGTTGGCGTGCCTCCCTGTGGCCCTGCCCGCCCAGGAGGTTCGCGTCAGCGAAGAGGACGTCAACCTGCAGAAATTGTTCATCGACGCCAACCGGGAGAAGTTGCTGGGCAACTACGACAATGCCGTTGCGCTTCTCAAGGAGATCCTGAAAAAGGACCCCAAGAATGCGGCCGTGGCTTTCGAACTGGCCCGGTCGTACGAAGCGACGGAAGAGGACGAGAAGGCCGTCCGGGCCGCTAAGGACGCTATCGAATGGGACCCCGGCAATACCTGGTACCTGAAATTCCTGGCCGACCTGTACCAGAAACTCAACCGCAACGAGGAGGCGGCCGAGGCCTACGAACGGATCGTCGAACTGGAACCCAACGACGAGTTCAACTACTTCCGCTGGGCCTATTTCCTGGTGCGCGCCGATGAGATCAACGACGCCCTCAAAGTATACGATTTACTGGAAAAGAGGATAGGAGTAAATGAAGAGATCATCCGCCGTAAACATTCCCTCTATCTGGGAACCGGTGACAACAAAAAGGCAGCGCGGGAACTGGAACGGTTGATCGAGGCCTTCCCCACCGATATGGAATACCGCCACCTGCTGGCCAGCTTTTACCAACAGGCCGGTGATGAGAAGAAGGCGGAAGAGGTGTATCGCGAGATCCTGGCGATCGACCCCGATAATGCCAAAGCCCAGCTCGCCCTCGCCGGCGGGGCCAAACAACCCGAAGGGGAATTGCAGTTTCTCGAATCCCTTAAACCCGTCTTCCGCCAGCAAGGAGTGAATATAGACCTCAAGATCAGCCAGCTCATGCCCTTTATCCAGCGCGTGGCCGATACCGGCGACCGGCAGCTGGCCGCCGCCGCCCTCGAACTGTCTTCCATCCTGGAAGAAGTGCATCCCGAGGAAGCCAAAGCCTATTCCGCCTCCGGCGACCTGCTCTATTACTCGGGCAAAAAGCAGGAAGCACTGGAAAAATACAAGAAAACCCTGGAACTGGACGACACGGTCTTCCTGGTCTGGGAACAGGCCATGCATATTTATAACGAAGAAAGACAGTACGAGGACCTGCTCGCCTTCAGCGAACAGGCAATGGATTATTTTCCCAACCAGGCTGTCGCCTATTACCTGAACGCCGTAGCTGCCCACGAACTGGGAAATAACCAGGAAGCCTTATCCACCCTGCAGCAGGCCCTGCTGATGTCGGGCAACAACGGCTTCCTCCGGATGCAGGTGCAATCGCGCCTCGGCCTCGTCTACAACAGCATGGGCCAGTACGGCCGGTCCGACCAGTCTTTCGAAGCTGCCCTCTCCCTGAACCCCAAATCCCCCGAGGTGCTCAGCCAGTACGCCTATGCGCTGGCAGAACGGGGAGAACGCCTGGAAAAAGCCCGCGAAATGGCGGCCCTGGCCAACGATATCGTCCCCAAACAGTCCAACTACCTGTTCACCTACGGCTGGGTGCTCTACCAGATGAAGGACTATAAGAAAGCGCGGGAATGGATGGAGCGCGCCCTGCAGAACGGCGGCGAGAATAACTCCAGAATACTGGAACACTACGGCGATGTGCTCTTCCATCTCAGTGAAACGGAAAAAGCCGTCGGGTACTGGAAGCAGGCCCGCGAGCAGGGTAGCGGATCGGAGCTTCTGGAAAGGAAGATAACCGATGGAAAGTTGTATGAGTGAAGGAATGTAAGGAATGAGGGAATGAAGGAATGAAGGAATGAGGGAAGGAATGAGGGAAGGAAGGAAGAATTGGCATATTCAATCCATCATTCCCTCATTCCTTCATTCCATTTTAATCCTCGTCTTCTTCTTCTTCTCCGTCGAGGATACCGAGGGCGACCATTGCTTTTTCGGAAGCGGTCTGTTCAGCACTTTTTTTATTGAAATCGTCGGCGGTGGCGATCTTCTTGCCATCCACCATTACGGCGACTTTGAACCGGTCGCGCTTTTCAAACTTATACCGGGCCAGGAGTTTATAGCTGACGGCCTTGCCGTTTTTCTGGCACCATTCCAGGAGCTGGCTTTTATAGTTGTCATCGTAGCTTTCCAGTTCGTGCACATCGACATAATTGCGCAGGACTTTGTTGACCACGAAGTTTTTAGTGCCGGAATACCCTTTTTCGAGATAGACGGCGCCGACGAGCGCTTCTACGGCATTGCCGAGCATCGAACGGCTGAGCCGGGTTTGGTTGTATTCGGAGAGCAGCATATCGAGCCCCATTTTGTCGCCGATCTTGTTCAGCGATTTGCGCTTGACGATCTTGGAGCGCATTTTGGTCAGAAAGCCCTCATTACTGTTGGGGTACTTCTTGAAGAGGTACTCCGCCACTATAGTCCCCAGGACGGCATCGCCGAGGTACTCCAGGCGTTCGTTGTTCTGGATTGCATAGGCTTTTTCCGAAGAGGTGGACTTGTGGGAAAAAGCCAGCTTGAAGATCCCCATGTTGGAAGGAGTGAAGCCGATCAGGCCGCGAAGGCGCCGGGCAAACTCCTTGTCTTTCGAGATGTGGTAGTTATACAACCTTAATAAGAGCCGCAGCAAAGCAAAATGAATTAGATTGACATTAACAAATACCGGCGCCCCTGCCTGGTTTGGGCAACTCATCGGGCGAAGAGGCGCACAAAACCCACAAGCAGGCAGTGCCAGGTTTCCAGAATGATAAAAGTGCTGCTCTTAAAGGTAAGGAGGTAATACCCCGGCAAACCCTGTGCGGGTTAAGGCATTGCCGCTTTACCGCTGAAGAGCACGGGGCATATAAATTAACCGGATGCCCCGGGCAGAAAGCCGGCAAGGCGATTTTTCCGCGCCCCGGCCCGCCAACTGCTTTATTCTTCGTATTTCTTAAAGATTAACGATGAATTGTGCCCGCCGAAACCAAAAGTGTTGCTCAGGGCTGCCCGTACCGTTCTTTGCTGCATTTCATTGAAGGTAAGGTTCAGCCGGCTATCCAATTCCGGGTCGTCGGTGAAATGGTTGATCGTCGGCGGCACAAAACCGTGCACGATACTCAGGATGCCGGCGATGGCCTCAACGGCGCCGGCTGCTCCCAGCAGGTGCCCGGTCATGGACTTGGTGGAGCTGATATTCAGTTTGTAGGCCTCATCGCCAAAAACCTGCTGAATGGCTTTCACCTCGGCAATATCCCCTAGTGGGGTAGAAGTACCGTGTACGTTAATATAATCGATATCTTTCGGGCTGAGCCCGGCATCTTTCAAGGCAATTTTCATGACATTGCTCGCACCCAGGCCTTCCGGGTGGGGGGCGGTAATGTGGTAAGCATCGGCGGTGGCGCCGGTGCCAGCCAGCTCCGCGTAGATGGCGGCGCCTCGTTTTTTGGCGTGTTCCAGTTCTTCCAGGACGAGCGCCCCGGCGCCTTCCCCCAGCACGAAGCCATCGCGGTCGAGGTCGAAGGGGCGGGAGGCGGTTTTGTAGTCGTCATTACGGGTGGAGAGCGCCTTCATGGCGTTGAAGCCGCCAACGCCGGCTTTGGTGACGGCCGCTTCAGACCCGCCGGTAACGACTACATCCTGCCGGCCCAGCCGTATGTAATCTGCTGCTACCGATATGGCGTGGGAAGCAGAAGCGCAGGCCGAGACGGTGGCGAAATTGGCGCCCCGAAAACCGTATTTTATAGAGATCTGCCCGGCTACGATATCCACGATCATCTTGGGGATCATGAAGGGGTTGTACCTCGGCGTACCACTACCGGTGATATACTCCTCGATCTCCGTTTCCAGGGACTTCAGCCCCCCGATACCGGACCCCCAGATGACGCCCACCCGGCTGAGGTCCAGCTTCTCAGGTTCCAGCCCCGCATCGGCGATAGCCTCATCGGAAGATATGGCGCCGTAGATGGCAAACAGGTCCATACGGCGCGCCTCGCGGCGGTCGATAAAGCTTTCTATATCGAGATCCTTTACCTCGCAGGCGAATTGCGTCTTAAAGTGGGATGCGTCGAAGCGTGTGATCAAGTTGGCGCCGCTTACGCCATTTTGCAGGCCTTCGAGGTAAGCTTTGATATTGTTGCCGATCGGGGTCAATGCCCCTATTCCTGTTACAACAACCCTTTTCATCTGCTTTATTATTTTACTTTTGCGCGGCGCTCCGTTTCAATTATATGTAATTATTCGATAGTGCGGCCCGGCCAAATTAACGGGCGATTTCGTAGTCCCTTAACGTCCTGGCTTACAGTAGCTTCCATTCGCCCCTTAATTCGTTCTGCTTTCGCTAGGCTGCGGCTGGAGCCGGGAACTGCCCTGCCGAAAGGACAGGTGGCCAGCAAAGGCGCTCTTTATGGCCTGTAAGCCGGTGGAAAGCCTATGCTTCCCCTTAAAACCACAAATTAGAGGCAGTATATATTTACCTCTAATTTGCAGAAAAATGAACATCTAATTCAAATATTTTTGAACTGAGCCGTTATTTGGAATTGGCCTCGAGATATTCAATCGCTTGCCCAACAGTTTGGATGTTCTCGGCTTGTTCATCCGGAATGGAGATATCAAACTCCTTTTCAAATTCCATGATCAGTTCCACGGTGTCCAGAGAGTCAGCCCCCAGATCATTCGTAAAGCTGGCATCCGGAGTTACCTCAGATTCGTCGACGCCGAGCTTGTCGACGATGATTTTACTTACTCTTTCTGCAATGCTAGACATAGTGAATTCGCTTTATTGGTTTACGATTGCGATGCAAAGAAACATAGAACTCCCCTGATAACCAAAGTTTTTAAAAAAAAAAATTACCTTGTAGCCACGCCCGATGCCCTATCATTATTGGGTGTTTGCCAGATTGAACGACGTAGAAATTTCCCGAAAAAGCGCGTATTTACGGAGTCTTTTATTATATCCCATAGCATTGCAGAATAACTTTCTGTCACCGTCCGGAATTCCGGCTCAGCAGGATGAAAAGCCGGTAATTCCACTTTTCGGCAACGGATTATGATAAATACGGTTACTTTTCCCGAGCGGATATTTGAATATTTTTCAGATAGCTGTACTTTTACAATACCAATTATTGTATTTTTTACACTTACTTGCAGTCAAAACCTTCGCCTTGCCCTTATCCAAGCCCACTCAATTTAAATCACCAATGTCTATGAAAATTGTAGACCATCAGAATACCAAGATCGTCGCCACTGTAGGGCCTGCTTCCAGCTCCTACTCGAACCTGCTGGAGCTCGTCAGGGCCGGTGTCGACGTTTTTCGCCTCAACTTTTCTCATGGCAACCATGAGGACCACCTCGAAGTGATCAACCACGTCACCTACATCAATGAGAAGTACAACCTTCACATCGGGCTGCTAGCCGACCTCCAGGGGCCCAAGCTCCGCGTCGGTAAGATCAAGGATAACGCCCTGGAACTCAAAGAAGGGGATGTGATCACCCTGGTCAACGAGGAATGCATCGGGACCATGGAAAAGATTTACATGAGTTACGAGCAATTCCCTCAGGACGTCAAGGTGGGAGAGCGCGTTCTGGTCGACGATGGCAAACTCGTCTTTGAAGTGATCGAGACCAACCAAAAAGATACCGTCCGGCTGAAGACCCTCTTCGGAGGGGTGCTCTCCTCCAACAAGGGCGTCAACCTGCCGAAAACAAAGATCTCTCTGCCCTGCCTGACCGAAAAGGACCTGGCCGACCTGGATTTCATCCTCACCCAGCCGATCAACTGGGTCGCCCTTTCCTTTGTCCGGTCTTCCAAAGACGTAAAGGACCTGGCCCGGCGCATTGCCGCCAAGAACCATCCGGCCAAGATCATTGCCAAGATCGAGAAGCCGGAAGCGGTAAACCGCATCGACAAGATCATCAAACATTCCAACGCTATTATGGTCGCCCGGGGCGACCTGGGCATTGAAGTGCCGATGGAGCAGCTGCCGCTCATTCAGAAGGACATCATCGCCAAGTGTATACAGCGGGCCCGCCCGGTCATCGTCGCCACCCAGATGATGGATAGTATGATCACCAACCCCAGCCCTACCCGGGCTGAGATCACCGACGTGGCCAACGCCGTCCTCGACGGCGCCGACGCCGTAATGCTCAGTGGGGAGACGTCAGTGGGCAAACACCCGGTGAAGGTGGTGGAAGCCATGAACAAGATCATCGAAGTAGCGGAAACGCACTTCAACTTCGACGGCCGACGGCCAGTGGCCCACCCCAAATCCCGGACTTTCCAGTCGGACATCGTCTGCTTCAACGCCGGCAAGACCGCCATGGACATCGGGGCCAAGGCCATCGTCGGTATGACCAGCTCCGGCTATACGGCCTTCAAAGTGTCGAGCTACCGCCCCAAAAAAGACATTTACATTTTCTCAGACCGCATGCACATGCTGGCTACGCTCAACCTCGTCTGGGGAGTGCGCTGTTTCTACTATGATCGCTTTACCACCACTGATGACACCATACAGGATGTCACCGATATCCTCAAAAAGGAAGGCCGGGTCAAACCGGGCGACATCATCATCAACACGGCCAGCATGCCGTTGCACCGCCGTTTCCGGACCAATATGCTGAAGGTAACCGTGGTGGAATAGCCAGCGCGTAACCCAGCGCCCCTCTCTGTATTCCCTTCGTACAGGAATCAATGGGGCGCGGCCATGCCGGTTTCGGCCGGCATGGCTTACTTTTCGGACGGGCCGCCCCGCCCATCCTGGCCGGATAAACTTCAGGGGCCCGTAAAAGAAAAAAGTTGTAAATTATTGCCCGCCGCTCCGTCGCCTGCTCAAAATTCCCAGCAATAGAGCGGCCGTTTTTCCAGCGGCCTCGTATCATTATCTGTCATGGAATAAAACATGACAGCAAGAAAAGCTTTATATCATTAGGCACAACCAAAACAAAACTAATCCATGAAGATCATCATTCCCATGGCGGGCCGCGGCTCCCGCCTCCGCCCTCACACCCTGACTGTTCCCAAACCATTGATCCCCGTGGCCGGCAAGCCCATCGTCCGGCGCATCGTTGAAGACCTCAGTGCAGCACTGGATGAAAAGGTGGATGAAGTGGCCTTTGTCATTGGCGATTTCGGCCCCGAAGCCGAACGGCAACTGCACAAGGTCGCCGAAAGTATCGGCGCCCGGTGTTCCATCTATTATCAGGACGAGCCCCTGGGCCCGGGCCATGCCGTACTCTGCGCCAAACCCAGCCTGGACGGCCACTGCCTGGTGGCTTTTGCCGACACCTTGTTCAAAGCCAACTTTACCTTTAACCCCGCGGAAGACGGCATCATCTGGGTGCAGAAGGTGGAAGACCCCTCCTCCTTCGGCGTAGTGAAGGTTAATGACGACAACACCATTACCGATTTCGTTGAAAAATCCCCGACTTTCGTCTCCGACCTGGCCATCGTCGGGATTTACTACTTCAACGACGGAGCCCGCCTGCGGAACACCCTCCA
>JAGFJE010000017.1 GCA_024103175.1 Phaeodactylibacter sp.
GTTGTGCCCGTTGTGGAACCCCGTCATCAGGCTGGAACGGGAAGGGGCGCAGACCGACGAGCCGGCATAGGCCTGGGTAAAACGCATCCCTTCCGCCGCCAGCCGGTCGATATTCGGCGTCCGGATCTTTTCCTGTCCGTAGCACCCCAGGTCGCCGTACCCCAGGTCGTCCGCCATGATAAAAATGACATTGGGGCGGGGGGCTGCCTGCGGCAGGGCCGGGGAAAGGATGACAGAAAAGAGTAAAAAAATGGAGGTCAGCCGTCGTATCATTGGTCGGTTGTTTCTTTAAATTTCTCCTAATCAACAAAATCCCGAAAGCCCTCCACCCGGTAAAAGGTGATGTAATTCGCATCGTGGCAGTTATGGGCTTTGGCGCCGCCGGGCTCGGGGTAGGCCGTCCGGATCAGCGCAATGATGTCCTCGCCTTCGAACTGCCAGTCGGCGTACTGAAAACCGGTGTATTCCACATCGGGATGCTGAAGCACGATCTTGTTCACTTCCCAGTCCCGCAGGTTGGCGGAAGAGACAAGAGCGAGGGTATTGCGGGTCCGCTCCGGGTTGTGGCCTCTGTATTCATCGGGGATGTAGTTCGACAACGACCAGTAACGCCCGGAAACGGCATCGTATCGGATGGTGAATTTTTTACAGCCGCCCGGAAATGCTATAAAGCCGGTTTCCGGATCGAAACTTACCGTTTCTCCATATTCAGACACCTGTATCATACAGGCAGTACCTCCCTCGGGGCGGGTATCATTGCGGAGGATGTTCCAGATCTTTCCTTCCGGCCCGACAACGAGGTTGCCCTCCAGCCATGCCCGCCCCGGCCATTCGGGATCGTACCGCAGGCGGTTGCTGACGGCCCAGCTAGAGGCCTTCAGCAAGTCGGCGCCCAGCGGGGCCGAGATCACCATCGACCGGAAATTCACGCCCCACTTCTCGGGCGGGTTGCGGTCTTCTATAGCTCTGTATATCCGGCCATTGTGCAGCAGCATGGGCATGGGGGCGGTATGGTATTCCTGATCGTCCCTCAACAGGCCCTGCTCCCGGCTCTCGGGGGCCGTCCAGGACTTTCCCCCGTCCAGGCTCTTTCGGATCACCAGGGGGCCGTAGTGGCCGGCCGTTCCCATCAAATACAGTTCGCCCCGGAAAAGGAATAAATTGGCCCACGACATTTTCCGGATCGTGTCCAGTTGCTCCCAGGACGCGCCCCGGTCCCTGGAGGTAGCGATAATCGTTTCTTCCGGTTCGCCCCGGCGCCGCAGTTCCTTCCCAAACGTCTGGTAAGCGGCCACATAGGTTCCATCGTCCAACACCACAATGGAAGGAGAGCCGAGGTATACCCGGGTTTCGGCCGGCGAATGGCCCACTACCACCCCCGGCGGCCCTGCCTGGGCGGAAGCGCACGGTGCGGCAAGGGTTAAGATCAATACTATTGAGGGCCCGGGCAAAAACAATTTAATAATATAGCCATATAACAACCGGACACAAACTCCAGGAAAATGGCTCTTAACGCTTCGAATTCGAAGCAGTATTGACATAACTAAAATTGTCCAGGTATTTACCGCGTACTTCATGCCTCGTCATTTTTCTTTCCCAAAAGCGATATCAGGAACCCCACCAGGAAGATGGCCGTCGTCCCGAAAACGATGGTCAGGTAAGTATGGAACTGGTTGCCAATAGCATCTTCCCCCAGGAAAACATTAGACAAGCTCAGCCAAAGAATGACCAGCAGGCCGGCGATGACGCCGATGACTGCCCCCACCACATTCCGGCGCGGGGAAAAAGCCCCCAGCAGGAAAAGGCCCAGCATGCCCCCGCTGAAGATGGAGGCCAGCTTCCACCAGGCATCCAGGGCGCTCTTGACATTGATCATCGCGATACCGATGGCAATGCCCAGCACGCTGATGACTACAGAAGACAGATACAGCACCCGCATCGCTTCCCGGTCGGAGGCCTCGCGCTTGAGGAACTTGTTGTAGTAATCGGTGAGAAAAACCGTCGCCGAGCTGTTGAAGCTGGTCGATACGGTGCTCATTCCGGCTGCGAAAATGGATGCGATGAGCAGGCCGGTAACGCCTGTCGGCAACTGGTTGACAATGAAGTAGGGAAATACCCGGTCGCTCCGGTTGATATCCTGAAGCTCGGCGGGAAGCTCTGCCGCCGCTGAGCCGTAATACGCAAACAGGGCCGTGCCGATGAACAGGAAAAGCGCAGAGACCGGAATGTACAGCATCCCCCCATAAAAGGCAGAGCGTTTGGCAGCCCGGTCCGACCGGGAAGCCATATAGCGCTGGACGTAATTCTGGTCGATGCCGTAATTCTGAAGGTTGATGAAAATGCCATAAACCAGGACGACCCAGAAAGTGGGCTCCGACAATTCCAGCCCGAAACTCCCCAGGCTGAACTTATCATTCTCCGCCGCGATGGCAAACAGTTGCTCCGGCCCCTCCGGCATGGCAAACAGAATGTAAACGGCACAGACCACCGCTCCTGCGATCAGGATGATACCCTGAATGGCATCCGTCCACACTACCCCCTGTAAACCGCCCAGCATGGAATAGGCCGTTACCACCACCCCGGTGACGATGATGATCGTGGCTATATCCCAACCGATAATGGCATTAAGGGCCAGGGCCAGCAGGTAGAGTATCGTGCCAATCCGCATCAGCTGCGTCAACAGATAACACAGCGAAACGTAAACCCTGGCCCAGGGCCCAAAGCGCTGCTCCATGTAAGTATAGGCCGAGGGGCTGTTCACCCGGCGATACAGCGGCACAAAAAATTTAATGGCAAAAAAGGCGGCAATGGGGAGGGATAAACTGAATACGAAAGCATTCCAGTTGGACTGAAAGGCGATGCCCGGCAGGGCCAGGTAGCTGATGCTGCTGACAAAGGTGGCGAAGATCGACATGGTGACCACCCACCCGGGAATATCGCTGTTGCCCAGAGTGAAAGCCTCGGATGATTTGTTCTTTCGGAAAAACGATCCTCCGAAGATCGTAATGCCTGCCATGTAAAGGAAAAAAACCGTCAGGTCTATACCGTTCATTGATCAGTGGTTTCTGCTATTGTGCTAATTCAGGGAAGATGCCTTTCAGCACCGGGTCATTTAATTCCGCCATCCGGGCCCTGAGCTTTTCATCCAACTCTTTGATGACTGCCTTGACTTCTGCCCGGCAGTCGTGGATCAAATTGATGTTCTCCTCCGGGTCTTTGGCGATATGGTATAACTCATCGCGCTCGGGGTTGAGAAAATCCCGCACCAGTTTCCACTGCGGGGTGCGGTAGCAGCGCATATAGGCCTTGCAGTAATTGACCATGCTGTATTCCGCGAAAAAGCTGTTGTCCCATTCGGAAACTTCCTCTCCTTTAAGCAGGGGAAGGAGGCTGCGCCCGCGGATAATTTCTTCTTTCGGCAGTTCGGCCCCGGCCATTTCCACGATTGTGGGGTACCAGTCGAGGCTGGTAGTAACCTCGCCGATGGCCGTCCCTGGCCGAATCACCCCCGGCCACCGGACGATAGCCGGCGCCCTGAGGGAATTGTCGTACAAGTTGGGGCGGTATTTGCCGGGGATATGCCCGGTGGGCGGCGGCAGGGATTTGGTGATCCAGATGCCGTTCCCCTTGTGTTCGATGCCGTTGTGGCCCATGTTATAGCCATGGTCGGAGGTAAAGATGACGATGGTGTTTTCCGAAATACCCAGCTCTTCCAAACGCCTCATAATACGCCCTACGCTGCGGTCGACGCCTGAGGTGCTGGCCAGGTACTCCCGCATTTTCCGTTTTGCCTTTTCAATGTCGAGATCCGGATAACCGGGGTTAGGCAGAACGGGGTCCATATCCTCATAGGGCGCCCAGTCCTCTTCGGCCACTGGCAGCCACCGGCTGTGAGGGGCCCGGTAGTTCAGGCAGAGCAGGAAGGGGCCGCCTGTATTTTCCTCCATGAATTCGAGCGCATGATCCGTCAGGATATTAGTAGTCAGCCCCTCGAACTCCCTGACGGTTCCTTCCTTCTCCAGCGTCGGGTTATCCGGGCTGGTTCCGCCCCCTGTCAGCCCCATGAAGTAATCGAATCCATGGTTGGTGGGGTGGTACTTTTTATCGTCCGTTTGCGTCCAGTCGCCCAGGTGCCATTTGCCGATAAGGCCGGTGGCGTACCCGGCCTGCTGCAACACTTCGGCGAAAGTGACGCTCTCCGGGTTGAGGCCCTTGTCGCTTTCCGGGTTGTACAGGCGGTGCCCCGGCTGGGGAATGAAATCGTATATGCCGTATTCGCCGGCATACCGGCTTGTCATCAGGCTGGCGCGGGCCGGGCTGCAGACCGGAGTTGTTACGAAGGAATTCTTCAGATAGGCGCCCTCCTCCACCAACCGGTCCAGGTTAGGGGTATGGGCATTGGGGTCACCCGAGGCGCCCAGCGCCCACGGCGCCTGGTCATCCGTGTAGATGAACAGGATGTTCGGCCTTTCCTGCTGAGCCTGAGAGAGGGGAACGGCAAGAATGAACAAAAAAAGGGCGAGCGGCAACTTCAGTATTTCCATCATGCGATTGTCGTATTATCGTTACCGGCGGAGAAATTACAGAGACTCGGACTGCAGGATACGGATACCGAGCTCTTCCGCCAGGCCGTTAAAGGCATACCAGAGGGCGTCGAGTTTCAGGAGATTCTCCTGGGCCAGGGCCGGAACCTGTTTCCTGGAGTTAACGGAGATATCCAGCCCCCGCCTTTTCAGAAACAGCTTGGCGGACAGGGGGTAAAAACGGTCGATCACTTCATCGAAAATACTCAGGAAAGCCTCCACCTTTGCCAGGCGTTCATCGCCGGCATCCAGGAACTCGTAGCGGATAAGATAGGCATAAAGCTCCGGATAGAAATTCGCCCCGATGGGAGACATGCCGCTGGCGCCTGCCTTCAGAGACTCCAGGCCCGTCGGCGTGTTGGCATTGTACAGGCCCAGCGAGGAGCCCCGGGCCGCTTCGATCTTTTCCCGGATCGCTCCAAGGTTGCAGCTCGTATCCTTGAGATAGCAAAACCGGCCCGTCTCCGCCAGCCACCTGACGACCTCCGGAGAGAGCAGCCTTTTGTAAGGCACCGGGCATTCGTACAACCCCAACGGGATCTCGCCGGTTTGGGCCAGGAGGGCATCCATATTGCTCCGGAACACCACATCATCGTCACTCAGCCCGGCTACCTGGTTGGTATTAATAACCACGGCCGCAACGCCGGTTTCAAATAACCGCTTGATGAAATCCGCATTGGCCTGCACCTTACTTCCAAAAGTGCCGGTGGCAACCACCGGCGCCCTGCCGGCGGCAGTATCCACTACCGTTTTTGTGATCAGGAGCCGCTCCCGGCTTGTCAGCTGGAACATTTCGCTCGACAGGCAGTTGGCAAACAGGCCGTCGGAGCCGGCAGCGATATAGAATTCCGTCAGTTCCGCCAGGCCTTTGAGGTCCGGCTCGTTATCTTCATTAAAGGGAGTCAGCATCACCGGCCATAGCCCTTTTGGCAATTTTTTCATATCGGGACTATTTTGCGTTATGCCCGTGGTTGTTGGGCAAATAGTAGAAAAAACCGTCTTCGGCGCCCAAAAGGAGATCCGGGACGCCATTGCCATCCCAGTCAACCGTCGTCGGGCTGGTGGTATGGCCGGCAAGCTTTTGGTCCGAGAGGTTGCCGCGGAAGGCAAATTGCACCTTGCCGCCCTCTTCGCCGGTATTCTCCAGCAGGGCTACGCTGGTGCTGTTGAGCAGGATATCCAGGTCGCCATCCTGGTCCCAGTCGGCAAAGCACCATTTCCGGCGGCCGCTCTTGCCGTACTTTCCGGTATTCAGCCGCAGGGGCCCCGGCTGTTCGTTTTCCACCTCATTTTTCCGGCCGAATTCGGAGGCGTTGGTTCCATAGAAAATGCGCTTTCCGGGCCTGAGCCTCAGCGTTTCGCCGTCTTTAAAGCGCTCAAAGTAGGCCAGGTAGCCTTCGTGGTCCAGCATGACGAGGTCCGTCAGGCCATCCTTGTTCCAGTCGATGGCCTGGGGCGTCGTCCGCCATTGGGTGGCCAGCTCGCCGGGCGCCGGATCCCACCAGTTCCACTCCGGTTTGGGAATAGGGCTCCCTTCCCAAGCCACCTGCACCGGCTGAGAGGCAGCCAGGGCGGGAGCGCCTTTGGAGCCAATGTTTTTAAACCATTCTATCTTTCCCCAGATGGAATTGACGATGATGTCCTTCAGCCCGTCGCCATCCCAGTCGGCAACCGAAAGGGTGGTATATCCCCATTTCGCTTCGGCCGGGCCCTGTATGGAGCCGCTGTCGCCGGCCATTATCCGGATCACCTCGCCATCGGCGGTGAGGCGTTGGGGCTTGCCCCATTTTGGCGGGTTGCCGCCGTCGAGGTTCTCAATGAAACCGATGTACCCGGCGGTGTTGCCGCTGATCAGGTCCTCATCCCCGTCGTCGTCCCAGTCGACGCTGTAAGGGGTAGCCAGAGCGCCAAACTTGACATGCCCGGCCTTCTGCTCGAAATAGACGGGAGACTTGAACACCGGCATTCCGTCTTTCACTGCCCCGGTATTCTCCACCAGGGCCACCCTGCCGTCCTCATCACCGCACACCAGGTCGACGTCGCCGTCCCTGTCCCAGTCAACGGCGGCGGGCGTGATCATTTCAAGGTCCATTTTTATGATCCCGTCCTCGTTCTGCAGGAAGCGCCCCGCGGCAAATTCCGGGTTTTCGCGGCTGCCGGTATTTTCGAACCAGGTAAAACGGTCGAGGAATTCCCCGCAGATGATGTCCAGGTCGCCGTCCCCGTCGAAGTCGTTCATGTTGGGGGAGGGCGCGCCGTATACGTCGATAGGTTTGCCGCCAGCCATTATTTTTCCTTTCTCCCGGTATTCGCCATCCACATTTTCCAGCAGATAAACATAGCCGTGCAGGGGGCCGTTCGTCCAGTTGCCGTTCTCATCGAAGGCATTATCCCAGCCGTAATCGCCCCAGTCGTCAATGCCGGCGATGAGGTCCAGGTCGCCGTCATTCTCATAATCGACGTACTTCCACTGGCTGAACCGGATCTTTTCGTGCCGGCTTTCCAGTTCCTCACTGGGATAGAGCTGGATGGGGTCCGAAAAAATGCTGTCCCGGAAGTTGCGGTATTCCACCCCGGGGCCGAGCACCC
Organism: Phaeodactylibacter sp.; assembly: GCA_024103175.1. Classification (GTDB taxonomy): domain Bacteria; phylum Bacteroidota; class Bacteroidia; order Chitinophagales; family Saprospiraceae; genus JACJXW01. Next base: position 7,173 of record JAGFJE010000017.1, read on the forward strand.
TGGGCTCTCCGTCCACGAAGGAAACCTGGAGGTTCTTATGCCCGGGGCCCAGATGGACGGCAGTTTCAAAGGCCGGCATTGCACCCGCTGCGTTGTTCTTATTTTCAAAAAAATAGGCGCCGTTATACGGCGTATCCGGACAAGCGACGACGAGGTCCATGTCTCCGTCTCCGTCGAAATCCATGGGCAGCGGCCAGGCCCACAGGCCTACGCCCAGGCCAACCACCAGGCCTTCATTCTGATAGGCCAGCATGGTAAAACCGTTGGCGGATGCATCCTTTTCCGCTTCTTTTTCCGGTGAAGTACACTGGGTGAGGCACACCAGGGCTCCGAGGGGCAATAGTTTTTTCAATAACATAAAGGATACAGGTTATTTCGTCAATCAGAGATGGCAAAAAAACCTGCTGCCGCCGACTCCTTAAAAATTCAGAGCCGGCGTGCAGACAGGTTTTCAACGCTCTCTAGTAAATATGTAAGAAAAGGGGAATCAAATAAATGTCAATATCCCGGATTTTGCTCCAGCAAAGGATTGGCGTCCAGTGCAAAAAGCGGAATCGGGTGGCGCACATGATGGTCCTGTGCCGGCAGCCCGCGGGCCTTGGCCCTGGTGATGAACTCGCCGTGGCGGATGAGGTCTTCCCTCCTTTTGCCTTCCCACCAGAATTCCCAGCCGCGCTCATCGAGGATGTGGCTGTTCAGGTCGTCCTTGGAGGCAAAGTCATTGAGGGAGATATCCGGAACGCCGGATCTCTGCCGCACCTCATTGATCAGGTCGATCGACTCCTGGTTGGGGCCGTTGAGCTCGTTCAGCGCTTCGGCCCTGGACAGCAGGATATCGGCGTAGCGGATGTCCGGTACGTCGTTGCCGTAGGCCGGGCCGGCGAAGTCATCGGCGGGCCAGTACTTGAAGGGGCGCACGTTGTCGGCGGGCGGCCTGAGGTCGATCAGTTCCCCGCCGGTAGTAATGTATTCCTCGAGCATCAGGTCCTTCCGCCGGTCATCGGGATGGAAAGAAAACCAGAAGTCGTCCCGGATCCTGGCCATGGTGGCGAAGTTGCGGCAGCCGTCACAGAATTCCAGCCCGGTCCGGGGATGGCTGGCGAAGCTTTGCGGCCAGGCGAAGTTCATAAAGCTGATATTCGCCTCCCGGCCGAGGTCGGCTTTTGCCGGCCTCACCCAGAGCAGCTCGTTGTTGCGTTCACTTTTCACCATGAACAGCTCGAAGTAATCCGGGAATAATTCGTAGTACCCCAGGCCCATTATGTCCTGCGCCATGTCGGCACATTTCTGCCATTGTTTGGTGTTCAGGTAGACTTTGGTAAGCAATCCCATGGCTGCGCCTTGTGGGCTCTGCCCCATTGTTTGTCGGCGCCGGGGCCCGGCAGGTTGGGCATGGCTTCCAGGAGTTCCGTTTCTATAAAACTAATGTACTCCTGTTCTCCAGCCCTGGGGATCTCCAGTTCCTGGGTTGAACTGGTACGCAAGGGCACCGGCCCAAAGCGTATGTAAAGCTTGTAATAGGAAAGGGCTCTGATGAACCTGGCCTCCGCCCGGATGAGGCTTTTGGACTCCTCACTGATATTGGCCTCCTCGATATTTTCCAGGAGGATATGCGCATTCCGGATAGCCTGGTAAGGGTCATTCCAGAATACACTGTACATGCTGCTCCCCACCCCATCGAGGATAAAATCCTGAAAATTGGTGGCCCAGTTGGCAATGGCGCCCGCAGTGACGAAGCCGACATCCGTCATGATCTCAGAAGCGGATATTTGCTGGGCGCAATCATTGCCGCCCATTTCGGCAGCGTTGGCGTATGCCCCGTAGAGTACGGATTCCACCCCTTCCAGAGAGTTGAACAAATTATCGGGCGCCGTTTCAGAGAATATCTCCGGTTCCAGCACCGATTCACACCGGACGAACAGGAAGGTGGACAACAAGAGTAAGCTTCGGATGATATATTTAGTCGATTTCATGATTGCTCTTTTTGAAAATTTAACAAAAGCCGGTTCAGAAGCCCAGGTTCAGGCCGAACAGGAAGGAGGTCGCTGAAGGATACCCGTTCCAGTCGATCCGGAAGTTGGCGCTGCCGTTGGGGTTAAGCGCCGGGTCATGCCCCTCGTAGTCGGAAAAGGTAAGGAGGTTGATGCCGGTGGCATATACTTCGATCGACCGGAATGCGCCCTGTATCAACCGGGCGGGCACGGTATAGCTCAGCCGCACCGTCTGAAGCTTAATGAAGGAGGCGTCGGAAACGGTCCGGGAATTCACGCCCTGAGAGTGCTGGTCCACATTGAGATAAGAAGGCTCGGCATTGGTCGGGTTAGAGGGCGTCCAGCGGTTCAGGAACGGCTCGGCAAAGCGGTTTATCCGGACGCCGGACCGCGGGAAGTACTGCTCCAGCAGGTTGCCGTTGATCATGCTCACGCCTTCCACGCCCCGGAAGAAAACGTAGAGGCTGAGGTTCTTGAACTTGAAGGTATTGCCGAAGCCCCAGGTGAAATCCGGGAAGGAATTGCCGAGGATGACCCGGTCGTCTCCGTCGATGGTGCCGTCTCCGTTCACGTCCCTGAACTTGAAGTCGCCGGGGCTCACATTATTGGTGATCGAGGAGAAATCGTCTCCTTCCTGCCAGATGCCGACCACTTCATGGCCGTAGAACGAGCGCAGGGGCTGCCCCGGCTCGATGATGCTGATGTTGCCGGCGGCGGCAGAGAAGCTTCCCGTAAGGATGCGCGGAATTCCTCCCAGCTCCGTCACTTCGTTCTTGAGGGTGTAGAAGTTGAGGTCGGAACTCCAGCTGAAGTCCCGGCCCGTGACGTTGTAGGTCGTCAGGGCAAATTCGAAGCCCGAGTTCTCCATGCTGCCGATATTGACCAGCCTGCTGCTGTACCCGCTGGACCTTGGTATCGGCAGGTTGAGCAGCATATCCGTGGTTTTCTTCTGGTACCAGTCTATGGAACCGGAGATCCTGCCGGCATAGAGGCTGAAATCAATACCTATGTCTATTTGTTCGGTGGTTTCCCACTGCAGGTCCGGGTTAGCGATCCGGGTCGGGTTGAGGCTGGTAACAAACTGGTCGTCCAGCACGTAGCTGGTACGGCTGCCGGAGGCGAAAGTCACGATGGCGTTGTTGTTGCCGATCTCCTGGTTGCCGGTCTGGCCCCAGCTTCCCCTCAGCTTGAGCATATCTATCACATCGGTGGAGGGGAAGAAGGATTCCTGGTCGATCAGCCATCCCAGAGAAAAGGAGGGGAAGAAGCCGAACCGGTTGCCTTCGCCGAAACGGCTGGAGCCGTCAATACGGTAAGAGGCGGTCAGCAGGTACTTGTCCCGGTATTTGTAGTTTACCCGCCCCAGATAAGACAGCAGGGTATTGGTTTCCTTAAAGCTGTTATTGATCAGGGTGGAGCGGTCGGCCAGCCCGAAATTATTGGCCAGCGTGGCGTCGGTGGTGAAATTATTGGCTTGTTGTTCGCTGAACCTGGTCATGAACTTCTGGGTGGTGGCCCCTGCCAGAATGCCGACATCATGATCTCCGAAGTTCTCGAAGAAATTGAGGGTTCCTTCCACCAGGTAATTGGTCTGGGCGCCGTTGTAGGCCGTAGCTACTCCACCCAGGGAATTGCCGATGATGGTCGTGCGGTCTTTGTAGATGGTCTTGTCTTCGTTGTTGGCGTCTCCCCCTGCCCGGACCTTGACGCTCAGGCTGGGAAGGACAAAGTACTCGGCGAATACCGTACCCAGATACCGGTACCGGTTGCCCTCCATGTGGTTGCCGGTAATAATGGCCAGCGGGTTGTCGATGTCCATAAACTCCGTAATGATATAATCCCCGTTTTCATCCCTGATGCCCAGGGTGGGGTCGTACAGCTTGGCCGCATTGATGGCGCCGCCGCGCAGGTTGACGTCAAACCCGTTGGGCACAAAAATATCTCTGATGTAACTGGAGGTGGCGCTGATGCCGAAATTGAAGCGGTCGGTACTGTGGTTCAGGTTGAAGCGCCCCCCGAAGCGGTTGAAGGAGGTCTTTTCCACCAATCCTTCTTCGCGGGTATTGTTCACGGCGACGAGGTAGGTGGTCTGGTTGTTGCCCCAGGAAAAGCTGAGGTTGTGCTTCTGGAGCAGGGCCTGGTCCCGGTAGATTACCTCCTGCCAGTCGGTGCCGCCAGCCTGGATCCCGGTGACGCGCTCGGTGGGGTCGCCGCCGCCGGCCTCGATGAGGCTGTTGATCCCCTCCATGTAATCCTGCGGCTGCAACAGGCCGAGGCGGTTGTGTACGGTATTGAAGCCGACATGCCCGTTGTAGTCGATCTTCAACTGGCCAGAGGCCCCCGACTTGGTGGTGATGAGAATAACGCCATTGGCTCCGCGGGCGCCGTATATGGCGGTGGCGGAAGCATCCTTGAGGATCTCAATGGAGGCAATATCGGCAGGATTGAGAAAGCTGATGGGGTTTCGGGGCGACCGCGTTGGCGCAACCTGGTTGCCGGTGCCCCCGATCAGTACTGAGTTTTCTATGGGCAATCCGTCAACGACATACAGGGGCGCGCTGCCGGCGTTGATAGACCCTACGCCCCGGATATCGATAGACATGCCCCCTCCCGGTTCGCCACTGTTCTGAACGACCTGCACGCCGGCCGCCTTCCCTTCGATCAACTGTTCAATGGAAGTATTGACACTCTGGTTGAAATTTTCATCCGTCAGCTTCGACACGGAGCCGGTCAGGTCCCGCTTGGTCTGCGTACCGTAACCGATCACCACAACTTCATCCAGGGTTCTGGCATCGGGCAGAAGGCCTACGTTGATGACGGTTTGGTTTCCTACCCTGACTTCCTGTCTCTCATACCCGATAAAACTGAAGACCAGCACCGATTCTTCGGAAGGAACCTCTATGGAAAAGGTTCCGTTAATATCCGTCACGGTTCCCAGGCTGGTTCCCTTTACGGTAACATTCACGCCCGGCAACCCTTCCGGGCTGTCCTCACTGGTTACTTTTCCGGTTACTGTTATGGCCTCTGGAAACAGCAGGCCGTTATCGCCGGCTATCCCGGTAGGGCCATGGAAAGCTGTCAGGGATGTCACCATTAACAGCTGTAGTACAATTGCCTGAAACGCAGGCATGCAGCCCTTAAGCCGCCCAATGTTTTTTGTAATATCCAGTTTCATAACTAGTACTGATTAATAGTTTGAAAATTATGCACGTTTTGCCCGCTTTATTCCGAAATCTCAGATATATCCATCAGGAAGTTCAAAAGCTTAAACGTTTAAGCAACTGGGTGAAAATTAAAGCCTCAGGCCGTTTTCAATTCATCAGCCGGTGCGGGGTGAGATTTCAGTTTTGCCTTCAGGCAAATCCGGGCATCGCCTTCATTTTCACCGTTGATTTGCTCAAGGAGGACTCTGACCGCCTCCTGTCCGATTTCTTTAATTGGCTGGCTGATATGGGGAATGAAATATTCAAAAAAGTCGTAGGCTATACTCTGGTCAAAGGCTACGACATCAATTTCTTCCGGTACTTTCCTGCCCAGGCCGAAGATCTGTTTCAACCCTTCTATGGCCAGGGTATTGGTGCAGAAAAAGATGGCCTCGGCCTTATCTTCAAAGATCAGCTCCCGGACTGCTTTTTTCATCTCTGTTTCAAAAGTGTCGTAGCTGACTTCCTTAACGTATTTTGCATCCGGAGTAATGCCGGCATTTTTCAACGCTTCCTCATACCCTCTTACCCGGTTCCGGAAATGAATGAGCTCCGACCGGTAAGATACAAGGCCTACCCGCGTATACCCCTTTTCCAATAAATGGCTGACCGCATCTCTGGAAGCCTGGAAATTGTCGATGATCACATAATTGGCCGACAGGCTTTCAAAATACCGGTCTATGAGCACAAAAGGAGTTTTGTTTTTCATGAGCTCCCTGACCGTCTCTTCGCACCCTTCCGTAGGAGCTATGATAAATCCGTCAACCTGACGGGTGGTCAAAAAATCCAGTACTTTTTTGAGCTTTGTGCTGTTTTCATCGGATGACCCGAAAATGACGGTGTAATTCCTCGAATGCGCCTCGTCTTCAATCGTCCGCGCCATATTGGAAAAGAAAGGGTTGGAAATATCGGCAACGATCAACCCGATCGATTGTGACCGCTGGCTTTTGAGGCTCCGGGCGATCTGATTGGGCTGGTAATTGAGTTCCCTGGCCACTTCCCGGATCCGCTTCGCCGTTTCTTCCGATACCCGGTTCTCCTTACCTTTATTATTCAGGACGTAAGAAACCAGGCTGGTCGACACCCCAACGACATCCGCAATATCTTTTAACGAAACTCTTTTCTTCATTCTGCTTTAACGTTAAAGCAAAGTTAATCAATAAATTGAATAAAAAAAATCTTTTGGTGGTTTTTTGCATTTTTGGAAAATTTTCGGCTACCAACTAGCCTTTTAGCCAAAAAAAAGCATTTCTATAACTTGCCCTAAGTCTTTTTTGCCTTCCGGGGCATCGTCCAGACGGTCAGGCCTTCCAGTCCTTCTGCTTCTCTGCGCAAAAGAAAGCTGAAGAGGAGGGCAAAAATGATGAAAAAAACATTGACCGCCGCCCCTACCCAGTAGGTGTGTATGCCCAATGTCACAGCCGGCGGCAACCATCCCAATGCGCCCAGGCCGAGATAGATGTTGAACAGTATGGCCAGGGCCATGGCAATAGTCGCGGAAGCGCCGTCAACGCAGCGCGTGAAAAACCCAAGCATAAATAAACCCATCAGGCACCCGCCGAAGACACTGGTAACGATCAGGCTGATGTCGTTCATGCTCTCTTTTTCTATCCGGCTAAAGAAGATGGCTCCCAGGATAACGAGGATGGTAACAGCCAGGGCGATCAGCCTGGCGCTCCGCAGGTAGTATTTGTCGTCACGCCCCCGGGCCAGATAGGGTTTCATCAGATCCACGACGCTTACCGTTGAGATGGCATTGATCCCGGAGTCGAGGCTGCTCATTGCGGCTGCCAGCACTGCCGAGATAACGATACCGGCTACGCCTGCCGGCACCTGGGTCAGTACAAAAAAAGGCAACACCTGGTCGGCCTCCAGTTCGGCAACCCGGGGGTCGGGAAAGGTAAAGTAATAAGCAAAGAGGGAGGTGCCGACGAAGAAGAAAAGCACCCACATAGGCAGGGCAATAGCGGAATACAGGGCGGTAGCTTTTCGGGCTTCCCGGGTAGAGCGGGCAGCGGCGTACCGCTGAACCATATTCTGGTCTCCCCCGTAGATCGTCAGCCAGTTGACAACTCCCAGAATGGCCACCGTCCAGAAGGTCCGCTCAGCCAGGTCCCAGTCGAAACTGCCCAGGCTAAACTTATTCTGGGCGCTGCCGATCTCAATGACCTGCCCTACCCCGCCTGGCAGGTCTATGGCTACGATGATCAGGCACAAAATGCCGCCGAGGAAAAGGATAATGGCCTGTACGACGTCCGTCCAGATGACGGCCTCAATGCCTCCGGCAATGGTGTAAAAGGCGATAAACAGGCCGGCTCCGAGGATGACCACCTCGATGGGCGCCCCGGTGAGGAACTGAATGGGCAGGGATACCAGGAAGAGGATCTGGGCCATTCGGATCAACTGCATGGCAATAAAACTCAAGGTGCCGTACAGCCTTGGCGCCGGCCCGTAGCGCAGCCCCAGGTATTCAAAAGCGGAGGTGAGCCCGCCTCGCCGGAAAAAGGGGATAAATACAACTATGGCGACAATGGCGACAAACGGCAACACAAGGTTGACGCTCAGCTGCCGCCAGTCCAGCACATAGGCCGCCGCCGGCAGGGCCAGAAAGGTGGCCGAGCTGATGATGGTTCCCAGCATAGACAGGCCAATCACCCAGCCGGGCATGGCGCGATTGCCTACGAAGTATTCTTCCGTAGTATTGTTCCGGCGGCTGAAATAGGCCCCGATCAGGATCATTCCTACCAGATAGGCCGAGATGGTAGCAATATCGAGTGGCCGTATGGCTAATTCCATGTCACTTCAAACGTTTAGTATCCGGTTACTTGCTGTTCCCAACTTTTGAATTTACGCCGAAAGGAATCCACCATTTCCGGATGGTTACCCGCCAGGTTGTCCTTTTCGCCGGGGTCTTCCTGCAGGTTGAACAAAAACGGCTTTTCTTCCTTTTCCACGTATTTCCATTTGCCTTCCCGCACCGCAAAGGCCTCTTTAGGTGTATTTGATCTGTTGAAACGCCAAAACAGCGTCCGCCCGGGCAAATGTTCATTCTCCAACCAGACAGCAGACAAGTCGATACCATCGAATTCGACGCCATCGGGCCGGGCAATCCCCGCGATCTGCAGAAAAGTGGGGAAAAGGTCCATCGTCATGGCTGTTACATCGCTCACACTACCCGCCGGAACATGCCCGGGCCAGTTGACGATGGCCGGCACCCGGTGCCCCCCTTCAAAAAGATCTCCTTTCTGGCCGCGGAAAGGAGCATTGCTCCCCACCCAGGAATAAGCGCCGTTGTCGGAAGTGATAAATATCAGCGTATTCTCCCTCAGCCCCAGCCGCTCGAGGGTAGCCACCGTTTCTCCTACACTTTGGTCAACGGCCATCAACATATCCCGATAGGCTCGTTTGTATTCTTCTTCGGGAAGGGGCCCGTATTTGGTATCGTGCCAGATACTGCCAACCGTTCGATGGGGCGGGTCATCCGGCCCCTGAAAAGGGAAATGGCAGGCAATGTGCGAAACAAAGGCGAAAAAGGGTTGATCCTGGTTCTCTTCAATAAATTCATTGGTGTGGCGGGTGACGAGATCCGTCAGGTATCCTTCTTCTTCGTAGCGTTGCTGGTCTTTGAACCAGTCTATATCTCCTACGCGCGATACGTGGGTGTGATAGTCCGGTGAATTATTACTTACGACACTCCGGCCAAACCCCTGGTCATTGGGGCCGAAGCGGCTGACATGCCCGACATGCCATTTTCCAAACACCCCGCTCTTGTACCCTGCCCTGGCGAGTGCTTCCGCAATGGTGGTTTTGTCCAGCGGCACCCCTACGTCTTTGGTAAAGCCGATGGCGCTTTCCACTCCTGAGCGTTGCTGATACTGCCCGGTCAACAAGGCGGCGCGGGTCGGGCTGCATACGGCGCCGTTGGTATGGAAATCCGTCATCCGCATGCCTTCGGCCGCCAGTTTGTCAATATTTGGAGTAGGGATGAGCTCATTGCCGTAACAGCCCAGGTCATTGTATCCGATGTCGTCGATCAGGATAAGTACGATATTGGGGGGTGGCCCCGAGGACTCATTTTTACAGGAACTCCCGGCCGTTCCGGCCAGGATCGCCAAACCGGCGATCAGCATGAAAGAATACCTTCTGCGAGTAGTCATGATTGTTCAGTTCTTTATTGACTCCAGGTCACTGATCTTTATTCTGAGTAGTTCCACGCTCTGTTTGCCTCCCGAAAAGGCCACCATCAGGGAGCCGTTGTGTTCCATCACATACGGATAATCGACCCGCCGGCCGCCGATGAGGTAGCCCATTTTAGAAAAAACCATTCCGTCGTTGCTGATGGCCAGCGTCAGCGGGTCGCGCTTGCGGGGGTCGGCATTTGAAACCAGTACGTACCGGCCATCGCTCAGGCGAAGGCCATGGAGCTTGGAGGTAGCGTCCGGGAAATCGGTTTGAACCGGCTTGCTCCAGGTTCGTCCGTTATCGGTGGAAAAGGAGCGGTAGAGGTATCCGCTCTTGTGATTGTCCCGGAACAACGCCATCAGGTTGCTGTCCGGAAGCATCCACCAGAGCGGCTCCTCAGCTGCGAGTTCGCTGGCGGAGCCCAGAACGGGGTACGACTCCCACTGATCGATGGCTTCGACGCCGCCTACCATAAATTGTACGCCCTTCTCTTTGTAGTCATAGGGCCTCCGGGAGGTCATCCACTCCCCTGTCGGGAGTTTTTTGGGAGGGAAGTTATTGATCGCATTGTCATAGATAACCCCGAGATCCTCCCAGCTTTGCCGCTCCGGATCCCAGCGGAAGGCGTGCAATTCAAGGCCCGGCCCGAAAAAGCCGGCTGCCTCGTCCAGGGAGGCCAGCGCCAGAAGCTCTCCTTCCCGCAGCCAGAATCCGCGGCTGATCCACCGAAAACCCTTATCAGACCTGGTTCCGTAATACTCCGAATCTTCGCCCGAATCCGGGGGCGCCGGCGTCATATAGGCCGGCTCGCTCCAGTCCAGCCCATCGGTGCTGACGGCAAACTTTACCCTCTGCCCCACCTGGTCTTCTACTCCCGGGCCGTCGCTCCACATCGCCCAGAATTTGTCGTTGTGGTAGATCAGGTAATTGTGCTGATTGACCCCATCTCTTTCCCGCACGTCACTGATGACTACGTGCTCAGCGGGCACCTTCGGCAGGCTGTCAAAATTGATCTGGTGGGGGTCTTCCGGCACCCATTCCCCCTTGAGCATTACTTTGGAGGAAGGATTCTTTGCCGGATCGGGATAATCGGCCGTTTCTTCAGCCGGTTGAGAATTGGTGCAGCTGCCGAGGAGCAGCAGGAAAAGGCTGGTGAACAGGAAATGGCTATAGCTTTTTGTCTGTTTCATTATCAAATAGATTATAGGATTTTAAAGATTGTCCAAGTCAGAGATCTTGATCTTCAGCACTTCCACCGTCTGTTTGGCGCTTGCAAAGGCAACAAATAAATAACCATCGTGCTCCATAACGTGCGGGTAGTCTACATGGCGGCCGCCTACCAGATACCCCATCTTGGTGAACACCAACCCGTCATCGCTGATGGCGAGAGCCAGGGGGTCGCGCTTTTTCGGGTTGGGATTGGAAACCAGGACATAGCGGCCGTCCGGCAATTGCACGGCATTGAATTTGGAAGTGGCATCCGGGAAGTTGGTTCGCACCGGTTCGGTCCATGACCGGCCATTATCTCGGGAAAAAGCCCGGAAAAGAAAGCCGCTGCGTTGATTATCCCGGAAAAGCCCCACCAGGTTGCTATCGGGCAACACCCACCAGTAGGGCTCCTCCGCTGTCAGGCGAGAATCGTTATACTGAACGATGGGGAAAGACTCCCACTGATCGAAAGCTTCGGTACCGCCTACCATCATGTAAACATCCCCGATACTGTCACGACGCGACATCATCCACTCGCCGGTAGGTATTTTTTTGGGTGAAAAATTATTTAGCGCATTATCGTACACCAGCCCGAGATGATTCCAGGCAATGGAATCTCCCTCGCTGAGTTCGAAGGCATGCAGTTGCAAGCCCTCCCCGCGATAACCGGGCGCACGGTAATAGCTGGCCAGAGCCAGTAGCTTACCTTCCCTCGCCCAGAATCCGCGGGCGATCCATCCATATCCTTCTTCCGGCATTCCGGTCAGGTTGAAGACTGGGCTCCATTCTAATCCGTCCTTACTGTAAGCGAAGGAGGCCCACTGGTTGGCGCGGTCGTGGCCGGGCACCCGGTCGCGGTGCTCCTCCGGAGCGGCCCGGGGCTCTCCCGGCCCATCGCTCCACATGGCCCAGTAACGATCGTTGTAGTAGATTAAATAGTTGTGCTGGTTGACCCGCGTACCTCCCGCATCGCGCACATCGCTGACCACTGCGTGTTCGCTCGGAACTCTCGGCAGGCTGTCGAAATTGATCTGATGCGGGTCTTCCGGCGCCCAGTCTCCGGCCAGCATGAGCGGGGATTCAGGATTCGTAACCGGGTCAGGATAATCCTCCGCGGGAGGCGGGCTCCCACACGCGCTCAACAGGAAGGCCCAAAAAGGCAACCATAGATTCGGCAGGCTTTTGATCTTTATACTTTTCATGGTAATGGTTTATAGATTCAACAGATCCACCTTTTCAAACAGGATGGCACAAGCTTCTCCGCGGGTGAGCTCCCTTGCCGCTGCCGGCGGGCCAATGCCAAGCATATCCATAAATGCAGCCTCCTTCACCGCTTCCGAATCACGTTCATTTTTTCGAATGCTAAGGGCCATTTCATGTGGCACTATCTGCCCTTTCCGCATAGCGTGGAATCCTTCCGCCCAGAGCCTGGCGACTTCCTTGGTTAATAGCTCCCCGGCATTAGCGTTATACCCCGGAAAAAAGCCCTTTGTCCCGAGGTACTGAATTGCGGGAACCCACGGACTCCCCCCCGTAATATCAATGTCATTAAAGAATGAGATCATGATCCGTCTTTTGGCCAATGCCGGCAAAAGCAGGCCGGAATCCAGTTTTGCGGGAGGAATGTTCCTTTCTACAGCAAGCGCAGCCGCCACCCCTGCAGATTCGCCGATATTCATCCAGGTAGGTTCCAGGCGAACGGCATTCCAGCCGACGTGGCTGGACGACAGACAGACGGGAACCAGCAGGTTGTCCAGGTCACAAGGCAGGATCGCCCGGTAAGGGACCTGCCCGGGAAATGTTTCCTGATGAAGCATCATCTTACCCTCATGCAAAGAATCCCCAATCTTTTCGTCGGTACAGGCATGAGGGTCTATATACCAGTCGGAAATGGCGATGCTATCGCTATGTATGGGCGTTCGGGCAATTTCATCAACCCACGAAACATCATGTTGCGTAAAAACATAACGCCCTTCCAGCCGGCGCGCTTCCCGAACATAGATCTCGTAAGGCCGGTAGTTGTTGTCCGCAAATTCATCTGCCGCCCAGCCGTACCCCCGTAACATTTCCCGGTAGGGTTTCGGAGCGTCCGGATCATTCTGGTAGAAGAAAAGCATTCCCTGAAGCGCCTCCCAGTGTTCGTCCATTACTTTGTGGCGGTCTTCCCAGGTGCCTTCTACATACAGGTTCTGAAGGCCGATCAGCTGAGGCCGATTGATCCGGAGCTTTTTGTTGGGGAGCTCATTCCGGTCGGCCAGGATGAATTCCAGGTTCCTTAACTTTTCCGGCCGGTAATTATCCGGCCGGGCGGCCTTTACCCGGTTGGCAGGATCGCAGGAAAGAACAGTACGCCAGTTATAGGCCTGTACCCGCTTATCTCCTGTGCCCGAACCGGGTGTTTCAATGGCCTCCATATAGGTGTCGAAAGAACGCAGGTTCAGCTTGGCGCGTTCAGCGGCCAGAAATTTCTGGCGCGCACTGGGCGCTTCCCCGGTTGGGCGTACAAATATCCGGCCGGCGTGCGGTTCATTGAACTCGTCCCTGGATTCCCGACCGTACCGGTAGGCCGTACCGGAAATGGCCATCAGGTCTCCCTCGTAACTACAGTCGGCAAAGACTTTCCCGCTTGCTGTAAACTGTTCATCGCCGCCCATTTTCCGGAAACACACAGATTGTATGCGGCCCGAATCCCTGAATACCCTGATCGGGAAGCAGCACCGCCGAACCTCGATATTTTGTTCACGCCCTACCAACTGCTCAATAATTTCACGGGCCACTTTGGGCTCAAAATTTCCGTTGTTGTGCCCTTTTTTCCCCGGCAGCGCCAACCTGTATTGTTTCGAACCCAGCCCGTAGGACTCTCGATAATAATCGAAAAAACTTTGTCGAAGCTCATCGTATACCGGAGCGCGGTTCCCTTCATATTGGGTGTCCCAGACACAAAGCCCGCTCGTTAGCATCCCTCCCAGGTGAGGCGTGTGGAGGGCCAGAAGGACGCTCAACCCCTCGCGGGCCGCCCGTATTCCACAGGCGATACCCGCGGAACAACTTCCATATATCACCAGGTCGTATTCTTGGCCTGTTTTCATGAGCTGCTGCTGTGGTGAACATTAACTTCCGGCCCCTCCATCAGATGGAAAAACAATTGGAAGAAGGCCATACAGGCCTCGCCCCTCAATACCGGTGCATCCGGATTGCCGGGGTTGTACTTCCAATCGAAATGATCCATTCGTGGAGCTCCGGCTTTCTCTTCCAGCTCCCGGATCATCCGGGCAAAACTGTCATGAGTCAGGCTGCCTCCCTCCCATATCCTGCTTCCCGGGCGCATTCCCGTTTCGGCAAGAAAAATATCAAGCCAGCGTTCAAGATCCTCTTCTTGAAGGGGTTCGCGGAGCGCCGCCGTGTAAGTGGGGAAAAAGCCCCGCGCGCCCCAGAACTGGGCTGCCCGATGGGCCTTGTCGGCGGGATCGAAGTCATCGAACAGCGTCAGTACCTGTCCGTTTTCCAGAAGCACCTTTTGCAGCAGGTGAACGGGAACCGCATCGGTTGTCCGCTGCAGGCTCACCGCCAGCTGGGCCAGTGTTCCCGCCGCCTGCCCCATGCCCATCCATTGCGGCTCCATCCGGATGGTGGAATAGGCCACATGGGAGGTGGAAGCTGCAACCGGCACTATCAACTGGCTGATCTTTTCGGGAAGCATTACCCGAAGAGGAACCTGGTAGGGCAGTATTTCCAGGAGGCAGATATATCCTTCCAGGACTTCCTTCCCGGAACTGGGCTCCCTGGTAACCGGAAAACTGTCGATGGGAAATTCTCCGGCTATTATGCTGTCCGGGAAAATGGTGGACCGCCTTTCGGCATATCTGGGGTTCAGGTCATTTTCCGTGAGGGTGTATTTACCTTTGAGCCTCCTTGCTTCGCGGACGTACAGTTGCCAGGGGAAATGGCCGTTATCGGTAAATTCATCGAGGGGTAGGTGGTATTCGTTTGCCATCTTCCGGTGTTCTTCGGGCACTTCAGGGTCATTCTGGACAAAATACAACAGGCCCAGGGCCAATTCGCGGTGCCGTTGGAAAACGCGTTCTCTCTGTTGCCAACCCGCCTCGACGTAGTTCCGGTTCTCTTCGGGGAAAGGAAACCCCAGCGCCCGGGGGTTGATATTGACATCGTACTTGCGGTTGGGGATCTCCGCAAAGGAAAACACCCGGAGCATGGTATCAAAATGAGCCGGGTAATACCCATGGCCTTCTTTCAGTACCTTTGGCCCTGCCAGCCTGCCTTCCTTCAGGTCGCTGAAATAGGCGGTATAATTTTCGCGGCCATAACCGGGGGGCGGCGATTTCAGTACAAAGCTGTTGTCGGGGTCATCAGTCAGGCACAGGCGATAGGTGTAGGCGGGAAGCTCGCCATCCCCCTGGCCGGTACTGCCGGGGAGGATGATATGCTCGTTGTGGTCAAAAAAGATCTTTCCGGCATGTGGTTCGCCAAACACATCTTTTCCTTCCCGCCCCAGATGGTATTCTGCCCCGGCCAGTGCATAGAGGTCGCCCTCGTAGGTGGCATCGATAAATACTTCGGCCTGCAACTTCAGAATATCTCCATTTCGGCGGTTTTTAAATACTGCTTCCACGATCACCTGCTCGTCCGTCCGGGCGGTTTCTATCTGATACCCCAGCAGAAGGCTGATGCTTTTTTCTTCCCGGATCATTTCATTGAAGATCCTTTCCGCCACAGAAGGTTCGTAGTAATAACCATCCCGGCATAGCTCCACGTTCTTCGAATCCTTTCCGTATTTGCTGATGTAGTGTTCGCGCACGCGGCCGGTAAATTCCCCGAACAGCCCGGAAATGGCGTCTTTTTTTTCAATATCGCTCTTGCCCAGCCCACTTGTCGACATGCCTCCTATGTGATCGTGATATTCCACCAACGCTACGGTAGCCCCCAGGCGTGCGGCGGCTATAGCCGCCATAATCCCGGCCGGGGTGGCGCCCACTACTGCGATGTCATAACCGTTTTTCTGTTTTTTCATGATTCACTTTGT
>JAGFJE010000024.1 GCA_024103175.1 Phaeodactylibacter sp.
CACTTGCCTTCAATTCCTGATTTGGCATGCCAATTGCCTCCTACCAATCAGCAAGCATGCCGGGCGTTCCGGCAGCCATTTTTTAACACCAAAATCATTTGAAAATGAAAGAGCAAGTAGTTCAGCAGATCAATGGAGTCGACACCGAATTTCTCCGCCAAACGATCGAGCAGGTCGCAGCGGACCCAGCCCTGGGGATGACCGAATGGAAAGTGGCCACCCACTGGAAAGGCGGCACCCGGTCTGATTCTCACGTTGCGGGGTACTCTATCGGCGGACAGTACGTTCCCAAAGATTTCACCATCAAGATCGACGAACCCCTGGAGATCGGAGGCACCAACCAGTTTGCCAACCCCCAGGAATACCTCCTGGCCGCCTTCAACGCCTGCATCATGGTCGGGTATGTAGCCGTATCTGCCCTGGAGGGTGTCGAGCTGGAAGAACTCCGGATCGTGACGGAAGGCGACATCGACCTGCGGGGCTTCCTGGGCATCGACCCCGAGGTCGCGCCCGGCTATGAGTCCCTGCAGTACACCGTGTACATAAAAGGGAACGGCACGCCGGAACAGTTCCGGAAAATTCACGAAGCCGTTACCGCCACCGCCCCCAACCGTTACAACCTGGGCAACGCCATCAAGCTGAATACCCGCTTTGTGGTAGAGTAGGGAAGGTAAAAGGTGATTTATAGGGTTGGAGCCGTCCCGGACGCTATTTCCGGGATGGCTTTTTTTTTCGGACGGGCTACCCGTCTTCACTTCGTTCTTCCGGGCAAGCCCGTCTGGCCCAGCCGGTTAAACTTTTAAGTGGCCCGTAATAAAAAAAGAGTTAATGGAGATGAAATTGGGGCGAGGCGCCTTTATCTCTTTCTCCATGCCCCACTCAAGCAAAGCGGCCAACGAATAGGTTACCGCAACCACCCAATAATTGTTCCTTTCAGAAGAAGGCAGGATCGGATAACTTCGGAAAAATAAATCACCATCCAGCTACCATGATCCACTCTTCCGAATACCAGCTGAAAGAAGAAGCCATTCTCCGCAAGGTTGTTGAAAGCACCGCCCTGTTTACCGGAAGCCAGTTTTTTAAAGCACTGGCCAAAAGCCTGGCGGAATCCCTGAATGTGTACGGGGCCTGGATTACGGAATATGATGAAGGCAACCGCCGGCTCCGGGCCAATGCGTTCTGGTTGGGAGATGACTGGGTCAGCCATTATGAATACGATATCAAAGGCACTCCCTGCGAACCGGTCATCGATTCCCAGTCCCTTATCCACATCCCCGACAGGGTGATCGAACTGTTCCCCGACGACCCCGACCTGCCCCCTATGAACGCCGTCAGTTATATGGGGATACCCCTGAAAGGAGCAGACCGGAAGATCCTGGGCCACCTGGCGGTGCTGGATACCAAGCCGATGGAAAAGAGGAACCGCCTGCAGGCGGTATTCCGGATCTTCGCCGCCCGGGCAACGGCGGAACTGCAGCGGCTGAAGGCTACGCAACAACTTCGGGAAAGCGAAATGAAATTGCGCCGCCTGTTAGAAGGCGCCACGGGCAATGCCCGGCTCTCAGATGCGGGAAAAGGAATACAAACCATCACGATCGAGAGGGACCACCCGGAAAAAGAAGCCTGCTGCCCGGGTAACTTTAAAGGGATAATTGGGGAAAGCCCCAAAATAGAGGAAGCGCTGGCCAGAGTCCGGCAGGTTGCCCGGACGAACGCAAGCGTATTGATCACAGGAGAGACGGGTACCGGAAAAGAGCTGTTTGCCCGGGCTGTCCATCAGTCGAGCTTGCGGCGCGACAAACCCCTGATCCGCCTCAACTGCGCCACCCTCCCGGCCAACCTGATCGAAAGCGAACTGTTTGGCCATGAGAAAGGGGCCTTCACCGGGGCCACCGCAAAACGGGACGGCCGGTTTGCCCTGGCAAACGGCGGGACGATCTTCCTGGACGAGATCGGAGAACTGCCCCTGAACCTGCAGCCCAAACTGCTCCGCGTCCTCCAGGAAGGCGAGTTCGAACCGGTCGGCAGTTCGAAAACCGTGAAAGTCGACGTGCGCGTGGTCGCAGCCACCAACCGAAACCTGATGGAAGAAGTGAAAAATGGGAAATTCCGGGAGGACCTCTACTACCGGCTCAATGTGTTTCCCCTGAATATACCCCCGCTGCGCGAAAGAGGGCCGGATGTGGCCCTGATCGCCTCCGCCCTGACGGAAAAGGCCGCCCGCAAGATGGGCAAAAGGATAACGGGAATACCGGAAAGAGAAGCCCGGAAATTACTCGCCTATTCCTGGCCGGGAAATGTGCGGGAGTTACAGAATGTCATAGAGCGGGCAGTCATCACCTCGCCTGAGGGAGGAGAATTGACCCTGGATCACGAATTCCCTCTGGCCAACGCCCACAAACCCGAAGGCCAGAGCCCTTGCACCAATATTCCCCGGATCTATACGCAAGAGGAGCTCGGGCAGTTGGAAAAAGAGAACATCATCCGGGCACTGAATACATCCAACTGGAAAATTTCGGGGAAAAACGGCGCAGCCGCTTTATTACAGATACCTCCTTCTACGCTGAGCTCCCGGATGAAAGCACTGGGGGTCTCGCGGCGTTTCGTAAATCGTTCTTAGAAGCTGTGACGAAGTAAAAATGGCGCCTAATGCCCATTTAGCATCCCATTCCGACTTCCGCCTTCGCATTTCCGACTTAAAATGGCTGCGCGCCCAAAGTCCAGTTAGTCCCGCTTACTCCCGGCTACCCGTAACCCCAGCCCCCCGTCAATGCGGATAGCCTGCCCGGTGATGAACGGCGCCTTATCGCTGGCCAGGAAAGCGATCAGCTCGGCGACCTCTTCCGGCAGGGCAACCCTTTTCGCCAGGTGCATGTCTTCGCATTCCTTAAAAACTGATTCCGGGTCGGGAGACAACTGCAGGGCGTCGCGGAGCATGGGCGTATCCACCGTTCCGGGGCAAACGGCGACGCTGCGGATGTGGGGCGCATAGTCCACCGCGATACTGCGGGTGAGCCCCAGCATGGCCGTCTTGGAAGTAGTGTAGGGCGCAACGTTGTTCTGGGTGATGAATGCCTGCACGCTGGACACATTGATGACGACGCCTTTCCCCTTCTTCTGCATGGACGGGATGGCGTGCTTGGCGCACAGGAAAGCGCTTTTCAGGTTGACATTCATCACCAGGTCCCATTCCGCTTCGGTGGTTTCGGTGACCGTAGAGTACCGCTGTATACCCGCATTATTGACCAGGATATCCAGGTCGCCAAAGGCTTCTACGGCCTTTGCCATTGCATCCCGGACCTCGGCTTCTTTAGAGACATCACACCGCAGGAAGAAGGCTCTGCCGCCCAGTTCTTCGGCCAATTCTTCCCCTTGCAGGTCAATATCCAGGATTACCACATTGGCGCCCTCCCGGTACAGGGCTTTGCAGCTGGCGCCGCCGATCCCTTTGGCGCCGCCGGTGACCACGGCATTTTTTCCCGTTAGAGACATATTCAGGCTTTTTTCTGGTGAGAAGGTAAAGGTAAACCCCTGACTCCCAAATCGATCTTTGTGATGTGCCAGCGCCCCAGGTTGGAGGTGAACAGCTGGCGCAGCTCCGGCCCGCCGAAGGCGATATTGGTGGGGTTCGACAAGGTGTGCCCGTCCCAGTCGTAGGCCAGCAGGCTGGTTTCCCCTTCCGGCGTAACCCGGAAGATCTTGTTGGGGGAATAGCAGGAGACGTACAGGTTGCCGGCAGCATCGAAGGCCAGCCCGTCGGGCACCGTTTCCGGCAGGGTGCACACCAGGGAACGCTCGCCTGCCGAGCCATCCGGATTAAGAGCGATCCGCTCTACCCCCGGCAGGAAGGAGAGGGTGACGTACAGGAATTTGCCTCCCGGGCTCAGCGCCATACCGTTGGCAAAGTTGAAAGGCCCGGAGTGCCAGATGTGGCCTTTTCCATCCCGGGAAAACTTCAGGATCTTTCCTTTCACTTCCCGGAAGGCGCCGCTTTCACTGACGTATAGGTTACCCTCCCGGTCGAATACTGGGTAATTGGGGATGTTGAACCGGTGGCCTTCCGCTCCGTCGGCGAACAGCTCCAGCTTGTGATCATCCAGGTTCAGTTTCCACACGCAGTGCTTGCCCAGGTCGCAGATGGCCAGCCATTCCGCTCCCGGGCTGAAGGCGATGCCGAGGACGAAGCCTCCGGTATTGGCAACCTCCTCAATCTTCCGGTCGCCTTCTGTGATCCGGTAAACCTGCCCGGCCTCTCCCCCCGCCCAGACGCTGCCGTCCGGGTGGACGGCCAGGCCTTCGGGGTGGTCGAGGCCGTCGGCGTAGATGCTCGCTTTTTGTAGTATTGGATCCATAATCATTGTTTTATGACTCAAATTCGCCTTCAAAGGCCGAGGCCTGCAGGCCGGTTTCCAGGACTTCCCCCGCCTCCAGGCGGAGCCAGTCGCCGGCATCGATGGCCTTCTGAGCGTCCGCCGGGAAGCGGGAAGTCCAGGGCTCCAGGCCGATGGCGTAGGCGCCGCCCCACCAGGGCGCATCCTGGGTGGCGTAGCGTTCCTGCCAGTACCACAGGTTGCGGAATACGGCGCCGTCCCACCTTACGGCAAAGCCGATGTTCTTCTCTTCATTGCGGATGGCATAATAAGCTTTTTCCCCGAAACTGGACAAATACGCCAGGTCGCTGTAAGGCGCGGCGGATTCCGGCGGGATCAGGCTGGCGTCCTCCCATTCGCCACTGATATTCCTGGCGCCGGGCCACTCCGTTTCCACCCCGGCCTCGAAACGGCGGTGAGGCGGCATGGAAGGCTCCGCCAGCATCGTCCGGGCATTGGTGATAAGCCGGCCGCCTTCCCGAAGGAAAGGCAGCCCGAAGGCAATGTGGTGGCCCCACATGATATCCAGGTGGGTGCGGGAAGTATTGGTGAGGCGCTCGTCAATAAACAGCGTCGGCTGCCCGGCGCGCAGCGTGAGGGTTTTCTCGATGCGAACCGGAACCCGCAGGGGGCTCGCCCAGAGTTTTACCGCCACCTCCTCCGGGCGGTTCTCCACGACGGCGCACTTCCAGGGGATCATCCACACCTCGCCGTGCTGCCCCAACGCCGCCCCCCGGTAACTGAAGGCAGGGCTGTTGGGCAGGCACTCCTGCCACCCTCCGTAGTAGTAATCCTCCATCTGGTTGGAGGTATCGCGGATCTGAGAGAAATGCTCACGGGGGTTAATGATGTCTTTCGACAACCGGAGCATGAAGTCAAGCCCCGCCGGCTTGTAATAAAACTCAAAAATATCGCTCCCCCTCCCGGCCAGGATACCGATGCGGAGGTGGTCGTTTTCCATCCACACGGCCTGCATGCCCTTGTACGTCCAGTCGTCGGAGATGGAGCAGGCGCCGATGGGGAAAAGGGGTGGTGATGGCATGTCAATTATTTTTGATGTTTGATGTTTGATGTTTGATGTTTGACTTGTAGCTCACCGGAGCAACACAGGCCGGGCCCGAGTTTCATAAGTGTTTGTATCCTTTGCGAAGACCATGCCATTTGGGCCTGGTTTAAGATAGAGAATTCCCACCAAAGCAGCCCAAGGAAGTTGCCGAAAAAGCAGCATTTTAAGGCGGTTTTTCTTAAATTTGGTGAAAAGCGCCTTTTCCCTTTTCATTCATAATTTTTCCTCTTTTTAATTCCATATATATGACTTTTTTTCCCCGCCAGGCCGGCCTTTTCCTGCTCCTGCTCCTTCTGCTGGCCTCCGCAGTTCTGCAGGGTTGCAGGGACGAAGAAGCCGACTTCACTTCCGGCTCCTTCTACCCTGACCTGGGTGAACCTGCCGATACGACGGCCAACGACACCACTGTGATCGTCGAAGAAAACTGCTGGGAAGAACCGATACTAATTGAAAAGGCGGAAAGCTTCAACGCCAGCTTCACCCGGTTCGGCGGGGGCTGGACCGGGGGCGACGCCACCTACTCCATTGCGCTGCCCGACGGGCGTACCCTTTGGCTGTTCGGCGACACCTTTCTCGGTACGGTCCGCGCCGACCGCTCCCGCCCGGCCACGGGCCTCATCAATAATACCTTCGTCGTTCAGGACGGCGAGCAGCTGGCGACCCTCTACACCGGTTCGGCCGGCAACGCCTCCGCCTTTGTACAACCGGAGGAAGAAGGCTGGTGGTACTGGCCCGGGCATGGCGTAGTGCGCAACGATACGCTGGAGGTAGCGCTTTTTGGTTTTAAGAATGTAGGCGGCGGCGCCTGGGGCTTTGAATACACCAGCATCGACATCGCCCGGTTCTCCTTGCCCGACATCCGGTTGCTCTCCATCGAAAGGAAGGTGGAAACGCCTACCGTCAACTACGGCGCCAGCATACTGGAAGATGACGGATATTATTACCTGTACGGAGCCGAAAAGGACGGCCTGCTGAAGTACCTCCACCTGGCCCGCGTGCCGGTAGGCGAAGGGCTGGCCGGCAATTGGGCCTATTTCGACGGAACGGATTGGGCAGCCGAACCGGAGCGCAGCGCCCGCCTCTTCGCCAATGTGTCGGAGCAGTT
>JAGFJE010000029.1 GCA_024103175.1 Phaeodactylibacter sp.
TGGGGAATGTGGCCCATGGCAGGGGCCTGGCTCAGCCGGCACCTCTGGGAGCACTATCTGTATTCAGGCGATGAAGCTTTCCTCCGGGAGTATTTCCCCGTTTTGAAGGGCGCCAGCCAGTTTTTCGTTGACGTCCTGCAGGAAGAGCCGGAAAACCGGTGGCTGGTGGTAGCGCCTTCGGTATCCCCGGAAAACGTCTATCAATATGAAGAAGGCAAAAAGGCGGCCGTCACTGCCGGCGCCACCATGGACAACCAATTGATATTTGAGCTGTTCGCCTACACCGCCCGGGCATCGGAAATACTGGGCATGGACAAGGCTTTTGCCGATACCCTCCGGGCAATGGCGGAGCGGCTCCCGCCCATGCAGGTAGGTAAATACAGCCAGCTCCAGGAATGGATGCACGACTGGGATGACCCGGAAGACAAACACCGCCACGTTTCTCACCTGTACGGCTTGTATCCGTCCAATCAGATTTCCCCTTACCGCACTCCTGCATTGTTCGACGCCGCCCGCACCTCCCTGCTTTACCGGGGGGATGTATCCACAGGTTGGTCTATGGGCTGGAAAGTGTGCCTCTGGGCCCGGTTGCTCGACGGCAACCACGCCTTTTCCCTGATCAAGGACCAACTCTCTCCGGCAGGCTCCTCCGGCGGCGGGGGTACTTATCCCAACCTGCTGGACGCCCACCCTCCTTTTCAGATCGACGGCAATTTCGGGTGTACGGCGGGCATCGCCGAGATGCTTCTGCAGAGCCACGACGGAGCCGTGCACCTGCTGCCCGCCCTGCCCGATGCCTGGCCGGACGGCTACGTTGAAGGACTGCAAGCCAGAGGAGGCTTCGAAATAGAAGAAATGCATTGGGAAGACGGCAAAATTACCAGAGTAAAGTTACACTCCGGCCTTGGCGGCCTGTGCCGCCTGCGGTTGCCCGGCCCGCTGAAACTCCAAGGAGAAGGAAGCCTGAAGCCGGCTGATGGGGAAAATACCAACCCCTACTACCATATGCCGGATACCCCGGCGCCAATAATATCCAGCCAGGCTAAACTAAATGAGCTTCAGCTTGAACCGACAGTTCTGTTCGACCTGATGACCGAACCGGGTGAAACGTATATTTTGACAAGGTAAGCAGTATATCAACCAACACAGAACCATAAAATTTTCTATCATGCAAGAATCCAATTCCCGCAGAAAATTCCTGGCATCTTTGAGCATGCTGGCCGCCGGCAGTTTATTTCCCGCCTCGGCCTTCAGTTTCAATCTCAACGGTGAAAAACTGAAAGTCGCCATGGTCGGCGTTGGGATCCGCGGCACCGGTTTCTGGGGCAAACGCCTGGTGGAACAGTATTCCGACTTGCTGGAATTTGTCGGCCTGAGCGACATCAACCCGGGCCGCCTGTCCTTCTCCACTTCCTACATGGGAGTGGACTGCCCCACTTTCACCGATTTCGATGAGATGCTGGTAAAAACCCGGCCTGATCTGCTGATCGTCACTACTATGGACAGCACCCACCACGAATTCATCATCAAGGGGCTGGACTTTGGCTGCGACGTCCTTACGGAAAAGCCGCTGACGACGGATGAAGACAAGTGCCAGGCTATCATCGACTCGGAAAGGCGTTCCAAGAAAAACCTGATCGTCGGCTTCAACTACCGCTGGAGCCCCTACACCACCCGGATCAAGGAACTGCTGGCCGAGGGAACCATCGGAGAAGTAACTTCCGTTGATTTCAACTGGTATCTGAACACTTATCATGGGGCTTCCTACTTCCGCCGCTGGCACGGCCTGCGGCAGTGCGGCGGCACCCTGTGGGTCCACAAAGCCACCCACCACTTCGACCTCCTCAACTGGTGGCTGGACTCCGACCCGGAAGAAGTGTTCGCCTACGGCGCTCTGGAGCACTACGGCAGCAACGGGCCTTTCCGGGGCGACAAGTGCCGCACCTGCCCCCACTCCAAAGACTGCAAATTTTACTGGGATATCACCAAGGACGAACACCTGATGAACCTCTATGTGAAGAACGAGCATCACGACGGCTACATCCGGGATAACTGCCTGTTCCGCCATGAGATCAACATTTACGATAAGATGTCGGCACAGGTGAAATACGCCAACGGCGTTGTTGCCAATTATTCCCTGACCACCTACTCTCCCTTCGAAGGCTGGCGCATCGCCTTCAACGGTACGGACGGCCGCATCGAAGCCTGGCAGGACATTCCCTGGATGGAAAATTCTGAACTCAGCCAGGCCGAGCTGCATGCCAAGGAGATGGACCAATCCGAGGGGGCTGACATGGTATCTAACCCCATCATCGTCCATCGCAACTGGAAGGAATACGACACCAATCAGGTTTCCTATGACCGGAAAGGCCACGGCGGCGGAGACAAGCGCCTGCAGGACAAGATCTTCCGCAGCCCGGAAGACCCCGACCCACTGAAGCATACCGCTGGCGTACGCGACGGGGCCATGTCCATCCTCATCGGGGTGGCGGCGCGCAAGAGTATCGAATCCGGCGAGCCGGTGCGGATCGCGGAGCTGACGGACCTGGAGCCGAGGAAGAAGCGGCTGTGACGGATGGATGCTGTCCTTCGGCAAGCCCGGGGTGAAATGGTTGGATGGTTATAGGGTTAAATGGTTTTCCTATATTTGAGACAGGAGAGTAAACCTGAACCAATTTATGCAAGGCATCATCTGTCCTGGACCGGGCAAACTGGCTATTCTGGAACTGGCCGAGCCAGTTGCCGGCCCTGGGGAGGCCCTTCTCCGGATACGGCGGGTGGGCATTTGCGGCACCGACCTTCACGCCTTTGCCGGCAGGCAGCCTTATTTCACTTATCCTCGCATCCTGGGGCACGAGCTGGCGGCGGAAGTTATTTCCATACCTGAAAACGGCTACGGTATACAGGTAGGTGATGAGGTGGCCGTAATTCCTTACCGCCATTGCGGAAAATGTGGGGCCTGCCGGCGAGGCTATACCAACTGTTGTGCCAACCTCAAGGTTTTCGGCGTTCATGAGGACGGCGGCATGCGGGAATATGTCGCCTACCCAGCCGGGCTTCTGCTGAAAAGAGACGGGCTTAGCCTCGATCAGCTGGCGCTGGTGGAGCCCCTGGCCATCGGCGCCCACGCGGTGCGGCGGGCGAAAGTTGAAAAGGATGATATAGTATTGGTGATAGGAGCAGGGCCCATTGGCATCGGCATCATAAAAATGGTGGAATCGGCCGGCGCTATGGCGCTTGCCCTCGATGTCAACACCGACAGGCTGCGCTTCTGCCGGGAATCTATGGGAATACAGCATACCCTTGAATCCGGGAAGCAGGCCCTTCAGCAAATACTGGACATTACGGGCGGCAACCTGCCCACCGTAGTTTTTGACGCCACCGGCAACAAACAAGCGCTGGAAAGTGGTGTGTCCTTCATGGCCCATGGCGGCCGTTATGTCCTGGTGGGCCTGTCCAAGGACAACCTCGTTTTCAACCACCCTTTCATTCATGCCCGGGAAGCATCCATTCTCTGCAGCCGAAACGCCACCCGGGCCGATTTTGAACAGGTGGCGGCCGTGCTGGCCGGCGAGGAGTTCCCATCCGAAGCTTATATCTCTCTGAAGGCGCCATTTACGGAGATCCCGGGGGCTTTCGGCAGCTGGGGCCGCCCCGATGCCGGCCTGATCAAAGTAATGGCCATCTGGTAAAAAAACAGATTATGACCATAGATACCCATCAGCATTTCTGGAAGTATGATCCGGTAAGGGATGTGTGGATTGATGAGTCGATGGCTATTCTACGACGGGATTTCCTGCCCGCAGAACTGGAAGCTACGCTATCGGCAAACGGAATTGACGGCTGTGTTGCCGTACAGGCGGCCCAGTCTGAGGCCGAAACCCATTTTCTGCTCGAGCTGGCGAAGGAGCACCGCTTCATCAAAGGCGTCGTCGGCTGGGTGGACTTTTCGGCAGATGACGCCGAAGCGCGGCTGGAATATTTTTCCGGCTTTCCAAAACTGAAAGGCTTCCGGCATATCGTACAAGCCGAACCGGACGTCAACTTTCTGCTGCGGAAGCCTTTCCGGCAGGGCATCACCCTTCTGAAACAATACGGCTTCACCTACGACATTCTGATCTATCCCCACCAGCTGGGCGCCGCCCTGGAGTTCGCCCACTCCTTTCCCAAACAGAAATTCGTCATTGACCACCTGGCAAAGCCCTACATTAAAGAGGGCTTTTTCGACGGCTGGGCGGCACTTATGGCCGAAATGGGCAAACTCGGCAATGTATGGTGCAAGCTATCGGGCATGGTAACCGAAGCCGACTGGGAAAACTGGACGCTTGAAAGCTTCCGTCCCTATCTCGACCACGTATTCGAATCTTTTGGAACCGAAAGGCTGATGTTCGGCTCCGACTGGCCGGTTTGCCTGCTGGTGGGCAGTTATCGGGAAGTAAAGGGTATACTGGAGCAATACCTGAGCTCCTTCTCCGAAGATGAAAAAGCCAAAATATGGAGTGGCAATGCCATTGAATTCTATAACCTAAGCATTTAGATCATGGACCTGTATTTAGAAGGAAAGGTATTTATTGTATCGGGCGGCTCCAAGGGAATCGGGGAAGGCATCACGCGGGCCCTGGCAGAGGAGGGCGCCATCCCCGTCATTGCGACCCGCTCGCCGGAATCAACGGAAAGGCTGGTGAAAGAACTGAGGGCCGGAGGCAAGGAAGTATCCTTTTTTCTGGGCGGCCTGGAAGATATTGAATTCTGTAAAAAGATTGTAGAAGAAACCGGCGCCCGTTACGGACAGATCGACGGCATCGTCAACAACGCAGGCGTCAACGACGGCGTCGGGCTGGAAAGCGGCGACCCCGCCTCCTTCATGTCATCCCTGCAAAAAAACCTGCTTCATTATTATTGCCTGGTACATTTTGCCTTGCCTTTCCTCAAAGAAAGCAAAGGCGCCATACTGAACATCAGTTCTAAAGTAGCGATCACGGGCCAGGGAGGCACCTCCGCCTACGCTGCCGCCAAAGGCGCCCAGCTGTCCTTGACGCGGGAGTGGGCGGCGGAACTATATCCCTTTGGTATCCGGGCCAACGCCATTATCCCAGCGGAGGTGATGACGCCTCAGTACAAAAGATGGCTTGATATTGCTTTTGACAACCCCGCCGAAAAAGAAGCGGAAATATGCCGCAAGATCCCCCTGGAAAACCGAATGACCACATCGGAGGAAATAGCCGCCCTGGCTGTATTCCTGTTGTCCTCCCGCTCCGGGCACACTACCGGGCAGTGGATGGTGCCGGA
Source organism: Phaeodactylibacter sp. (assembly GCA_024103175.1). GTDB lineage: Bacteria > Bacteroidota > Bacteroidia > Chitinophagales > Saprospiraceae > JACJXW01. The sequence continues at coordinate 5,290 of JAGFJE010000029.1, forward strand.
CGGAGGGTATGTGCATTTGGACCGGGCGTTGACCTGAAAAAATTTTTGATTTTTGATTTTTGATTTTTGGCCGTCTCTTTGAGCCGGCTAAAATTTTTGATGTTGGGCGCTATGTAAGAATTGAAACTTACACTGTGGAAGACACTTCTCCGGAAGAAGAAGTAGGCGTCATGTACCCTGATGTAGAAATATTGAAAGAAAAGAACCTGATATCCTGAAGGTTCTACCCATTCTACTGCTTACCCGAATAGGCCCTTTTTCACCGGCAACTCCCGCACCCTTTTCCCGCAAGCCGCATACACCGCATTGGCAATTCCCGCTGCCGACGGCCCCTGAGCCGCTTCCCCCGCGCCGAGCACCGGCTGCTCCGGCCGGTTGACGACTACGACTTCCGTTTCCGGCGCGGTGTCAAAGCGGATGATGTCATAACTCCTCCAATCCTTACTGGCAATTTCTCTTTGGTTGAACCGCACTTCTTCCATCAACGTCCAGCTGGCAGCCTGTATCATTCCTCCTTCCGTCTGGTTTTTCAGCCCGTCGGTATTGATGGCCTCGCCGGCGTCGATCACCGCCCACATCTTTATGGGCCTCAACACTTTTTCCTCCAGGTTTACCTGCACTTTGGCGGCTACGGCACAATAGGAAGCCGTGTTTTTGTACCGGGCGAAACCGTAACCCATACCTTCTCCGCTAGCGACAGGTACATCCTTTGTCAATTCTTTCAGTTCCCGGATCACCTCCACCGCCCGTTCATCATCCAGGTGCTGTATCCGGAAATCCAGTGCGTCACGGCCGGCCTTTTCCGCCAGCTCATCCATAAAGGATTCGATGGCAAAGACATTGGCATAAGCGCCGAGGCTTCTCAGGGCGGAAACCCGAAGAGGGCCCTCAACGTAATGGCTTTTCACCTTAGCATCCGGAATCTTGTAATAGGGCTCCGAGTTCCGGGCTCCCCCTCTTATCCCGCTTTCGGTTTTATCGAAAGGGAAAGGATCTGCCAGGTAACGGGCGGCGATCAATTTGCCGGCATCCCCAAACGGGCGGTTCACATGGGAGTCCGTCCACAGATCGTAAGCCCACTGCTCAATTTTGCCATCCGGGCCGAGCCGGGCGGACAATTCCATGCGCATAGCTGAACCGTAAGGTTCCCACAGGTGCTCGTCCTGCCGTTGCCACTGCAGGCGAACGGGGCGTCCGGGAAAGGCCATTGCGAGCAGGGCGGCATCGGCGCCTACGTCGTCAGCACCGTTATGCCCGTAACACCCCGAGCCGCGTACCCCGGTGATGCGGATGTCCTCCTCCGCCAGCCCCGTCATACTGCTGATCGTGGCGCGCAATGGATAGACGCCCTGAGTATGCGACCAGATGTGCAGGCGCCCATCCTGAAAAGCGGCAACGGCGCAGGAAGGGCCGATGGAGCCATGCATGACGTAGGGTTTGGAATAAACAGCATGGTGGGTATTCTCCCCTTCTTTCACCGGTTTCTGCCCGGCGCCGCCCTGAGCCAGCATGTAATCCGGCCAGGATGTAACTTCCGGCAATTCAGGGCCAGCCCCCCATTGGGATCTCTGCTGAAGCGCCTCCTGAGCCTTTATCGCCTGGTATTCCTCTTCGGCGATGACCCCCAGAAAAGAGCCGTTCTCTACGATCTTCAACACGCCGGGCATCTGCTCAACCGCCTTATCCCAACCCTCAAGCCGAGCTCCGTAAACCGGCGGGCGTACTATCCGGGCATGGGCCATTTCGGGCAAGCGCATATCCTGAATGTACAAGGCTTCCCCCCGTACCATCTTCTCCATATCCGGATGGGGAACGGGCCGGCCCACCCACTGGTACTGATCCTTGGGCTTCAAAGAGATATCTTTGGGGATCCCAGCGGACAACTGCCGCCCTTTCAACAGATCGGCGAAGGAAAGTTGCTCCTGTTTTGCCCGCAGTTTGACGTGCCCCTCTTCGAGGAACAGGCTATTCTGCTCCACACCCCAGGCCTCTGCCGCCATTTCGAGCAGCCGCTCCCGGGCGGCGGCGGCGGCACGGCGGACGTTCATCGCGCTCGTTTCCATCGAGCGGCTGCCGGCGGTGATGCCTTCATCAGGCGTGCGGCCGGTATCGGCCAGGACGACGCTGACCCTGCCCGGCGAGGTGTTGAGTTCTTCGCCCGCTACCTGCTGTATGGCCACGGTGAGACCCTGCCCCAGCTCCATTTTTCCGGTAAGAACCCTAACCGTTCCGTCTTCCAGGACCTGCAGCCAGGCGTCAATCTGTGAAGGGCCCGGCAACGGGCCGGCGGGGCTTTCCAAAGTAAAGTCCCCCTCAGAACCGGCAGAGGCCTCTTCAGTGGAAGGAGAACAGCCAAATAAGGTGAAACCGATACTCAGGTAACCGGTGGTAATGAGAAACTGGCGGCGATGAATGGGCTGCATTTTCTTGTTTTTTTTATTCAGAAGAGGGAGCAGTTTTCTCCGGGCAATAATTCAGTGGGAGGATCTCAGGTTTTTTCGGCAGCGCGGCGGGTAGCCTTCAGCACCCGCGACTGCGTTCCGCACCGGCAGAGGTTGTTCTGAAAGGCCAGCCGGGTTTCCTCATCATTGGGCTGAGGGTTTTGTTTCAGCAGGGAAACAGCGGCAATGATCATTCCGTTGGTGCAATACCCGCACTGGGCCGCCTGTTCATCAATAAATGCCTGCTGCACGGGATGCAGCGTGCCGTCATCCCCCGCCAGCCCACTAAGGGTGCGGATGTCCTTCCCCTCCGCCGCCTTTACCGACAAGGTGCAACTCATCACGGCCTGGCCCCCGATCAGCACCATACAGGAGCCGCACTGGCCCAGCCCGCACCCGTATTTCGGGCCGTACAGGCCCAATTGATTGCGAAGGACGTAGAGCAATGGAGTATCCGGGTCGGCCTCAATGGTGTACGTTTTACCATTAACGCCGAGCCTAAGCTTTTCTCTGGTGGATTGCATGGTATTGGTGGTTTGCTTCAAGATAGTAAAAAGCGCCGAGGATTCAGAATGCCCGCGCCGCCAGGCGGCGAAAAGGGAAAGCAGGAAGTGTTTTTGAGAAGCCTTTATCCAGATAATGGAATGCCATACTGATTTATACAATTCACCAGCCAGATAAAATTATGATAAATCCTTATTTTTCCGAAAAGCCAGTATAGTACAGAATGGAAGTCTAAAAACTTTGGCCTAGTTTTGGTTACCGCCTGTATGGTTCAAACAAACATTAAATCATTTACCATGAAAGTCAAAGTCTTTAAACACGTCAAATATTTGTGGGATGAACAAAAAGCCGCTGAATTGGCAGGAGATGAAATAGCCCTATTCCTTTACCGCTCCAATATACTGGGCGCCGACCTGCGCATCACCAACTTCGGCGGCGGCAATACCAGCTGCAAAACAATGGAAAAAGACCCTATTACCGGCGAGGAGGTAGAGGTCATGTGGGTTAAAGGCTCAGGCGGAGATATCGGCACCCTTACCCGTAAAGGTATTGCCGGATTGTATGTAGGCCGCCTGCATGCACTCAAGAAAGTATACCGGGGTCTGGAATACGAGGACGAGATGGTGGCCCTGTTCAACCACTGCATTTACGACCTGGACAGCCGCGCCCCTTCCATCGACACGCCCCTGCACGGCCTGCTCCCCTTCAAACACATCGACCACCTGCATCCCGACGCGCTTATTGCGGTCGCCGCCGCCAAAGACAGCCGGGCCATCACCCGGGAGATCTGGGGCGACAGCATGGGCTGGCTGCCCTGGCAACGCCCCGGCTTCGACCTGGGCCTCCAACTGGAACGATGCCTGGAGGAGAACCCCGGCATCCGCGGAATAGTTCTGGGCGGGCACGGGCTATTCACATGGGGAGACACCTCCCACGAATGCTACATCAACAGCCTCGAAGTGATCGAACAGGCCTCACAATACATAGAAAAACGCCTGGGCAAGGAAAGGCCGGTATTCGGAGGGCAAATACGGAAAAGCCTGCCGGAACAGGAACGAAAAAAACAAGCGGCAAGCCTGGGCCCCATCCTGAGGGGGCTGTGCTCGAGCTACGACAAAATGATCGGCCATTTCACAGATGACAGCCGGGTACTGCAATTCATCAACAGTGAGGGCCTTTCCAAACTGGCTCCACTTGGCACCTCCTGTCCGGACCACTTCCTGCGCACCAAGATCAAGCCCCTGGTGCTGGAACTGCCTGCAGACGCCGGCCTATCTGATTATAAAGCTGTCAAGGAACAGATCGAACCGCAGTTTGAACAATACCGAGTAGATTACACCGAATATTACGAAAGCTGCAAGCACCCGGACAGCCCCGCCATGCGCGACCCCAACCCGGTTGTCATTCTCTGGCCGGGAGTGGGTATGTTCACTTTCGCAAAGGATAAACAGACCGCCCGGGTGGCCAGTGAATTCTACATCAACGCCATCAACGTCATGTGCGGGGCCGAGGCCATTTCGGAATATACGGCCCTTCCCCGGCAGGAGGCTTTCAACATCGAATACTGGCTGCTGGAAGAGGCCAAGCTGAAGCGGCAGCCGCCGGAAAAGCCCCTTTCCCGCCGGGTAGCCCTCATCACCGGTGGCGGAGGAGGTATAGGTAAAGCCATCGCCGATAAGCTGGCCGCCGAAGGAGCTAACGTCGTGCTCGCAGATGTCGTCGAAGACAGAGTTAAGCAAGCCCACGCCACCTTTGGGCGGGACGTGGCTGCCTACGCAGTTTGTGATGTAACCCAACCGGAATCCATAGGTGAAGCTATCCAAACAGCCTGCCTGGAATTCGGCGGCGTCGACATCATGGTGCACAGCGCCGGGCTGGCCATTTCCAAATCGCTGGCAGAAACCACCCCGGAGGATTGGGATATCCTGCTGGACGTACTCGCCAAGGGGCAGTTTCTGATGGCTCAGGCCGGGGTAGAAGTCATGCGCCGGCAGGGCTTCGGAGGAGACATCATCAGTATTGCCAGCAAAAACGGCCTGGCCGCCGGCCCCAATAACATCGCCTATGGAACGGCAAAGGCCGCCCAGCAGCACATGAGCCGCCTGATGGCAGCAGAACTGGGACAGGAAAAGATACGCGTCAATACCGTCAACCCCGACGGCGTCATCGTCGGCAGCAAGATCTGGGAGGGAGAATGGGCAGAGGGGCGCGCCAAAGCCTATGGCATCAAGGTGGAGGACCTGCCGGCCCATTACGCCAAACGCAACCTCATGAATGAGATTATCCTGCCCGAGGATATCGCCAACGGCGTATACGCCCTGGTGGCAATCCTGAATAAGAGCACCGGCAATATCATTAATGTGGATGGGGGGATCGCGGCTTCTTTTGTGAGGTGATTGGTTGTCCGTCCTCTCCCGACAGTTGTCGGGATCGGCCGGATGAAATTGGGTGGATTGGGTGCCCGTCTTCGCTAAAGTTCAGCCGGGTAAAATTGGTTGATTCTGGGCCGTCTCTGCAGGGCCGGGAAAAATCCGGGATTCGGGAACCGAGCTGACAGCGAAAAAGAATAGTTTCATACATTATTTGGTTTTATTTGGTTAGGGCTGTGGCGGTATCCTCGTTGGATGCCGCCCACTTTAAATTGAAAGACCTATGCGGATAGATGCATCTCAGATCGCAGATCACAATAAAAAGTTACTGGGCGGCCAGCGCGAGGCCTATGCCTTTCTGCAGCGGCAGCTCGCCCGAAAAGGGATGAATGCCGATAAAATAACCGGGCAGTTGGCCGGCCTGCAGGCTGCCATTCCCAGCTGGGCGCTGGGCGCGGGCGGCACCCGCTTCGGGCGCTTCTCCATCGGAGGCGAGCCCGGCAGCCTGGAGCAGAAGATAGACGATATCGGCCTGCTCCATGCCCTCACCCGCTCAGCCGGTGCCGTCTCCCTCCATATTCCCTGGGACATTCCCGGGGATGCCCGGGCAATCAAGGAAAGAGCCGCTTCTCACCATATTGTTTTCGACGCAGTCAACTCCAATACCTTCCAGGACCAGCCCGGGCAGGAACACAGCTACAAATTCGGCTCTCTCTGCCATACGGATGAGGCTGTCCGCGAACAGGCCATCAGGCACAACCTGGAGGTAGTGGGAACGGGAAAGGAACTGGGCTCCAAAAGCATCACCGTGTGGCTGGCCGACGGCGCCTCCTTTCCGGGGCAGCACAACCTGCGGGGAGCATTACAACGAACGCTGGACAGCCTGAAAGCCATCTACCGACACCTGCCCGATGACTGGAGGATGTACATCGAGTATAAGCCTTACGAGCCCAATTTCTACAGCACGGTAATCCAGGATTGGGGCACTTCCTACCTGCTGGCCACCGAGTGCGGAGACAAGGCCTATACGCTGGTCGACCTGGGCCACCACTTACCCAATACGAATATCGAACAGATCGTCGCCACCCTTATGATGAAAGGCAAGCTGGGCGGTTTCCACTTCAACGACAGCAAATACGGGGACGACGACCTGACGGTGGGCAGCATTAAGCCCTATCAGTTGTTCCTCATTTTCAACGAGCTGGTATATGGTATGGAAAACAATACCGCCAACAATCCGCCCCTGGCCTGGATGATCGACGCCAGCCACAATGTAAAGGATCCCCTGGAAGACCTCATCCAAAGCCTGGAAGCCATACGGCTGGCCTACGCCCAGGCCCTGCTGATAGACAATAAGGCCCTGGAAGAGGCTCAGGCCGATAATGACGCCACCCGCGCTCAGGAGATCCTGCAGGACGCCTTCCGCACCGATGTAAGGCCCCTGCTCCGGGAAGCCCGCCTGAGGAGCGGCGCTGCCATAGAACCGCTGGCGCTGTACCGAAGCCTGGAAGTGCGAAAGAAGCTGGTGAGAGAAAGAGGGGAAAAGACGGTGGCTACGGGGTTGTGATTTTTGATTTTTGATTTTTGATTTTTGATGTGCGATTTTTGATGTGTGATTTTTGATGTGTGATTTTTGATGTGCGATTTTTGATGTTTGATGTACATCCGGGAAACTTACTGACATGACACATACCGCCATCTTCGACATTGGAAAAACCAATAAGAAATTCTTCCTCTTTGACGAGCAGTTCCGGGAGGTGTACCGGTCTTATACCCGCCTGGAAGAGGATGAGGACGAGGATGGCTTTCCCTGTGAGAACCTGGAGCAACTGGCGGACTGGATGCGCGCCACGTTCCGGGAAGCGCTCGCCAGGCCGGAATTCGATATTCAGCGCCTCAATTTTTCCACCTACGGCGCTTCTCTTGTTCACCTCGATAAAGAAGGGAAGTCCGTTGCGCCCCTATACAATTACCTGAAGCCTTTTCCGGAGGATCTCCTGTCAGATTTTTTCAAGCGCTACGGCCCGGAGGAGGAATGGGCCACAGAAACCGCCTCTCCGGTAATGGGTATGCTCAACTCCGGCCTTCAGTTGTACTGGCTCAAATACCGGCGCCCGGAAGCTTTTTCCAGGATACACCGTTCCCTGCACCTCCCCCAATATTGCTCCTGCTTGTTCAGCGGAAAATACGTAAGCGAATACACCAGCATTGGCTGCCATTCCGGCCTGTGGGATTTTCAGGTAAAAGATTACCATCGATGGGTTTACCAGGAGGATATCGATCGTTTACTGCCTCCTATTCAGCCCACAACTTCAGGGTTTGATGTCAAAATTGAAGGAAAGGCGATTAAAGCAGGCGTGGGGATACATGACAGCTCAGCGGCGCTGCTGCCTTACATCATCAGCAATACAGATCCATTCCTGCTCATCTCTACCGGCACCTGGAGCATCACCCTCAACCCTTACAGCCAGGAAGCCCTGGACGTAGAAAGCCTGAAAAAAGACTGCCTGAACTACATGCGGACAGATGGGCGCCCAGCCCGAGCCGCCCGCCTGTTCCTCGGCAATGAATACAAGATCTGGGCGCGCAAACTGGCCAGCCATTTCGGGAAGCCTTACGAAACCCACAGAACAGTCAAACCCAACCCGGAAATCCTGAAAAAGCTGGAACAGCTTACGGAGCCCGTATTTCGATGGGAAAGCATAAAAAGGCCGGGGTTGCAGGAGGATGAACAGGGGTGTACGGAACTCGGTACATTTTCTTCCTACGAAGAAGCCTACCATCAGCTGATACGGGAACTGATGGCCCTGCAGGTAGACACGCTGCACCTGGCCCGAGGCCGAACCCCCGTCCGCAAAATATACATTGACGGCGGTTTTGTCGACAATGAACTTTTCCTTCAATTGTTGGCAGGTGCGCTTCCGGAATATGAACTGATCAAAACAGAATCTCCTCTGGGCTCCGCCCTGGGCGCCGCCATGGTTATCCACAACCGGCCTGTAGAATCTGATTTTCTGGTAAAATCCTTTTCTTTACAGAAACAAAAAGCCGTACGCCTGTGAAAATAGGATTGTTTATACCTTGTTACGTCGACCAGTTTTACCCTCAGGTAGGCATCGCCACCCTGGAATTGCTGGAAAAGCTGGGCTGTCAGGTAGAATATCCCACGGGCCAAACCTGTTGCGGGCAACCCATGGCCAATACGGGATGTGAACGGGATGCGAAGGCTTCCTACCAACACTTCGTCCGGCTGTTCCACCCCTACGATTATGTCGTCGCCCCATCCGGAAGCTGTACCTACCATGTGCGCAAGCATTATGACATCATTGAACAAACCGGGGAAGTACAAAAGGTAAGGGAAAAAACGCTTGATCTCAGCGAGTTCCTTCTGGATGTGCTAAAGGTAAAGGCACTGGACAGCCTCTTTCCCCACCGGGTCGGCCTGCACCAAAGCTGCCACGGCCTGAGGGGGCTTCGCCTGGGCACAGGCTCGGAGCGCGTATTGGAACAGCAATCCAAACTACACACTTTGCTCCGCATGGCCAAAGGGATCGAACTGGTAGAGCTAGGCCGCCCGGATGAGTGCTGCGGTTTCGGCGGTACTTTCGCCATCAACGAAACGGCCATTTCCGTCAAAATGGGAAAAGGCCGGATCGCCGACCACGAAAGCCAGGGAGTAGAAGTGATCACCGCCGGGGACATGTCCTGCCTGATGCACCTGGAAGGGATCATTCGCCGACAGAAGAAAAAGATCAAGGTAAAACACATCGCGGAAATACTAAACGGAACCACAATATGAAGGAGCACGCACAAAAGGCCGCCGAATTCATCCGCAATGAAAGCCGGGCCGACTGGCATGACGAGGCGCTGTGGTTTGTCCGTGCCAAAAGGGATAAAGCCTCCCACAGCATCCCCGAATGGGAGCAGCTTCGGGAACTGGCCTCCCGGATAAAAGACAACGTATTGGCAGGACTCGACGGATACCTGGAACAGTTTGAAGCCAATGCCCTCCGGAATGGCGTCCACGTACACTGGGCGGCCGATGCGGAAGATCACAACCGGATCGTATATGGTATCCTCCAAAAACACGGGGTAGAACGGATCGTCAAGAGCAAATCCATGCTTACGGAGGAATGCCGCCTGAATGAGTACCTCATTGAAAATGGCATTGAAGTGGTGGATACCGACCTGGGAGAACGGATCATACAGCTGAAGGAAGAACCGCCCAGCCACATCGTCATGCCGGCCATACACCTGAAGAAAGAAGAAGTTGGGGAATTATTCCATCAAAAGCTACATACCGAAAAAGGAGCTACCGGCCCTCAATACCTGGCCGAAGCGGCCCGCCAGCACCTGAGACAAAAATTCCTGAGCGCCCAGGCAGCCATTACGGGCGTCAATTTCGCCATTGCCGAAACGGGCGGAGTAGTGGTCTGCACCAACGAAGGCAATGCCGACATGGGCGTCCACCTGGCGCCGGTCCAGATACACTGCATGGGGATCGAAAAGATCCTTCCCAAAGCAGAACACCTGGGTGTCTTCACCCGCCTGCTGGCGCGCAGCGCCACCGGCCAGCCCATTACTATCTATACCTCACACTACCACCGGCCAAGGGAAGGCGGGGAGATGCATATCGTCATCGTGGACAACGGCCGCACAACGCAACTGGGCAGGGCCGATTTCCGCAATTCCCTCAAATGCATCCGTTGCGGCGCCTGCATGAATACCTGCCCCATTTACCGGCGCAGCGGCGGGCACAGCTACGGCTATACCATACCCGGCCCCATCGGATCCATCCTTACCCCCGGAATAGACCTGAAAAAGTACAGCGGCCTGCCCTTTGCGTCCACCCTCTGCGGGTCCTGCTCGGATGTATGCCCGGTAAAGATCAATATTCACGAGCAGCTCTACCGCTGGCGGCAGATTATCGCTGAGCAGGGCCACCTGCCGCCGGCCAAACGCCAGAGCATGAAGTGGGCGGCAAGAGTCCTGGCCCGGCCGGTCTGGTACAACCTGGCGGGCAAAATGGCCCGATGGGCATTGAAATGGCTGCCGCGGCCCCTGCTCTACAACCGCTTCAACGAGTGGGGAAAGGACAGGGAACTGCCTGAGCCTCCCAAGCAAAGCTTTAAGGAATGGTATCCCCGCAAACAGGCCTGACAAGCTTACCGGAAGCTCCCACGGAGAAAACTTGTCAAGTCTAACAATTTAAAAGATGAGCAAGGACAAAATACTCGCCGCCATCCGAAAGAACAAACCGACGGAAGTACCGCTGCCGGAACCTCCCTCTTTCCCAGGCAGAGAATCCAGCCCGGTTGAGGCTTTTGCATCAATGGTAGAAGCCGGAGGAGGGAAGGCCGTCCGGGCCGCCGGCCCTGAGGAACTCAACACCACTATAAAACGGCTGTTCCCGAAAGCCGAAAAGGTCGCCTCTCCCCTGCCGGAAGTGAGGCCTACCATCGAACTGGATCATCTCTCATCCCCGGCCGAACTGGAAACCATCGATGTTGCGGTGATACGCGGGCAACTGGGGGTAGCTGAGAACGGAGCTATATGGACAACAGAAGAAGACTGCGGCCACCGGGTACTGCCCTTCATTACCCAGCATCTGGTTATTGTGCTAAACCCGGGAAAGATCGTCGACAACATGCATCAGGCCTATGAACACATACAGATAGATGCAACGGGCTTCGGCCTGTTCATTGCCGGCCCATCCAAGACGGCGGATATCGAACAGTCGCTGGTCATCGGAGCGCAGGGGGCGAGGAGTATGACGGTCATTTTGAAGGAATGAAGGAGTGAAGGAATGAAGGAGTGAAGGAGTGAAGGACTGATGGTAAAAAAACGAACCGCATAACCAACATAAAATGATATTCGACAAACTAACCGCACGCCTGGAAAGCGTACAGGAATTTGAGAAGGAGCCTGTTCCGCCCTCCAGGCATAAAAGCTGGCGCAGCTTCCTGGGCATGTACGCCGGAGAGCATACTGCCGGGACGGAATTCGTGATCGGCCCTTTATTTGTCGCTCATGGCGCTAGCGCCGGCGACCTGATATTCGGACTGCTTGTCGGCAACCTGCTGGCAGTGCTGAGCTGGGCGTTCCTCTGCGCCCCCATCGCGGTGAAGGAACGCATTACGCTTTACTACAAACTGGAGAAGATCTGCGGCAAGCAGCTCACCGTTGTATACAATCTGGTCAATGCCCTGATGTTCTGTTTCCTGGCGGGCTCGATGATCGCCGTTTCGGCAACGGCGGTAGGCATACCCTTCAACATACCTATGGCGGAACTGACGGACTGGCTTCCCGGCAGCCTGTCCTGGGTGATTATCGTATTGATCGTAGGTACGGTAACGACACTGGTCGCTACCCTGGGTTACGAACAGGTATCCCGCTTCGCCAATATCGCTTCCCCCTGGATGATCCTGGTCTTTCTGGCCGCTGCCATTGCCGTTCTTCCCGAGCTGGGCGTCAACAGCATTTCGGACTTCTGGCCGGCAGCCGAATCGAAGATCTGGGCCGGCACGCCGTTGCCCGGGCAGTCTAAGTTCACTTTCTGGCACATTATGTTCTTTGCCTGGTTCTGCAACATGGCCATGCACATCGGGATGGCCGACCTGTCCATCTTCCGGTACGCTAAAAGCTGGAAGTCGGGCTTCACCGCTGCCGGGGGCATGTATGTCGGCCATTATTTTGCCTGGCTGGCATCGGGTATCCTGTATGCCGTTTTCCTGCAGAAGAGCCAGAACAGCCTGGAGTTTGCCCCCGGCCCCATTGCCTATTATGCCGCCGGCATCACCGGCGCCGCCTGTGTGATCATTGCCGGCTGGACGACCGCCAACCCCACCATCTACCGGGCGGGCCTGGCCGTACAGGCCATTATCCCCAATTCCAAAACCTGGAAAGTGACGCTGATCGTCGGGTTGATCACCACTACCGCCGCCTGCTTCCCCGCGCTGGTCATGCGGCTGCTGGACTTTGTCGCCCTGTACGGCCTGGTGCTCATGCCCATGGGGGCAATCATTTTCATCGATTTCTACCTTCTCCCGAAATTGGGGTTGAAAAGCGACTACGCCGAAAAGTCCAGGCTGAGCGTCAACTGGGCGGCAGCCGGGACCTGGGCGCTCACCCTCGCAGCCTGCCTGTTCATCAATTTTTCTTTCGGGATAGAGATCTTCTTTCTTGGCCTGCCCGGCTGGTTCGTCGCCGTAGTTTTGTACATTGTCCTGAGTTTCCTGGTTCAACCGTCCGGACAATTAAAACCTGACTTGTCATGAAAAAAACTCTGATCGGCATTATTGCCCTCAGCGGACTGGCGCTCACCCTTATTCCTTCTATACTCGTTTTTACCGGAGCCCTATCCGCACCAACCAATAAAGT
>JAGFJE010000032.1 GCA_024103175.1 Phaeodactylibacter sp.
GCTAACCCTCAAAAAAACTTATACACAATACTAACACTATTCAGCATACCGGAATCCTTAAAGTCCAGTTCATTGGTAAAATAATGGAAATTCGCGCGCACCCACAGCGGGGGAATAAGCTTGACGCCCAAGCCGGCGCCTATTCTCACATCTGTTGAACTTCCTCTTTTCAGGCCTTCGGGGATACCGAATTTAGCCAGGCGGTATCTGTGAAAATTCAATCAAGAAAGCGGGTTCTAAACCGATCAAACCGTAAACGGGTGTTGTTGATTGTGAGTGAATAGCGCTGGAGAATAGTAAAGCTACACAAGTATAAATGTATATGAAAGGCCTTTTCATATGCGAATCATAAATTTTCTTTCAGCCGCTCCACCGCCGCCGCATACAGCCCCTGTTTATTTTCCTTGATGACGAAACGCACTTTATCCCCCCGTTGTACCGGCTCTTTCAGTTCGCGCCGGTGAACATAAAACTCCTCCCGGGTTTCCGGCACGCGGATGTAGCCATAGCCCTTCTGTTCTAAAAAAAACTGGATAACTCCTACCGGCATAGGCGAACGTTTACTTTCACCCTCCAAATTAGCACTACTTTGAATTTTATTCCGGGAAAATGCCCTAAAACTCTACCTTTGAGCCCAACAGAATAAATACAGCTCATAATGCAGTTCTCAAAACCTATACCGGTCACGGAAATAGCCGAAAAGATCGGCGCCCGCATCATCGGAGACGACAGCCTGATGGCCATCGGCATCAACGAGATCCACCAGGTACAAAAAGGAGACATCACCTTCGTGGATGTAAAAAAGTACTTCGATAAATCTCTGAAGTCGGATGCCTCCATCATCATCCTCAATGAAAAAGTGAAGTGCCCGAAGGGAAAGGCCCTGCTTCTTTGCGACAACCCCTTCGAAGCCTACAACAGCATTGTGCTGGAACACCGCCCTTTCCGCCCCCTTACCCAACACATCAGCGAAACGGCCGTGATACACCCCTCGGCCATCATCGAGCCCAATGTAGTGATCGGCCACCACGCCCGGATCGGCAGGAACACCTACATTCAAGCCAACGTAACCATCGGAGAATATACCATCATCGGGGATAACGTGGCCATACAGGCCGGGTCGGTCATCGGAACGGACGCTTTTTATTTCAAACGGACGGAAGAGGGCTATATACCCTGGCGTTCCGGCGGGAGGGCCATCATTGAAGACGGAGTGGGCATCGGCCCGGGCTGCACCATTAATAAGGGAGTATCCGGAGACACCATTATCGGCGCCGGAACAAAACTAGACGGCCAGGTCCACATCGGCCACGATGTAGTGGTCGGTAAAAATTGCCTTTTCGCAGCCCAGGTGGGCGTGGCGGGAAATACCACCATCGGAGACGAGGTGGTGCTCTACGGGCAGGTGGGTATCGCTCAGAATCTTAAAATAGGGAATAAAGCGGTAGTGCTGGCCAAGTCCGGCGTTTCCAAAAATCTGGAAGAGGGGAAAGCCTACTTCGGGTATCCAGCCAATGAAGCGAGGACAGCGTATAAAGAACTGGCAGCGCTAAGGCACTTGCCTACTTTCCTCTCGAATTTTTATGAAAAATGAAAGGGCGGTTAACCACCGTCACCGTTTATTAACGCGCTGTGTGGTAATGATCTGATCATTCGTACCGAGCAACTGCACCAGGTACATGCCCCGCGGCAGGTCGCCGACGTAGTACTTCTCTCCATCAACGGCCTCGAAGCTCTTCATCTGCCGGCCCACGAGGTTGAACACCATTATCTTTCTTACCACGTCATTTTTGGTAACGCCGATGTAATCGGTGGCGGGATTCGGGAAGATTTGCAGGTCAACTTTTTCCTTATTGCTTGCAGGAACGGAGAGGCGGTCACTGAAACTCGTTTGAGAATAGGCGACAGTGAGGCTGAAGGCGAATAAAAACAGAAAGAGTAAAGTTTGCTTCATATAACCGGAGTTTTGTAAGGACTTTATCTTGGGACAAAATACACAGATAAATCTAACAATACAAGAAACACATTAACACTTTAAAAAAAGTTTAACATGATTTTTATACTAAACTATGGAACCCGGCGATTGGTTTAGTTTTTCCGGTGAAAAAGTGTTGCGCCCGCATGTGCCCTGAAGCGGCACTTTCCAACCGGCGCCGGGCAGCCGGCGTTAGTCCAGCTGAGCCTGAAAATACCCGGCGAACTCAGCCACCGCCATGGTTCCGATGTCCCCTTCGCCCTGGCGGCGGACGGACACCGTGCCGCTTTCTTCCTCTTTCTCTCCGACGATGAGCATAAAAGGCACCTTTTTCATCTCCGTATCGCGGATCTTGCGTCCGATCTTTTCACTTCGGCTATCAATATAGCCGCGGATGTCATAAACGCCCAGTTCTTTCTCAATCCTGGCGGCAAAATCGTTGAACCGGTCGCTGATGGGCAGCACGGCAAACTGGTCGGGCGCCAGCCAGAGTGGGAATTTCCCACCGGTGTGCTCGATCAGAATGCTGATGAAGCGCTCCATAGAGCCGAAGGGCGCGCGGTGGATCATCACCGGGCGGTGCGGCTGGTTGTCGGCGCCGATGTATTCCAGCTCGAAGCGGTCGGGCAGGTTGTAGTCTACCTGAATGGTGCCCAACTGCCAGGAGCGCCCCAGGGCGTCCTTGACCATAAAGTCGAGCTTGGGGCCGTAGAAGGCGGCCTCGCCCAGTTCGGTGGTCGTTTGCAGGCCAGACTCTTTGGTGGCCTGGATGATGGCATTCTCGGCGTTCCGCCAGTTCTCATCGGTGCCGATGTATTTTTCCGGCGTCTCCGGATCGCGCAGGGAGATCTGGGCGGTGAAGTTCTCGAAGCCCATCTTGGAGAGCACTACCTTGGTGAGGTCCAGCACGTTGAGGAATTCCTCCTTGACCTGCTCGGGGGTGCAGAAGATGTGGGCGTCGTCCTGCGTGAAGCCCCGCACGCGCGACAGGCCGTGCAGTTCGCCGCTCTGCTCGTAGCGGTAGACCGTGCCGAACTCGGCGATGCGCAGCGGCAGGTCGCGGTAGGAATGGGGCCGGTTGCCGTAGATCTCGCAGTGGTGCGGGCAGTTCATAGGCTTGAGCATGAACTCCTCTCCTTCCTTGGGCGTGCTGATGGGGCGGAAGCTGTCTTCCCCGTATTTTTCCCAGTGTCCGGAAGTGACGTACAGGTCTTTTTTGCCGATATGAGGCGTGATGACCAGCTGATAGCCGCGCTTCTCCTGCTCCCGGCGCAGGAAGTTCATCAGGCGGTCGCGCAGCTGGAAGCCCTTGGGCAGCCACATGGGCAGGCCCTGGCCCACCCGGTCGGAGAACATGAACAGCTCCAGCTCGGCGCCCAGCTTGCGGTGGTCGCGCTTCTTGGCCTCCTCGATCATGACGAGGTATTCGTCCAGCTCTTTCTGCTTGGGAAAGGAGATGCCGTACACGCGCGTCATCTGCTGGCGGTTCTCGTCGCCCTGCCAGTAAGCGCCGGCCACGTTGGTCAACTTCACCGCCTTGATGTAGCCGGTGTCGGGCACATGCGGGCCGCGGCACAGGTCGATGAACTCGCCCTGCTGGTAGAGGGTGATGTCGGCCTCTTCCTCCTTGCGCTTTTCGAGCAGTTCCAGCTTATACTCATCGCCTTTCTCCTTGAAGAACTCGACGGCCTCCTCCAGGCTGATGGGCTTGCGCACGTACTCGTTCTTCTGTCGGGCCAGCTCCATCATCTTCTGCTCGATCTTCGGGAAGTCGTCGGAAGAGATGACGTGATCGCCGGGGTCGACATCGTAGTAGAACCCACTTTCCGTCGCCGGGCCGGTGCCAAACTTGACGCCCGGGTAAATGGCTTCCAGGGCCTCCGCCATCAGGTGGGCGGAAGAGTGCCAGAAGGTCATTTTCCCGTCCTTGTCGTCCCAGGTCAGCAATTGCAGGCGGGCGTCCTGGTTAATGGGGCGTGTGGCTTCCCACACCTCGCCATTGACCTTGGCGGAAATGACTTTCTTGGCCAGCCC
This sequence comes from Phaeodactylibacter sp., assembly GCA_024103175.1. Taxonomy (GTDB): domain Bacteria; phylum Bacteroidota; class Bacteroidia; order Chitinophagales; family Saprospiraceae; genus JACJXW01. The sequence goes on from JAGFJE010000032.1 coordinate 4,010, forward strand.
ATGGCTGATGGACCGGGCGATGTCGAGCGCCGTCGTTCCTTTTTCGTACTGCCGTTTCTGGCCGTCGGGGAAAGTGATGTTGATCATGTTCTTCTTTTTTTACCATAGGGCGGCTCGCCGAAGCCTGACGGATGCACTGCTGTTTCCGGCGAGCCGCCCTATGGTATTGACTACGGCATAGCTGCCGGAAAAGTTCTTTAAAGGGCTGCAAAATTAGGTGATTTTAGGGAGTTATCGGAACAATAGGAAGGGAAAGTTTTGACGTGTCATGCTTGCCTGAAACCTTATATCGAGGGCAGTTTTTACCACTTTAACAGGAGAATGAAAATGCCTGAATGGGTATTGCCCTGGCCGCCTACTCTTTCACCCCCCAGTCTCCCACCTGCTTTTCTTTCGAAGAAAAACTCACCCCCACGGCAATTTTCTCCTTCGGCGAATCCGCCCAGGGCGCCAGGTAGCCTTTCTCTTCGATCTGCTGTAAGGCTTCGTCAGCACCCTTATCGAGTTTGAACTCGAAGGCGTAGATATACTTTTCGGTTTGCACGATTGCATCGCAACGCCCTTTGGCAGTATGTACTTCCGACTGAATATATACGCCGAGCAGGCTGAACGTCAGGTGGATGATGGCGTGGAAGAAATGTTCGTTCTCCCGTTGCCAGTGATCGTAGGGCAGGCTGGCAAAAAGGGCGTTGAAGATGTCGATGACTTCCTGTAAATCCTTTTGGCGAAGAGCATTGCGCAGGTTAACCACCCTGGCCAGCGGGTCTTCGAGGGGGAAGTCGAGGTAATCGGACAGCAAGTTCTGTTCCAGCGACTGGCGCACCTCCACGTTGGGGTAGTCGAGGGTGTAGAGGTTGTCTTCCGGCACATACTCGGCGATGGTGAGGTAACCGGTTTGGAAGAGCACCGCAATGGGGTCGAGGCGCGAGAAATCAAAGGCCGATATCTTGCTCTGCGATACCCGGATGGCGCGCACGTTGTAGTATCGGTGTTTTTTCATCTCGCGGACCAGGAAGGTGGGCGTGCCGGTTTCAAACCAGAAGTTCTGGAACAAATGCCCGTCCTTGAAAAAGCGGAGGATGGAAAAGGGATTGTAGACTTTATATTTCCCGCCCCAGCCATACCCGTTGTACCAGTACCGGACCTTTTCGGCGTCCACTTCCGCGAGTTGCTGCGAGAAATAACGTTCGAGTTCTTCCTGAGTGATACCCAGCAGGGTGTATGCGGAGGGTGAAAGGGAAATGTTCTCCAGATTGTTCAAATCGGAGAAGATGCTCACTTTGCTGAAGGCAGAAACGCCGGTGATGAAGGCCAACTCCAGGTGAGGGTCGCTGTCTTTTATTATGGAATACAACCACTTGAGGGTATCCCGGTTGGCTTCTGCCTGTTCCACCTCATCCAGGTAATCGATGATGGGTTTGTCATACTCGTCGATGAGCAAAACTACCTTGCGGCCGTACTTTCGGTGCGCCTTCACGATAAGGTCCTCCAGCGGGTTGATGAAATCGCCCTCCGCCAGATCGATGCCCAGCCGCTCCGCTTCCTGCTCCAGCCCCTCCTGTATGGCTTTTTTCAGCGGGTTGTCTTTGTATTTAAAACTGGCAAATTTGATGTGGATCACCGGGTTGGTGTGTTCCCAATCCCATTGATCTTCTACCCACAACCCCTCGAACAGCTCCCGGCTGCCGCTGTACAGCTCCCTGATGGTGGAGAGCAGCAGGCTCTTGCCGAAACGGCGGGGGCGGGAGAGGAAGAAGTACTTACCTCTGTTGAGGATATGGTGAATGTGTTCTGTTTTGTCCACGTACACATAACCGCCTTCGCGCAGCACCCGAAAATCCTGTATGCCGATGGGGTATTTCATTTTGCAAAAATAGGGAAAAAAAGAGTCTACCGCTTAAACTCCTGCAGGTTCGTCGACACCCCAAAGTGGTTCAGCCCGCCGCCCAGGTGGAATGCCGAGTAGCCGTAGTCGATCCGGAAGCGGTTGACCTTGATGCCGGCGCCAAAGGTGAAGCCCGCCAGGCTGCCGAAGTTGTCGACGGAGAGTTCCTTGCGCATGAAATGGTTGTAGCCGAAGCGCAGGCGGAAGTTGTCCTTCTTTCCGAAGAGGAACTCGCCGTTGAAGACGAAATGGCGGAAGAAATTGTCGAACCAGATGCTGCTTCGGCTGCGCTCGGTGTCCACCTCGCCGAAAAAGAGGGTGGAGGGTTCGGCGTTGGGGTCGTCGTAGAGGATGTTCCAGCGGTTGAAGTGGCGGTAGATGATGGAAAAGCGGAAGGGCAGGTAGCGCAGCCGCTTGGAGATGCCCAGCTGGATCTCGAAGGGGATGGGCTCCGGGTTGTCATCCTGGTAGGCCGTCAGCTGGGACCCGATGTTGCGGAAGACGACGGTGGCGGTGAAGTTGCTGGAGGTGTCGAAATAGACGCCCGCGAGGTCGGCCGCCAGGCCGAAAGAGGAATAGCCCTCCAGTTGGGAGGTGATGGCCTTCAGGTTGGCGCCCAGGGCCAGCCGGTCGTATACCTGCTTGGCGGCGCCGAAATTGATGGCGTACTCGGCCGCTTTGAAGGCGCCCAACTCCTCCCCCAGTTCATTGGTTTGGTCGAATGTGCCGTAGCTGACGTACTGCACGCCGCCGTGGCCGGTGATGCCCGCCTTGCCGAAGTGGTGGGCATAGCTGGCGTAGCCATGGCTGATGCCCGCCACGTGGAAGCTGTGGGTGAAGGCCAGTTGCTGATGCATACTCTCGTTGAGCAAAGACGGGTTGGGCAGCGCCAGGGTGGCGTCGTCGTCGCGTACGGTGATCAGGTTGCCGCCCAGAGCGGAAACCCGCGCCGAGGGAGAGAGGTTGAGGAACTCGTAGGTGTTGATGCCGCCGATCTGGGCAGAGGAGAGGTTGAAAGCGAAGGCGAGGAGGAGAAAGGGCGGGGCCAGTCGATGTGTGATTTTTGATTTTTGATTTTTGATTTTTGATTTTTGGCAAAGCCCTCCAATGGCACAATGCAGGAAAGAGAGTAGCTTTTTATTCATAGTTAAGATTTTGCAGTTTCATAATTAAAAGCTTGATGTACGGAGTTTTCTCAAAGCACGGCTGCCACATTGAGGTATGCGAGAGACACATCAAAAATCAAAGATCGCACATCAGAAATCCTGCTCCGCTTCCGCCTCCAGCTCATCCGCATTTTCCACTTTCCAGATGGTGCGGCAAATGCCGTCCTCACAGTTCATGGAGCGGATGTGCTCGCCGGCCAGGCTGAATTTCTTGAGCAGGCCATGCTCCTCTCCGTTGCGGTAGGTGCCTTCGGCCTTTTTGTTGCCGTTCCGGTAGTACTCCGCGAAGGGGCCGTTCTCGGCGTTCTCCGCAAAGGTAACCACTTCCATCAATTCTCCGCCCGGGTAGTAGCGCGTCCATTCGCCATACATCACATTAGCCTCGTAATGCCCTTCCTGTTTCAACTGGCCCCCTTCGTAATAAGCGCGGAAAGGCCCTTCGAAGGCGCCCATCCGGTGGGTTTCGACGATCTGAGTGTCTCCGTTCTCGTAGTAGAGGATGCGCAGGCCGTCCAGCGTATCATTGGTATAATGCGCCTCCTCCAGCTTCTGGCCGCCGGGCGTGAACTTTTCGTAAAGCCCGTGCCGCGCAAAGTCTGTCTTCCTGCGCTCGTATTTTTCTGTATATCCGTAGCTGTCTTCCGCTTCCACCTGCTCTACATTGCTCTGGCAGGCAACAAGGAACACCAGCGTCAAGCCGGAAAGGATGATGTTTCGGAACATGTATCTCTATCTTTAAAAGATCTTCCAGGTTTTGGAAATCTGGAAAATTCAACTCTCTAATAACGCAAAATGCCCGCTCAGAGTATAACCGGCCGCAGGCCGCTTTTGACAGGCCGGCGGCCTTCAGGGAAGATGGGCCGCCTGAAACAGTCTAACCATTTCACCCTGAGCTTGCCGAAGGGCAACAATCTAACCGTAAACCGTTTCTCCCCAGGGGCTATCCGTCTAAGGATGGACACTATTGATAGCCAAAGGGTTGCGGAACGCCCAAAGTCATTCCGAATTCCGACTTCCGCGTTCCGACTTTGTTCAGCACTAGACTGACAGCCTCCCCAGGCAACTAAACGCCCCCCTCAGTACGTTCTTTATACAAAGAGCTCGTCACCCACCACACTAGTGAATTCTCCCATTGCCATTCCTTCTTCCCGAAGAAAACCCATAATTTATGCCCTGAAATGAAGCGATGGTTCTACAATATCTATTATTCCTTTCCCGTGCAGTTGCTGGTAGTGCACCTGCGCAGCAACCTCCTGTTGCTGGGGATGTGGATCCTTTTTGCCTTGCTGCTGTCCGGCTCTCTGGGCCGCAAATTCGGCTTCCAGTACCTTTTCCTCGACCCGGAATACCTGGGAGAGGTCAACTTCTGGAGCTTTTACTTCGTAGGGCTGGCTTTCGGCAGTTTTTTCATGAGCTGGCACCTTACCCTTTATCTGCTCACCTCCCACTACTTTCCCTTCCTGGCCTCTCTGTCCCGGCCCTTCACCAAGTTCGTGATCAACAACATGGTCCTGCCCCTTTGCTTCTTCCTTTTTTACATGGCCTTCGTCTTCCACTTTCAGCGCTACTACGAAGGGCTGAGCTTTGGGGCCATTCTCGTGAACTGTCTGGGTTTCCTGGCGGGAAGCATCACGCTGGTAGCCTCCTATTCACTATACTTTCAGTTCACCAACCGCGACATTTCCTATTATGAAAAATGGGGCGCCCAACCGCCGAACCTGAGCCGGAGCTTCATGCCCGGCCGCCGCCGCGTCGACCTCGAGTACATCAAGCTGGATACCTCCCGCTGGAAGGTGGCCACCTACCTGTCGGAAGCCCTGCAGCCGCGCCTGGTGCGCAGCGTGGCCCACTACGACAGCAGCCTGCTGATGAGCATCTTCAAGCAAAACCACCTCAATGCCCTCATCCTGCAATTGCTGAGCATGATGGTGCTGCTCGCGCTGGGCTACCTCATCGACTATTCGCCCTTCCGGATACCGGCCGGCGCCAGCCTGTTCATTCTGGCCAGCGTGCTGACGGCAGTCATCGGAGCAGTCACCTACTGGTTCAACGAATGGCGCGGAACGGTGATCATAGCCGGGCTGCTGGCCCTCAATTTCATCACTCGCTCCGAAACGTTCAACCACCAGAACCGGGCGTACGGACTGGATTATCAGAGCCCGCCGGCAAGTTATACAGTGGAAAAGATCCAGGGAATATGCGGGAACCCGCTGGTTGAAAAAGATAAAGCCGCAACAGTTGAGATCCTCAACCGATGGCGCAGGAAAGTAGCGCCCGCCGGGCACCCGCCGCCTAAAATGGTGATCCTCTCGGTCAGCGGCGGAGGGCTCAAAGCCGCCAGTTGGGCCATGCAGGCAGTACAGACTGCCGACAGCCTCACCCAAGGCCAACTCCTCAATCATACGGCACTGATGACCGGCGCTTCCGGGGGAATGCTGGGTATGGCTTACCTGAGAGAATTGTACCTGCGCCAGCAACTGGGGCAGCCCCTGCCCCTCTACAGCCGACGGTATGTCGACAACATCACCAAAGACCTGCTCAACTCCATCGCCTTTACCATCGTCTCCAACGACCTCTTCCTGCCCTGGGCCACCTTTGAAACCGGAGGCTATACCTATCACAAAGACCGGGGCTACATCTTCGAACAGCAGCTCAATGAAAATACAGGGTTCATCCTGGACAAAACCATCGGCGATTACCGGGAAGCGGAGCAGGCCGCCATCATACCCATGCTTTTCCTAACGCCCAGCATCGTCAACGACGCCCGGCGGCTTATCATCTCCCCCCAGGGCGTTTCCTATATGATGGTGGCCCCCGTCGGGCAAACCCACCCCAGCACCGTAGAGGCCGACGCCGTGGATTTCGGCTGGATGTTCAAAGAACAGAACGCCGACAACCTGCGCTTCCTCACCGCCCTGCGCATGAACGCCACCTACCCCTACATCCTGCCCAACGTCCACCTGCCCAGCGAGCCGGAAGTCGAGATCATGGACGCCGGATTCATCGACAACTACGGCATGATCTCCGCCACCCGCTTTATCCAGGTGTTCCAGGACTGGATCCGGGAAAATACCAGCGGCGTGGTGCTCCTGCAGATCAGCAGTTCCGAAAAGCTGGAACAGGTGGCGCCCAGCGGTGGCCGGGGTATCGTCGAATCCCTGATCAACCCCCTCGGCATCGCCGGCAAGGTGCTCGAACGGCAGGAATTTGAGCACGATAATACCCTGGGGTTCATCTACGATATCCTCGGCAAAGAGCACTTCGACGTCATCCGCTTCCTGTACCGCCCTTCGGAGGCCAACAAACTGGAAGCCTCCATCTCCTTCCACATCACCGAACGGGAAAAGGAAGATGTACTGAGCGCCATACAGTTAGAAGAGAATAAGGCCAGCCTGCGACAGTTGGTGCAACTTATTTCCCCGCCGGTCAAACAAAATGCCGCCCGCCGGTATTTGGATGAATAGGTTCGTTGCCCGTCTTCTTCGGAGCCGGGTAAAATTCGTATTCGTTGGCCGTTAGCTAAAACTATGGCCAGGGGTTCCCCGATCCGTTGCATTCGCGCCAATGCGTGTTCTATTTTGGCATAATGCCGGCTGGTTTGTCGGGGCGCAATTTATTCCATTTCATTCCCTGCCTGCCAAACTGCATTTGCCAGGTAGGCAGGCATCAGTCGCTGCGCTCGTGTTCCCTTGCGCTCGGACTTAAAAAACAGCAGTTAATTTATCACTCTCTTCGGGGCGTAGGGATCAACTGCTGGGAAAAAAGAACAGACTAATATGAAAAAGATAGACCGTGAAGTCGTAAACCATTCTATGACTTATGAAGCGTACCGCCAGCTCACCGATGAATTGCTGGCCCAGGGAAAAACCACCGGCGGAAACCACAGCGAGGTGATGGTCCACTACACACAGCTCAACGTGGCCCGCATGAACCGCCTGGACAAGACCGCCCGCCTGCTGGAAAACGTCAAAGCGCAACTTCAGTACATCAACCGGCCGATGATCTGGCTCACCCTCACCGAAGCCTGGTGCGGCGATGCGGCTCAGGCCATCCCCGTCCTCCAAAAAATGGCGGATGCCAGTGATCATATCGAACTGCGCCTCATCCTGCGCGACGAGCATCCCGATATCATGAACGCCTTCCTGACCAACGGCGGCCGCTCCATCCCCAAGGTGATCCTGCTCGACGCCCGTACGCTGGACGTGCTGGGCGCCTGGGGCCCCCGCCCGGCGGAAGTGCAGCGAATGGTCATGGCCGCCAAGGCAGATCTCGAAGTGCTGACGGATAAGGAAGCCAAGACAAAGCGCTACCAGGAGCTGACGGCCGCCGCCCAGAAGTGGTACGCCCGGGATAAGACGAGGGGCATTCAGGAGGAGTTTATGGCAGTGGTGAGGGAGCGTGTTGGGGTTCAGGCCGGTACTTAATTAGTTGACTGAGCCGGTTGTTAATTGAGTTGATTGGGGGCATGGCCCACCTGATCACCCCGCACCAGGCCTACCTGGAGCCAATCAACCTAATCAACCAAATCAACCAAATCAACCAAATCAACAAATCAACTAATCAACAAATCAACTAATCAACCAAATCACCGCTCATAATAGACCCTATACACCGCATCCGCAAAATCGTCGGACACCAGCATCGACCCATCCGGCAGGAACTCCAGGTCGACGGGGCGGCCCCAGACGTCGCCCTTGTCCAGCCATCCGGTGGCGAAAGGCTCGTAGCTCAACGCCTCGTTCCCATCCAGTTTGACCATCATGACGCGGTAGCCGATCTTCTCGCTGCGGTTCCAGGAGCCGTGCTCGGCGATGAGGACGTGGCCACGGTATTCTTTTGGGAACTGCTGGCCGGTATAGAATTCCACGCCCAGGGGGGCTACGTGCGGCCCCAGGTCCTGCACCGGCGGCGTAAACTCATCGCAGGAGCGCTTGTCGCCGAATTCCGGATCGGGCAGATCTCCCTCGTGGCAGTAGGGATAGCCGAAGTGCATGCCATCGCGCGGAGCATAGTTGAGCTCGCAGGCGGGCTCGTTGTCACCCATCCAGTCGCGGCCGTTATCGGTAAACCACAGCTCCCCTGTTTCCGGATGCCAGGTGAAGCCCACGGTGTTTCGGATGCCGCGGTGTACGATTTCCATGCCCGTACCGTCCGGGTTGAGACGGGTGATGGAAGCGAAGATCTCGTCTTCCGACTCGCAGATGTTGCAGGGGGCGCCGACGGGCACGTAGAGTTTGCCGTCGGGGCCGAAAGCGATGTACTTCCAGCCGTGGTGGGTCTCGGTAGGGTAGTTGTCAAATACGATGACCGGCTCGGGCGGGTTGGCCAGGTTTTCCTCGATGTTCTCGAATTTCAGGATGCGGCTCACTTCGGCCACGTACAGGTCGCCGTCGCGGAAGGCGACCCCATTGGGCATCTTCAGGCCTTTGGCGATGGTGTAGACGGTATCGGCGCGAAAGTCGCCGTCTTTGTCTTTCAGGGCGTACACTTTGCCCTCACCCCGGGTGCCGACGAAAAGCGTGCCGCTAGGGGAAAGCTCCAGAGAGCGGGCGTTTTTCACCCCTTCGGCAAAGACGGCAATTTTAAAGCCCTGGGGCAGGCTGATCTTGTCCAGCGGCAGTTTGGAAGGTTCGAATACTTTAACCGGCGGATTGACCTTACCGCAGGCGGTGAGGAGGAGAAGGGGAAGGATAAAAGCTAGTCTCATGATAATCGGTTTTTGATAGAACAGCTGAAATGGGCCGGCGTTTACCCTCAATCCAACTTATTCACCTCCCGGAACACCTCATCCTTCGGCTCCCACAGCTCGACTTTGTTGCCCTCCGGGTCCATGACCCAGCCGAACTTGCCGTACTCGTACTCTTCCGGTTCGCCGACGACCTCCACGCCTTCTTCCCGCAGCGCTTCGAGCAGGGCGTCCAGGTTTTCCACCCGGTAGTTGATCATAAAAGGCGCCTGGCTGGGGGCGTAGTACTGCGTGCTTTCGGGCATGGCGCTCCACACCGTATAGCCCGAATCGCCTTCCTCCTTGCCCCACTGAAGGACGATGTACCCGTCGGGGGTGGCGGGAAGCCCGAGGTGTTTCTGGTACCAGGCCTGCAAGGCCTTGGGGTCTTTGGCCTTGAAGAAGATGCCGCCGATGCCGGTTACTCTTTTCATGGTTTAGGTATTTTTTCAATTTGGAAAATTATGCCACTAAAGCTCAAAAGCACTAAACCCCACAAAAAGCCTTTGTGCCAATTTGGTGTTTTGGTGTCTTCGTGGCAATGTATTTAAAGCTCCTCCACGACTACATAAATATCGGAACCCAGGTAGGCCCCATCTATCCGGTTGTACCAGTGCCGCATGCGAGGCAACTTCATACCGCTCACTTCCACCATGCCGTCCAGGCGGAGGATCTCGCCGGCGCCCTCGGCGGCGTAGCCGTAGCCGAGGAGTTGGTAGTTGTCCGGAGCAAAGTAAATGAACCATTCCTCCCCGATGATGGGGTTGTTGAAACGGGCCGCGATCCTTAGCGCCGTCCGGCCGCCGATGGAGTCTTCGGCCACTTCCGGCAGCAGCTGCACCTCCGGCACATGCAGGCTCATGGGCATGCCGTTGAGCAGTTTGTAGAAGGCCCGGTAGCCCTGCGTGCGCTCGCATTCCAGGCGGTGCAGACGGATGGTGGCCGTATCCTGAGGGTTGACCAATACGCTGTCCACCAGGCTGTAACAGCTGTCCTGCAGGATGCCGCGAACGACGGAAACGTTCTCGTACTGCCGTTTGATGCTGAAGGTGTTCCCGGGGTTGTTCAGGAAGACCTCGCTGAGGCGGCCCGGGTTTTCGACCCGGGGCTCGGCGATGATGAAATGAAGGGCTGCCGAGGGCCATCGGCCCTGCGGGTCATGAAACTGCATGCTGCGCTGCAGGACTTCCCCGGCGGACAGGGCGGCAGGCGGGCCCTCGCTGCTTCCAGAGCGGGTGCAGGAAGCCAGAAAGACGAGGGCCAGAAAAGTGGAAAGTGTTGGAGTAAGCCTCATGGTGAAGGGTAACTTGGTTGTCGGGAAAATGATCTCCTTCACAAAATAACAGAAAAGGGGGGTTGTGCCAAGGATGATGGAGAAGTTTAGGGCTTTTTGAGGACATTTATGGGTTTAGGATCTTGGGGGCTGATGGAGACTGTTCAGAAATGTGTGTGTAAAAAAGCAAAAAATCCTTTGTTTTCAGCAGCCTGGCGCCCGTCTCTGCAGCCGGGTAAAAATGGCGCCCGTCCTCGTGCCTCGGCCGGGTAAAAATTCCGAACCGCGCCGGCTGATGGGGGGAGTTTAGGAGCCCCTTC
>JAGFJE010000039.1 GCA_024103175.1 Phaeodactylibacter sp.
CCACCAGCATAATATCGAGGCTGTGCCAGCCGCGCATGTGCGCCAGTTCGTGGCGTATGATCTTTTTCTCATCTTCCGGAGGGTAAGGCATCTGCCGGCTCCAGAACAGGGTATTGAAGAAGGAGAAAGGCGCGTGCCATTCTTCCGTAAGCACCAGCGTATAATTGTCCTGTTTGCGGCGCTCCGAGCTCCGGTACAGGCCCCACAGCTTGCGCAGGCCGTAGGCAAACCGCAGGCCGGCAATACCCACCCCCAGCCAGTAGGCGGCCAGAAGCGCCTCCCACCAGCCGATGCCCGGTTCTTCGGCTGTTGCCGTCACCACCACTTCCAGATTTTCCATACCCACGGTGATAGGCTGCAGGGTCACCACCAGCAGCTCCGGCTGCTCGGCGGGCAGGAGCGCCTGCCAGTCCACCAACGGCAGCGCCAGCCCCAGCAACAGGCTGCCCAACAGGTAGGCCCGGTTGTGGTGGAAAAAGGTCGCGCGGCTCAGCAGGCCGGCGTAAAGGGCGTAAAAAACGGCCCAGCAAAGGGTGGCTTGGATGATGTAGGTGATCATGGTTCTTATTGTGTTGTAGTGTGTCAGGGAGCAGTGTATCAGTGTATCAGGGAGCAGTGTGTCGGGGCAAATAGTCCGTTTGAGGAGCTTCCGCCAGGAAACTGATACACTGAAACACCAAAGCACTAATACACTATTCCTCCTCCTCCAGCTTATCCACCAGTTCGTTCAGCTCTTCCAGGCTCAGGTCCTTTTCCTGCACCAGGAAGGAAACCAGGCGGTTCATGGAACCTTCGAAGTAGTCGCTCACCAGCTTTTTGAGAGACTGCCGGCTGTATTCATCCTTGCTGATGGCCGGCTCGTAGACAAAGGTCCGCCCGTAAGCCGTATGCTTCAGGAAGCCCTTCTTGTCATCCAGGATGCGGACCATGGTGGAGACGGTGCTGTGGGGCGGCTTCTTCATCCCCAGCTTCTCCTTCATGTAGTTGCGGATGTCGGCCACCGTACAGGGCGCGATCTCCCAGATGATCTGCATGATCTCCTCTTCGGCTTTGGTGAGTTTGGTCATGGTTTCCGGTTCTTGTTGGGTAGTTGGGCGCCTTTGGTTGTTCCGGGAGCGGAACGCTGAGGGTTTTGCTCCTGGGGGATGGCTATATGGCTATATTGTTATATTGTTATATTGTTGCCATTGGGGCACCTTTCTACCCTGTTAACAAATCATAAGACAGTCGGGTGATTCTTTCTGGTTACAAATATATAACGTATTTTTTAGTTACGCAATGATTTTAGCGATAAATAACTAAAAAATACGTTATGGTTGTTTTGAAGTGACGCCTCCCCTCAGGCCCGGCGGAGAAAGAGGTGTCGCTTCCAGTTAAGGCTGGAGTTATTTATGGAGTAGTGGCCCGGCACCTACATTTTTAACCTTTACACTGCTACCTCAACGCCAACCCCCCGCGCCAGAACATCCACTGCTGTATACCTCCGCGCGCGAGGAGAAAGACGAGGAGGGTGAGCCACAGGCCGTTGTTGCCCAGCGGGATGGTGGCGAAGTAGACGGCGACGAAGACAACCAATGCCAGGATCATGCTGTTGCGCATGGCGCGCGAGGCGGTCAGGCCGATGAAGACGCCGTCCCAGATGTAGCAGGGCGTGCCGAAGATGGGGAAGAGCGCCATCCAGAACAGGAGCGGGCGCGCAGCGGCGATCACATCCGCCTGGTTGGTGAACACCCGCAGGAGGGCCGGCCCGTAGAACCAGTACCCCAGGCTGAAGAGCACGGCCAGGCCCATGCCCCAGGCAAAAGACAGGCGGATGGCCTTATGCGTTTTGCTCTCATCAGCCGCGCCCTTGTACTTGCCCACCAGCGCCTCCGAAGCATAGGCAAAGCCATCTACCCCATAGGACATCCAGTTGAGGAACTGCAGCAGAATGGTATTGACGGCCAGTGCCATCTTGCCTTCCGCGGAAGACTGGCTGTAGAAAAAGGCGAAAGCGCCGGTCAGCGCCAGGGTGCGGATAAAGATATCGGCATTGATGCGGAGGAAGTTGCTCAGCTTTTCCCATTGGAGGATAGCGGCGCGCCGGAAGTGCTGAGCGAGATGGCCATATTTGTAAAAGAACATACCGGCCGCCAGAGCGATGCCACAGTACTGGGCGATGAGCGTGCCGTAGGCCACCCCGTCTACATCCATGCCCAGGTAGTGGACAAAATAGAAGCTCAGCACAATGTTGACCACATTGATCACCACCGTCAGGATGAGCGGGTAAATGGCGTTCTGCATGCCGAAGAACCAGCCCATGAAGGCGTAAAGCCCCAGGGTGGCCGGCGCCGCCCACACGCGGATGTAGAAATATTCGCCCACCAGGGGTTCCTGATCGCCGGCCGTATTCATCAGGAAGAAGCTGGCCTCGCCCAGGGGCCACTGTAAGAGCAGGATGCCGCCGGCCACCGCCAGCACCACCAGCAGGGCGCGCCCCAGGGTGTGGGCCACTGCCCCGTCATCCTGCGCGCCGTAGGCCTGAGCGGCCATGCCTGTGGTGCCCATGCGCAGGAAGCCGAAGTTCCAGTAGATGAAATTGAAGATCATGGAGCCGATGCCCACCGCGCCGATGTGCAGCTCGGAGAGGCGGCCCATCAGGGCGGTGTCTACACTGCTCAGCAACGGCACCGAGATGTTGCTGATGATGTTGGGGATGGCCAGGCGGAGGATCTCTTTGTTCATTAGACAGGATGACAAGATTACGGCTTTGATTGACAGGATTTCTCCGGGTGCGATCCCTATTTGAGCCCTACTGGTATATCGCTTGGGGAAATGCCCGGTTTAATGGTTGCAGGGCTTTTACCCAGCTGAACTTTACTTTCCGAAAGGAACCGAGATGCCCAGCCAGGGAATGACGATCAGCGTGCCGACATCGCCGGCGGGAATGATGCCGCCGTAATCCAGCGCTATGCTGTCCCAGACCGTCCTGCCCCCCAGGGCGATCAGGGCGCCGGTGGTGGTGCCGACATCAATGATGAAAGTTTCCGTCAGGAGATACCCTTTCTTTCCGGTGCGCAGCATGCCGCTGAGGGTGAATGTAGGGCGGCGGGCCCATTCGCCGTCGGCAAAGCCGTAGCCCAGGCCGACGGTCAGGTTCTTATCGCGGCTGCCAATGGTGCCCAGGCCGTAGGCGATGCCGAAGAAGCCGCCGGCATCTTCCCCCAG
>JAGFJE010000053.1 GCA_024103175.1 Phaeodactylibacter sp.
GCCTGATGTTCGCCGCCGAAGGCAAGGTGAAACCTACAGTGGAGATCCAGAAGCTGGACGCCATCAACGACATCTTCAGCCGCCTTAAGGACGGGCAGATCAACGGCCGCGTCGTGCTGGACCTGGAGGCGGCTTAGGGCTTAAGAAAGCAACGTTGTAGCCCATTGGCTTCCTTACATTGAGGGGTTTTTGCAAAAAGGAATGGTACACTGATCGATTAGGATAAATTTAGATTTCTCAGGATTGTAACCATCGAAGGAAGTGATCTTAAGAAACCCTAATGAATCTTAATAAATCAGTGTACTATCCTCCCCTGGGCTGTTTTACCCTTCCTTACCTTTAATCATAACTTCAACCGCAGCCCCGCCCTCATCCACCAGGAGTAGAACTCCTGCTGTTTGATCACGTCGGTTGTGCCCAGATAGAACCGAAGGGGGTTAGACGGTAAGCGCCTCCGGGCGGCAGGAAAAAAGAAGGCCCGAGAGGAGGATGGTTCTAAAAAGGTGTTTAAGTTCCATTTTTTCGTTCGGTTGGGTGTTTTGACCTGATGCCGGCAAAAATAAAAAAGGAGAGTTAACCCAAAGTTAAATACCATGATATCCTGCATACTCAGGCAGAGGCCACCGCCAGAAGCACAACGGCATCGCCTTTGCCTGATTCCTAATACCGCCCCTCCGGCTTGGCGGGAAAATAAGGAACGTTCTTCCTTTCCAATCTCAAAATGCTTACCTTGTTCTTCATTGGCGCCTCTTTCCGATCCGGGTGTAGGGAGCGCCATGAAAGGGGGCGGAATGGAAAAAACATAAAAAACACCCATGGCCCGGAGCGCCTTATTTATCCTGTGTTTCCTTTCCTTGCTGCTTTCCTGCAACAGGCGCGGCAGTAACGTAGAAGAGCCCGGCTACAATCCTCACCTCCTCAAGGCGGGAAAATACATACCGGGAGAAGGCCGTGCCATCCCTATGGATTCCGCCGCTCCGCAGCGATACTTTCCTGTCAAAAGTGAATATCTGAAAGCCCGGCCACCGGAAACCGTTTTATGGCAAACGGCCCCTCCGCCGGAAAACCCGCCAAAATATATTCCCGCCGCTCCCAGGAGGGTGGACAAAAGCGAACTGGCGGTTCCGAGATATAAACACACCCGGGGAATAAGAAAGGCAGCGCCGTGGCCGGAATGGAAGCCGGCAAAACTGGCCTACAAGGAGGGCGGCCGCCTGCCTTTTTTCTATATGGATATGGAACAGGGCCTGAATGAAAGCTGGATACAGTGCCTGATGGAAAGCCGGGACGGAAGGATCTGGATAGGCACCTGGGAGAGCGGCCTGAGTGTATGGGACGGCGCCGGGCTGATGTCATTCACCACCGAAACCGGCCTGAGCGCTAACCAAACAGGCGCCATACTGGAAGGCCGCCAGGGACGCATCTGGATAGGAACGCCCAATGGCATCGATGTCTGGGATGGCTCGGGATTTACCCATTACCTCAGTGAAGGTTTGAACGCCAGCCGGGTGGGAAAAATGATGGAAGACAAGCATGGGAACATCTGGATCGGCACCTGGAAAGGCGGCCTTCGCGCCTGGGATGGGAAGGGGTTCACTTATTTCACGGTAGAAGAAGGCCTGGCCAGCAATCGGGTGCAGAGCCTGGCCGAAGCTCGCGACGGAAAGATCTGGATCGCTACTACCGGTGGGGTCAGTATTTGGGATGGAGAGGGGTTCCATCAGTTCACCACAAAGGAAGGGTTACCGGACAACGATGTATTGTGCCTTTTAGAAAGCCGGCCTGGAAAAATGTGGGTGGGCACCGCCAATGGCCTTTGTGTCTGGGATGGTTCGGGGTTTACCCATTACACTACCGAAAAAGGGTTGAGCAACAACTATATATGGTATCTGGCGGAAGCCCCGGACGGTAAAATATGGATCGGAACATTCAACGGGCTCACGGTTTGGGATGGGCGCCGCTTTACTCGTTACACCGAAGAAGACGGCCTCAGCCACAACATCATACTGCGGCTTCTGGTGGATCGTCACGGAAAGGCCTGGGTGGGCACCCAGGGGGGAGGCGTCAATGTATGGGAGGATGAAGAGTTTGAACATTACACAGCGGCCAACGGGCTAATCTACGATGACATTCACAGCCTCCTGGAAACCAGGGATGGTAAGATATTCATCGGCGCCCAGGGTGGAGAATTTCAGGAATGGGGCGAAGATGGGTTCACCCGTCATTTCACCCCCAACAACATTAAGTATAACTTCATTTACAGCCTTCTGGAGAGCCGGGACGGGAAATTATGGATAGGGACAAGCGTGAACGGATTGCACCGGTGGGATGAAGGCCGGTTTCACCACCTGGCCTTGTCGGAAGACCAGAATTATGATGTAGTGGCCGACTTGCTAGAGGACAGGCAGGGAAACCTGTGGATCGGGACGACAGAGGGAGTGATCGTGAAACACAAGGCCGGGTTCGAGAAATATTCAACCAGCCAGGGTTTAACAGGCAATACCGTTATCAGCCTTTTGGAAGATAAGCACGGGAAAATATGGATAGGCACTGAAAACGGGCTCAGTGTCCTGGGGAAGGGCAGGCTGGCCAATTATCTGGTAACGGACGGCCTGGGCAGCCGCTATGCCATCAACTGCCTGCTGGAAGCCCGGGACGGGAAGATCTGGATCGGAACCTCCAGGGGGCTGGGCATCTGGGATGGCGCCGGTTTTACATTCTACACTTCCAG
>JAGFJE010000055.1 GCA_024103175.1 Phaeodactylibacter sp.
GGAGGGAAGGAGCGGCATCCTCAAAACCGGGGCTTACCACCAGGTTCTGGCCCGGGAGCGGCCGGGCAGCAAAGCACAAGGCGATCCATAGCGCAGCAGCCGCCTGCATTTTTAAGGCGTACGGAACGATGCCGGAAGATATCATCATGAGCGCGGTATTCTGCTTAATGCTGCGTCAAATAAATTTCATGCCACTAACACACCAAGGCACAAAAGCTTGCCCGGCTGGCTAGACGAGCCCACAAAAGCCTTCGTGTGGATTTTGTGTTTTAGTGCTTTCGTGGCAGGGTTAAGAACTTAATGCCTTTTCCCCGAAAAGGTTACAGCGCCGGAAGTTCAGTCTGCTACAGGCAACTGCCGAACCTGGAAAAACGTTATCTTTGAAGCATGAAGTTTCCGATCGGCATACAGGATTTCAAAAAGCTACGCGAAGACGGCTACGTCTACGTGGATAAAACAGAACACATTCTCCGCATTCTTAAAAGTGGAGATTATTATTTCCTCTCCCGCCCCCGCCGTTTCGGCAAGTCCCTGCTTTTATCCACAATAAAGGAGCTGTACGCCGGCAGCCGGAAACTATTCGAAGGCCTGTGGATCGAAGACCAATGGGACTGGGAGCACACCAACCCGGTGATACACATCAAATTCGCCAGCTTCAAATACAAGAACAACCCGCTGAAAGCAGCTATTCAGGAAGGGCTGGCGCCGGAAGCCGCGCGATTGGGCGTCGAACTGGCGGAGGGTGATTTCGTCAACCCTCTGGAAGACCTCATTATTAAAGCACACCAAAAATACGGGCGAAAGGTAGCCTTGCTCATCGACGAATACGACAAACCGATTATCGACTATCTGGATGATGTGGAAAAGGCCGAAGAAAACCGGGATACCCTCAAATGGCTGTATTCCATTATCAAAGACAGCGACCCTCATTTGGAACTGGTATTCATCACCGGTGTCTCCGCTTTCAGCAAGGTGAGCATTTTTTCGGACCTCAATAACCTGGAAAATATCACGCTGGCGCCTTCTGCCTACACGCTGCTGGGGCTCACCCAGGAAGAGCTCGAACGCTATTTCCCCGAACAACTGGCAACAATAGACACCGCCCGGATGAAGGCCTGGTACAACGGCTATTCCTGGGATGGGGAACACCGGCTGTACAACCCCTTTTCCATCCTGCGTTTCCTGAAGTCGGGAGGTAAGTACGAAAACTACTGGTTTGAAACCGGAACCCCAACCTTTCTGGTCAAGGAAATGCGCAAACACCGGTACTACGACGCCGAAAGGGTAGAATCCTCTCAGCATCAACTCATTGCCTTCGATTTTGAGAACCTGGACCCCACCACCGTTCTTTTCCAAACCGGCTATCTGACCATTCAAAAGTATGTGCCGGAAGACCTGCTCTATACCCTCGACTATCCCAACATGGAAGTCAAACATTCCCTGCAGCAGGTCCTGCTCAATGAATACCTGAACTACCCCCGCCAGAGCGCCCTGCCCCGGGTAGTCGCCCTGCGCAATGCCCTCCGCCAAAAAGACATCGAAGCGGTAGTGGCCATCATCAACGCCGCTTTCGCGGAAATCCCCGGCGAACTGTGGAAGGGAGAAATGGAGCATTTCTACCACGCGGTCACCCACCTGATGTTCTCCCTGCTGGGCACCTACATCCGATCGGAAGTGCGCAGCGCCAAAGGAAGGTGCGACGCCCTGGTGCAGACCGATGACCACATCTACGCCTTCGAGTTCAAACTCGACGGCTCGGCGGAGAAAGCCCTGCAGCAGATCAGGGAAAAGGGCTACCTGGCGCCCTACGCCGATTCGCCGAAGGAGAAGATTGCCGTAGGCGTCAATTTCTCCAGTTCGGAGCGCCAGGTGGTGGAGTGGAAGGTAGAGTAAGGCCTACCTCAAACAATCCTGCATAAAAAGATACTGGTACACCATCTCCTTCATCCGCTCCCGGTACGGGATCTTGCCCGGGTGGTAAGTGGAATTGATGTGCGCCAGCACCCGGGCCTGCGGCCCGCCGTACTTCCGGTAGCGGGCGGCGGCCTTGAGCACGTTCCAGTAAGGCGCCTGATAATCGAATTTGCCGCCGAGCAGCAGAATGGGCGGATACGCCTGCCCGGAAATATTCTGGTAGGGCGAATAGCGCAGCATACGCTCCTGTTCCTCGGGCTCAGCGGGGTTGCCCCATTCCGGGTACTCGAGCGTAGTGAGGGGCAGGCTGTCGTTGAGCATGGCGCCCGGCACGTCGAGGAAGGGGTAATCCAGAATGGCGCCCCGGAAGAGGGCGGGGCGTTCGTTCAGGGCGGCGCCCACGATCGTCCCGCCGGCGCTCTGGCCGTAGGCGATGGTATTTTTTATGCCCAGCTCTTTCGCCACATATCCCGCACAGGCCAGGTAATCGGAAACGGCGTTCCGTTTGTGCACGCCCCTACCCTGCCGATACCATTCCCATCCCATGGCCCGGCTGCCGCGTACAGCGGCAAGGCCGATGATGTATTCTTCGTCCATCAACAGGCGGTGGTATTCATCAAAGCGGGCCTCGTTGAACGCCCCGTAGGCGCCGTAAACGATCAGCAGGATACCTTTCACCTGGCTCAGTCCTTTCAGGCCCTCCCGGTACGTCAACCGCAGCGGGATCTGCCGGCCATCTTCGGCAGTAACAAAATGCAGTTGGCTCCGGTACTTTTGCCCGGGCTCCTTTTCCAGGCAGTACCCCGGCTGGAAGGCCAGTTCGTCATTGGAAAGGTTGATCCGGCACGTTCCGGGAGGGGTGTTGGGAGAGCTGTATTCCAACACACAGGTGTCTCCCTCCGGATCGATGGTTTTATCCAGGTGAATGGCACAGTGTTCCTCCGGCATTTTGACCTCTCCCAGCCACTCCCCGCCCCGGGAATATTTAAACAACCGGACAACAGCCTGATCGATGACCTTGACGAGCAGGTGATTTTTGGTGAGCAGGAGTTCATCCAGAACCACCTCCGGTTCGGACACGATCAGCGTTTCCCTTTTCGAAACATCTTCCTTGCTGATCTTCAGCAGCACCGAGCGATTATCCTCCCGGCGGGCAAGGACGAAAACATGCTCCGGGCTTTCCTGAAAACTGTAGCTGTAGTACGCCTCATCGTGCAGCAGCTGCAGCGCCGGGCGGGGCCCTTCCGCCAGGATGCGGTACAGGCGGTTGCCTTCGATGCCGGTGCAGTTGAGCAGCAACGCCTTCGGGCTGCCGGGAAGCTCGGCGAACTCCAGCTCGAACCGGCGGGTAGGTGTTTCCAAAAGCATCGATTGTGACTTTTCGGAAACGGCGTAGCTGTACAGCCGGAAAGCCCGCCGGGTATGATCCTCAACCGTATACACCAGCAGGCTGTCGTTCATCCAGTGGAACTCCTGCATCCTTGCCGGCAGGGAGTCCGTAACCACCTGGCTGTCCAGATCTTTCAGGTAACAAACTGTCCGGCCTTCCCCGGGGCAGGCCGCCAGGAAGGCCACCCGCTCTCGATCGGGGCTCAGGTAGATCTTCCGGAGCCGCTGGCCGGCCCTGATGTCCTTCTCCAGGTCGATGATCATACGGAGGAAGGTTCCGTCCCCGTGCTCTTCGATCCAGCCGGGGTTGCCCTCCGGGCCGAACCCGCGGGTGACGATCGGTTTCCCGCTGTTGTCGTTCAGCGTATCGCACCAGGCGAGGGTATTGACTACCTCGCGGTAGGCTAAGAACTGCTCCTTTTTGAAGGGCACGAGGGCATTGTAGAAAAAGGCGTTTTCCGCGTTGATATATGCCTGTGTCAGCGAATCGGCATAATTTTCCATCCAGCGGTACCCATCCGGGAGGAAGCGCCCATTTCCCAGGGCGATGCTATCCGCTTTTTCGGGCGCCCGGGGGGGCGGCAGGGCTTCCTGCCGGAACCAGCGGTTCCACTGCCGGGCCAGCGGGGTTTTGGCTTCCAGTTGCCGCCGGGCTTCGGCCGGAAGGGGCGGATAGCGGCCGCTCTGTTCAAGGCTATCCCAAAATGGGGCGTCGTAATGATCCGGAAACCTGGCCAGCATGGCGTTCTGCTGGTCTTTGAACAAGGCCGGATCGTCGTCGTCAAAGGGAGCGGCGCCCTCCGTTTCCACCTTTTGCACCCACAATTCCCGCTCCAGGGTGTAGTCGTGCTCCATCCACAGGGCGCCGTGGGTATGCCTGCGCACCAGTTGCCGGGTGGCGATGCGCTTCAGGAACCAAAGCCCGCCAGACTCCTGGTAGTCCACCCGCACGGTGCTTATATCCGGAAAATACTGCCAGGCGTGGTGCTTCTGATAGCCGCCAAAATCCACCTCGGAAGACAACTGGCACTGAAAGGAAACGACGGCGAAGGACTCCATGTCTATAAATGCCGTTCCGGCAAAGATCGGATACCGCACCTTCTTGTTCCAGGGCTGATGGATGCCCTTAACGCCCTCCGTTGGCTTGACACTGATGACAAAACAGGGGCGCCCGTCAATGAGCGCCGCTCCATTTTTGGCATAATGGTAGCCGTCCATCAGCTTCGGGTCAAAAAAATCGGCCAGGTACTTCATCTTATCGGCGGCAGTAAGGCCGAGGGGGCCGCCCTGCACCAGCGGGCTGACACCTTTATCGCTAAGGTTTTCGCTCAGCCTTGCCCCGATGATCTTACACTGGTCCTGGCTGGTATTGTAATATTTAAAATATTGAGCGTTGGTAAGCATCAGTGGCCGGGTGTCCGGCCGGTTGGCAGCCTTCCCGGAGTAATCTTCTTTGTAATACCGGCGAAAGGAGCGCCGGGCATACCCCTTCTGAGGATATCTGGTGTAATAGATCCGGGCCGCCGCCTCATTGACCTCCGCCCAACTGTCATCTTCCAGAAAAGATTCCCGGTAAAACACATCCAGGTAAACCGCGTCCCGGCTGTAATTCTTCCGGATGCTCCGTACGGCTTTTCGAATGATCTGCCGGGCGGTGAGGCTGGAAGCAGCCCCGCTCACCGTGGCCATGTCCAGCATAACCGGTTCGGGTTGCAGAGATACCTTTACCGGTGCGGATGCTTTCAGGCTGACTTCCAGGGCAGTATCCCGGTAGCCGATGTAACTCACCTGCAAGGTGTCCTTTCTCATGCCCCGGCGTTTCAGCCCGATACGCCCTGTACCCTCCAGGCCGGTGGCGGCGCCGCTGCCGTCGGCTTTCAGATAGAGGTGGGCAAAGGCGAGGGGAGCGCCGGTGTGGCTGTCGGTAACCTGTACTTCCAGGTAAGGTTGGGCGCGGCCGGGG
Organism: Phaeodactylibacter sp.; assembly: GCA_024103175.1. GTDB lineage: Bacteria > Bacteroidota > Bacteroidia > Chitinophagales > Saprospiraceae > JACJXW01. The sequence continues at coordinate 5,267 of JAGFJE010000055.1, forward strand.
AGCAGCCCGGCAAACAGGGCGAACAAAAGGAGCGTGAGGTGTCTCATGAGCGCGGTTTTAAACAGGGTGCAGATGGCTTGTTATCTTTATTAACGCCTCTGTTGTTTTATAAGTATTCCAGCCAAAATCCTTTATATTTGGTAGCATGAAATATCCGATCGGCATACAGGACTTCAGAGAGCTGCGGGAAGGCGGCTACGTTTACGTGGATAAAACAGCAAACATCCATCGAATGCTGGCTGGAGGGAAATACTTCTTCCTCTCCCGCCCCCGCCGCTTCGGCAAGTCCCTGCTTTTATCCACAATAAAGGAACTGTACGCCGGCAGCCGGGAGCTGTTCGAAGGCCTGTGGATCGAAGACCAATGGGACTGGGAGCAAACCAACCCG
>JAGFJE010000058.1 GCA_024103175.1 Phaeodactylibacter sp.
CCCAGCAGGAAGAGGCTGTATTGAGCACCCGGCTGCTGTAGAAAAGGTCGAGGTCGCCATCGCCGTCGATGTCCACCAGGGTGGGAAGAGCCAGGTTGGCTTCGGTGGGGGTAATGTCGATGCCGAACTCACTGTTTACCTCAACAGGGTCGGCGAAAAAGCCCTCTTCCTGGGCGGAAAGCGGCTGGAAGAGACACAGCATGCCCAAAAGGGGAACGGATCCCCAAAGGAATAAAGATCTTGTTTTCATGGTTTCGCTGATTTTGGTTAGATGAATAGCTAATCAAACAGTATTTAAGCCTAATTCAGGCGTGGTGGGTAGCCCGTTTGAGCCAAATGTTGGCTTTTAGGTTGCATGGGGGGGCGGGAAAGAGGGGACTGTTCAAAACGCTGTGTTTTTTCTTTCTAACCGCAGGCAACACAGAGTTACACAGAGGCTGCACAAAGTATTCGCTGTTAAGCGAATACTCTGTGTTTCTCTGTGGCCTCTGTGTTTCAAAACTTGCGGGCGGACACACATTGCTGAACAGTCTCCAAAGGATTTTTTGCTTTTTAAGACGCACATTCCTGAACAGTCTCGATAAAGGGGCCTTTTTGCCAAAGTATGGCCTCCAAACAAGCGCTGAAATGCGCAGATATGCATTGAAATGAGGAAAACACAGCCCGGGGCAATGCATAGTGCGCATTTCCACTACATTTCTATGCCTTGCCATAGGCTATATTGGTATCCAGCCTCTTAACGAAGGCTACAACTTCGGCAACGCCCAGCCATTGTGGTACTCCGTGGAGATGAGCGCGCTGGCCTCTTTGTCGTTTTTGAAGAGCCCCATGGCGTCATCCCAGTAGACCTTGCGGCCGGTTTTGAAGGCGATGTTGCCCATCTGGGCGTTGATGGCGGCGATGCCGCCGGTTTCGATGCCGCATTTGAGCATGCCGGGGTCGTTGGCCCGGATGGCGTCTACGAAATTCTGGGTGTGATCTTTAAGATAGTCGGCATCCCTTCCTCTCTCCTGTTTTGGAATGGCCTCCACTTCGTACTTCCTTATGCCGTCTTCATTCTGTGTTTCGGGAATGATTTCCCAGCCCTGCCGGTTGAGCACCAGCGTGGCGTGGTTGCCGATAAAGGCGATGCCTTCCGTGCGGCCGTAGTTGCCGTTGTCGATGCCGGTGGCGTGCTCCCAGAGCATGGTGAAGTCGTCGTATTCAAAGATGGCCTGCAGGGTGTCGGGCGTCTCGGAGGCGTCGTCCGGATAGGCGAGCTTGCCGCCGGAGGCCATTACCGATTTGGGCGCCTTGGCCTGCATGGCGTACAGGGCGATATCGATCTCGTGCACCCCCCAGTCGGTCATCAGGCCGCCGGCGTAATCCCAGAACCAGCGGAAGTTGAAATGGAAGCGGTTGGGGTTGAAGGGGCGCTTGGGGGCGGGGCCGAGCCACATGGCGTAGTCCACCCCCTCCGGAGGCTCGCTGTCGGGCAGGACGGGTACGGGCTTCATCCAGCCCTGGTAGGCCCAGGTTTTCACCAGGCGGATCTTTCCCAGCTTGCCGGAACGCACGTAGGCGATGGCGTCTTCGTAGTGGGAGCCGCTGCGCTGCCATTGCCCTACCTGTACGATCTTGCCGTACTTCTTTCCCGCCGCCATCATAATGCGGCACTCCTTGATGGAATTGGCAATGGGCTTTTCCACATACACGTGCTTGCCCGCCTGTACCGCTTCCACCATCATCAGGCAGTGCCAGTGGTCGGGCGTGCCGATGATGACGGCGTCCACATCTTTATTCTCCAGGAGTTTCCGGTAGTCGCCGTAGAGCTGGGGGGCTTTGCCCTGAATCTTTGTTGCTTCGGCAGCCCGCTCGTCCAGCACGCGCCGGTCGACGTCGCAAAGGGCTACGCATTCCACCCCGTCTACCATGAAGTGGCGGCTCATATTGGACCACCCCATGCCTTTGCAGCCGATAACGGCCACTCCCAGCTTTTCATTGGGGGAGGCCTTCTTGCGGTTGGCGGCAATGAGTTCGATAGGCAATATGCCGGCCAGGCCAATGCCGGCGGCAGCGGTGGAGGCCTGCTGGAGGAATCTTCTTCGTTTCATCGTTTTGTCGGTTTATGCAGGCATGAATATATTCAATTTTCAGCAGGAATACTCCCCATCATGGCGGTTTTTGGGAATGCGAATAAGTATTTACTTCACATCCACCTTGATACGCTCCTCCCGGTTGGCCAGTTCCCAGGCCGTATAAAAGACCAACTGCCCGATCTTGGCCATCTTGTCGAACTGTATCTTTTCGACGGTGTCGGAAGTGCGGTGGTAATCGGCGTGGGTGCCGTTGAAGTAGAAAATGGCGGGTATGCCCCGCCGGGCGAAGTTGTAGTGGTCGGAGCGGTAGTAATAGCGGTTGGGGTCATCGTCGGCGTTGTAGGTGTAATCCAGCTCCAGTTTGGTGTAGGTGGCGTTGGCCTGTTCATTGATCACGTGGAGATCAGTGCTCAGGCGGTCGGAGCCGATGACGTAGATGTACTCCGGGTTGTTCTTGTGTTTTTCGTCGACCCGCCCCACCATATCGACGTTGATGTTGGCGATGGTATTTTCCAGCGGGAAAACCGGGTGCTCGACGTAGTACTGGGATCCCAGCAGGCCTTTCTCCTCGCCGGATACCAGCATGAACAGTACGCTGCGGCGGGGCCCGGCGCCATCTTCTCTGGCTTTGGCAAAGGCCTCGGCAACCTCCAACACGGTGGAAGTGCCGGAGCCGTTGTCATCGGCGCCGTTATATATTGCCGATCCCCGTTTTCCCAGGTGGTCGTAATGGGCGGTGATAACGAGCAGTTCTCCTTTCAGCTTCTCATCGGTTCCTTCGATATAGCCGAGAACATTCTCGCCCAGCACCTGGCGTTTGAATTTATCCTGTAGGGCTGTGAGGCGGCATTTCAGCGGCACCACTTTTGACTTTCCTTTTTTCTGCATATTCTTCCGCGCCCGGATCACTTTCTTGTACTCGCTGCCGAGAATATCCTTCGCCACTTTGGTGGTGATGAAGCAATTGTTGGCGTAGTTCTGTTCCGGGTTTTCCCCTTCCCCGTACTGGAGGCCGGTGCTGAAAATGGCCCGGCGGACATCCGCCACGTTCTGTTTGAAATTGCCGTCGATGACGAGCACCAGGGCGGCGCCTTTTTCCCGGGCCAGGCGCATCTTTCGGCGCCAGTCGGTAGCCCATTCCGACAGTTCCTTCGTACCGGTGACCATAGAGGCGCCCGAGGCATTCACCGGCTCTCCGTCGTAGATGAGGATGGCTTTGCCGCGGACGTCCACACCCCGGTAGTCATTGTACTGCTCCGACTCGATGCCATAGCCCAGGAACAACACCTCTTCGAATCTCGTCTCCGGAAGCGTTGCATTGGTGGAAGGGTGAGCGTAGTAATCCCAGAGATGGCGGTAGTCCTGGCCGTTCACCGACAGGGCGATGCGGTTCCAGCTTTCGGAGATGAAGGCTATTTTCTGGAAGTAGGAACTGTCGCCCACCACTTTGGGCAGGCCATAGCTTTCGAATACCCCTGCGATGTACTCGGCGGCTTTGCGCTGGCCGGGCTGGCCGGTTTCCCTGCCCTCAAATTCGTCGGAGGCGAGGATCGACAGGTGTTCCTTCAGGCCTTCGCTGTGGATCATCGCCCCCAAAGCCCCGGGGGGGGACATCACCTGTTCCGAAGCAGGCTGATACTGGCTGAACCCCTGAAGGCAAAGGGCAAGGAGTAGACCGGTTACTATTTTTTTCATGTCAGATTGATTGGTGGTAGAACGACGATCGCCGGCCCGTGTCTCATGGGCCGGCGATCGAAGATAATCCTTTGTTCAGGATGGATCATAAATTATGAACGCTGGAATTTGTCCTGTGATTGCCTGACGAATAACTTTCACTTTTTGATGGCGATCTTTTCCACCCTCCGGGCGTGGCGCCCCCCTTCAAAGTCCGTTTCCAGGAAGGCCTCCACCATAGCCAGCGCCGTCTCTTCGGAGACGAAGCGGACTGGGATGGAAAGGATGTTGGCATCGTTGTGCTGCCGGGCCAGGCGGGCCAACTCTTCGTTCCAGCATATAGCGGCGCGGACGCCCGGATGTTTGTTCACCGTCATGGCGATCCCGTTGCCGCTCCCGCACATGACGACGCCCATTGGGGTTTTTCCCGACTCCACTTCTTCCGCGACCGGGTGGGCGAAGTCGGGGTAATCAACCGATTCCGCTGAGTCGGTCCCGAAGTCGAGCACCTCAATACCTTTGGAGCGCAGTAAGCTCACTACGCTTTTTTTGTAAGGATAACCCGCGTGGTCGCAGCCGATGGCGATTGTCTTTTTCATCGTTTATTGGTTTCCACCCGGTTGGGGGAAATTTTCTACCCCCTGCATCTGGAAGTCCTTGAACAATTCCTGCAGTTCCTGCGTAAACTCGGTGTCGTGGTTCTGGCTGGCGTCCCGCAGGAGGTCGTCCTTGGTACGCATGGCCAGCAGGTATTCCGTTTCGAAACTCGAGCTCAGGACGCTCGGGTCGATGGAGTTGTAGAAGTACAACTGGCTCGTTATCCGTTCAGCCAGGATCTTCATATGCGGTTTGGCCTTATCATACGCATTGGCCGTCAGATACACGCTGATCATGTAATAGGCCCGGTAGTCGTACGGGAAGTTCATATCGGGGAAAGCTTCGAAATATTTATCGACCAGAGCGATGGCCTCCTCGCGCTTGCCTTCCTCCAGCATCTGAAGGGCCGCCCGACGAATGCTCAGCTGATGGCTTTGCACGCTGGGAGCGTAAGAGCGGTCGACGAACATTTTGTACTTGTCGAAGTTGCCCCAACGAAACTTCTCCATAACGTTTTCATAAACGGCGTCCGTATTCACGCCGCCGCTGCCGATAATGCCGTACTGCGGTTCACTTTGGGAGCGTTTGGGGACGATGCGCAGGGCCAGCCCTTCCAGTTCCAGGTAATCATCCATGCCGAAGAGCTTCTCCTGGCGGCAGGTCACGGCAAAATAGATGGGCCGGTCCCAGATGTTCGATGAAATAATATCCAGGATGGCGATCTCATCTTTGATGAGGTAGTCCTTGCCCTGCAGCTTGAGGGGAATGCTGGAGACGATCTGGGCGGTATCTTCGATGCCGACAACGCCGCTGGCCAGCACTTCCTCTCTATTGACCGGGATGTAGACGTTCTGGGTCCGGAAATGGCTTTCGATCTCCCTGCCCGACTGGGTGGGCAGCGGATGGTCTTCCCCGATGAAGCGGAGGAAGTCCTCCAGGCGCTGGGGCTGGTCCTGCCCAGTGGGGTTGTAGTAGAATACCTGGTTGCGTTTTTTGCCGCGCAGGGCTTCCTGCGGGATAGACATTTTGATCGCCGGCGATTCATTGACCTTGCGGCGCAGCAGGTCGATGTACCAGTCGACGGCAATGAGGCTGAGGTTAACCACCCGGACATCGGTGCGGATGCCTTCCACTTCCTGGGCGTACCACAGTGGATAGGTATCGTTGTCACCGTAAGTGAAGATTATGGCATTCTCTTCACAACTGTTCAGGAAATTGGACGCATAATCCCGGGCGCCGGTATGGTGGAGGCGGCTGTGGTCGTCGTAGTTCTGGGCGCCCATCAGCACCGGGGCGCTCAGCACGATAAGGGAGGCCAGCACTGCCGATACCGGCCCGCTTTGGCCCAGCCGTTCCCGAAGCTGCTGGAACAGCGCCGGGACCGCCATACCGATCCAGATGCAATAGGTGAAAATGGAGCCCACCAACACGTAGTCCCTTTCCCGGGGCTCGTTGGGCGGCTGGTTGGAGTAGATGATGATCCCTATACCGGTAATGATGAACATGGCCAGCAGGCCCAGGGCTTCATTATTCCTTTCCTTGAAGTGGAAGAACAGGCCGATAATGCCGAACAGGAACGGCAGAAGATAATACTTGTTGCGGCCCTGTTCGTTCTTGATGGCGTCGGGCAACTGGTTTTGATTGTACAGGCGCCAGCTGTCCAGGAAGGAAATGCCCGAGATCCAGTGGCCGCTGGATTTATCCCAGGGGTAGAACCCCTGCTCTCCGTTCTGGCGACCGGCGAAATTCCACATAAAATAGCGCCAGTACATCCAACCCAGCTGATAATTGAACAGGAACTGGATGTTATCAACCTGATTGGGGCGGCCTGGGGGCAGAGGGGCGTTGGGGTCGAGGCCCATCCAGCGCTTATAGAGCGCGGGGCGCCCTTGGGTATAGTCGCCCATCCGGGGGAATAGCATTTTATCGGCATTCCTGTATACGTAAGAAATCTTCTGGTCTACGATCTCATAATGGTCGCCAACCTGGCCGTAGCGGTCTTTGGTTTCGGACTGTACGGGGCGGGCTTCGAAATGGGGTCCGTACAGCAGGGCGCGCTCACCATACTGCTCGCGGTTGAGGTAGGGGATGAGCCGCATGGCGTCGCTGGGGTGGTTCATGTCGATCGGTGGGTTGGCGTTGGCCCGCACCACAATGACGCCGATCGTGGAAAAACCGATGATCACCAGCGTCGCTCCGACAATGAGTTGCTGCAGGGCCAGGTTGCGCTTCTGGTGGGCGTAACGCAGGCCGAGAACGATGGCCGCGCCGATGATCAGGATAGTGGGAACGAGGCCGGAATGGAAAGGTAAGCCCAGGCTGTTGACGGTGATCAGCTCCATGGCGCCCCACAATTTCGGGATGCCCACGATTACCAGCGATTGGATAAATACGATGCCTGCCACACCGGCGGCGGCAGCAAGCAGGATGCCCTTCCAGGTGTGGTTCTCGTATTTTTTATAATAGTAGAAAAGCGCCAGGGCAGGAAAGGTCAGAATACTCAGCAGGTGAACCCCGATAGACAGGCCGGCGGCGTATACGGTGAACAGCAGCCAGCGGTCGGCCGACTGGCTGTTGGGCAGGCTGTACCATTTCATCATCGACCACAGCGTGAGGGTCGTGAAAAAAGTGGACATGGCGTACACCTCGCCCTCGACGGCCGAAAACCAGACGGAAGTGGCAAAAGCGGTGGCCAGGCCGGCCACAATCCCTCCGCCGGCAAGGGCGACGGTTTGCCCGGTATCCAGCTCTCCATCCCGGCCAACCAGGGCCAGGCGGCCAAAGATAATGGTAACCCAACAGATGAACATGGCGGCAAAGGCCGTACAAATGCCAGACATCAGGTTGACCGCAAAAGCGATGTCGGCAGGGTCATCCGAAAAGACCTCGGCGATCCAGGTGAACATGCGGCCGACGATCATGAAGAGGGGGGCTCCCGGTGGGTGGACGACCTGCAGCTTGTAGGCGCCCAGAATAAACTCGCCACAATCCCATAAGCTGCCGGTGCGCTCCGCAGAAAAGAAATATACCGTCATCGCGATGGCAAAAACCAGCCAGCCGGCAGCGGTGTGTAGACGTTTCATTGATCCCATTGAGTATTCCTGTTGTTTAATCTATCCCACGGCAATTCTTGTTTACTTACAAAGCTCTGTGTATCAATCGTGCGGTGGGTTTAATTTATTGAACTGCAAAAGTAAAAAATTATTGCTACTGCCCGCAGGCCGCCCGCTTTTCTGTGCTCTTTTGTTCGAAAGATTATACTCCTTTTGACGAATGGTATGGGAAAATTCTAGCAAAAAGCCTTTATCATTGCATATTCACGCAATTCATCTGAAAAACGATCCACATGTTACTCAAATGGCTATTCACCGGCCTCATCATTTATGCACTCTACAAATATTTCTTCGGCCCCAATGCGCTGGGAAGCGGAAAGAATGAGCCGGAGAGGCGAAACATCGACCCCGAACCGCCGCCCCGGCAGCAGCCGGCCGCCGATGAAGAGGGAGAATATATAGACTATGAAGAGGTCGACTGATATGGCGGAAGAATTCAATATCGGAGCGTTGGTGCTGTATAAGAACAACCAGCTCATCGCTTTCAACAAACCTGCCGGTATCCCGGTACAGGAAGACAAGACCGGAGACAAGGCCCTGATCAACCTGGCGGAGATCTATACCAAGTCGAAGCTCCAACTCATCCATCGCCTCGACCGCCCCGCCAGCGGGTTGGCACTTTTCGCCAGGACGGACGGGGCCCTGGCCAGCCTCAACGAACAATTCCGGGAGCGAAAGGTCGAAAAAATTTACCTGGCGGCCGTCCAGGAGAAACCGCCGAAAGAAAAAGATAAGCTCATTCACTTCCTGAAGAAGAACCCGCACAACAACCGCACCCAGGCCTTCGAAAAAGAACAGCCGGGCAGCAAAAAGGCGGAGCTGTCGTATCGCTACCTGGGTGGCACCGAACATTATCACTTGCTGGAGGTAATGCTTAACACCGGCCGCCACCATCAGATACGGGCGCAGCTGGCGGCCATCGGCTGTTCCATCAAAGGGGATGTTAAGTACGGCGCCCGGCGCGGCAACCGCGACCGCTCCATCCACCTGCATGCCTGGAAGCTGCGCTTCCGGCATCCTGTTTCCGGCGAGATGGAGGAGGTGGTGGCGCCGCTGCCCGAGGGTGATGCCGTGTGGCAGGCTTTTCAGGAAATACTGCATTAGTATGGAATGTAGCTAACCATGATACGGATTATGAAAAACGATATCGAACTCCTCCTGAAATACTTTCCAAAGCTCACCGGGCAACAACAGCAGCAACTCGCCCAGCTCGGCCCGTTCTACCGGGAGTGGAACCAGAAGATCAACGTCATTTCCCGAAAGGACATCGACAACCTGTACGCCCACCACATCCTGCACAGCCTGGCCATTGCCCGCCTGATCCATTTCGCTCCGGGAGCGGAGATCCTCGACCTGGGCACCGGCGGTGGGTTTCCCGGCATTCCACTGGCCATCTTTTTTCCCCAGGTGAAGTTCACCCTCATCGACGGCACCCGGAAGAAGGTTATGGTGGTGGAAGAGGCCGTGAATGCGCTCGGGCTCACCAATGTCAGGCCGCGCCACATCCGGGCGGAGGAGTTGAAACAAAAATTCGACTTCGTGGCCAGCCGCGCCGTGGCCAGCCTCGACAAGCTGGTGGAGTGGAGCTTCCCCCGCATCAAGGCCAAACAGCAGCACGCCCTGCCCAACGGGCTGATCACTCTGAAGGGCGGCGACATCGAAACGGAGATCAAAGCTCTGCCCCGAGGCGCCTATACAGAAGTTTACGCCCTGTCCGATTTTTTTGAGGAACAATATTACCAGGAAAAGTATATTATCTACGTGCAGCATTAATTGTCTGCTTGTTTTCCGATTCCTGCCCTTTTTTGTACTTTTGAAAGCCTTTAAAAATAACAGTCAGAAAATCAATAACCAAGGATTATGTCTTTTGAAGTAGAAGGAAAACTCCATAAAAAGTACGAGACCGAAAATAAGACGGACTCCTTCCAGGCCCGGGAATTCGTCATCCTGGTGGAAAGCGGCAACTACCCTCAGTATGTCAAGTTCCAGCTCGTTCAGGACCGCTGCGCCCTGCTCGACCCCTTCGAAGAAGGAGAGGAAATGAAAGTCCATTTCGACCTGCGCGGCCGCGAATGGCAGGGTAAGTATTTTACCAACCTCAACGCCTGGCGCCTGGAAAAGGTGAGCGCCGAATCTGCTCCTCCCCCTCCGGCGGCCGACAGCGGCGGCGGTTTCTTCCCCTCCGCCGAGAACGAGCCCGCCTCGGATGCTGCCGATGATGACCTGCCGTTTTAGGGCGGAGTGACAGTAGTTCTGAGCCTAATGCTTCGGAAGTGGGGCCTTTTAGGCTCCTGTCCCGGGGTTCAGGCTATATTGCTGGATGGTTATATTGTTGCAAAGCCTTCGATGCAAGTGGGAGATGCAGTAACAATCCAGCCATCAAACAATCTAACCATTCAGCCATTTAGGCCGGCCAGCCCCTTAATGCGTTCTATTAGCATGAAGACATTCCAGGCCATAGCATTTGTAATATTTTTTTCTGTCACCGCCCTCCCCGCCCAGGTGCTTACCGGCGTCGCCACCCGCTGGAACGACAGCTTCTCCGAATGGATCATCTATTCCCATGCCGGCGAGGAACAACTGGAAGGCGAGCTGCGCCTCCGCTGGGCCATGCAGGACGACTGGACGGAGTGGCAGTACCGCCTGGGGGAATCGGCCGGAACCATCAAGCTCAAATGGCGGGAAGACCTCAACGAATGGGAGGCCCGGGGCGACAACCAGATCGCCTCCGCCCGTACGGTCTGGCGCGGCAACTTCCGCGAGTGGCGCATTACCGACGGCAAGCATTCGTTCACCTTGCACAGCCGCTACGGCAACATCTGGGATGAGTGGACAGTGCGCAGCAGCTCCGCCGGCCACTTCGAAATGTACACCAGCTTTGAAGGAGACCCCCGGGATTGGGTGATCCTCGATGAGCTTGACGAATCGGCGCCATTAACGACGAAACTTCTGATGATGCACATAGTGCTCTTTCAAAGCTCGCCCAAGCAGTGAGAGGCCAATATCGGCACTATTTCACTACCTTTTTTCCGATCTTCAATATCCGGTTAACCTGCTGCCGCTCCAGGAGGTACAAAATCCCCAGGTACCCCACCATCAAACCGGTATTGACGAGCAGGCTGATCCAGATCCGGCCGCCGATCACATCCTTCAACGCTTCGCTAACCCCGTAGAAGCCTACGGCAAGCAGGATATAAACCGCCATGCGCCCCACCGGGTAATGGATCGGATAATACCGCTGCCCCGTCCAGTAGCTGGCGCCGGCCATGAAGAGGTAGCAGGCCAGGGCCGCCCAGCCCGGCCCGTAGTAGCCGTAATCGGGAATCAGCCAGAAGTTGAGCGCGATGGTGATCACCGACCCGCCCAGGGCAATGTATCCGCCGATCATGGTGCGGTCGGCCAGTTTGTACCAGATGGAAAAGTTGTAGTACAGGCCCAGGAACAGATAGGCCAGCAGGAGAAGAGGCACCACGCCCAGCCCCTCCCGGAAGTCCTTCCCGATGAAATACTGAATGATATCCAGGTACAGCATGATGCCCAGAAAGACGACGCTGCCCACCAGGGCGAAGGCCTGCCCCACCTGGGCGTATACCTTGTCCTTATCCGGCCGGTCGGCATTCTTGAAAAAGAAGGGCTCGGCGGCGTAGTTGAACGCCTGTGTAAACAGGTTCATGAGCACCGCCAGCTTGGAGGCGGCGCTGTAGATGCCCATCATGCGCTTGTTGTAGGCCAGGTCGTCGGAGGCCAGTTCCTTGAGCATGGGGATGCCGATCAGTTGGTTGATCACCCCGGCGACGCCGACGATGACCAGAGGCGCGGCGTAAATGATCATCCGCCCCCACAGCTCCCGGCCGAAGCGCAGGCGGATGCGGAAATACATAGGAGAGAGGAACAACAGCACCAGGCCGCTGGCCAGGAAGTTGGAGAAGAAGACATAGGAAATGCGGTGCTCCGGATGGTATAAAGACTCAAAAACACCCCAGCCGTTATTGAGCAACCAGGGCCAAACTTCCAGGAAGAGGAAAATGAAAAATATATTGATGATGATGTTCAGCGTCTTGATGATGGCGAAGTGCAGCGGCCGGTTCTCCAGGCGCAGGCGGGCGAAGGGGATGGCCGCCAGTGCGTCGAAAGCGATGATGAAGGCAAACCAGATAACGTATTCGGGATGCTGAGGGTATTTCAGCCAGTCGGCTATAGGTTGGGCGCACCAGATGAAGAGTACCGTAAGCACGATGGTAGAGGCCAGCAGAGAGATGGAGGCCGTTGAAAAGCTCCGCTCCATATCCTCATCGCGGCTGCCGTAGCGGAAGAAGGCTGTCTCCAGCCGGTAAGTGAACAGTACCAGCAGCAGGGCTGCCCAGGTGTACATGTCCGACACCACACCATATTCCCCCTGCATGAACACACGCGTGAAATAAGGGGTTAATATAACGTAGTGGAGCAGGCGGCTCAGAATGCTGCTCGTGCCGTATATGGCGGTCTCCCCGGCTAGTTTTTTGAGTAGTGACAAATGGTTCCTGTTTTGGTGGCCGTATTACGCCGGCAAAGGTACGGAATGCTCCCATTCTTTGCTTCCGATTTATCATCCGCCAGTATGGAATGAACAAACGTTTTGGTAAGCAACAAAAAAATTGATTCAGGGTAATGGTTTTGCTAAATTCAGGCCGTTAGCCATGAAGACACAAAGCTCCACAAAGGCTTATTGTGCCTTAGCGGCAAAAGAAAAAGAACGCCTCTTGTAGAATGGTATGGCACATTGTACAATAAACGTCCCTATTCCTTCATTTCGAAGCGGATAGGGGGCGAAATACTGGAAAATATTTTCCTGGCGAATTAAAAATATGGTATTTTCGTGCCGCTTTTTCCCCCGCTAACCAAACTTATTTAAATTACCCGTTATGATAAACGTCGATCTGCTCAAAGCCATCTGTGAAACGCCGGGAGCGCCGGGATTTGAACAACGCATCCGGGAACTGGTGCTGAAAGAAGTCACTCCTCTGGTGGATGAGGTGAGGGTGGACAATATGGGCAACGTGATCACCATCAAAAAAGGCAAGGGCGATAAGAAAGTGATGGTCGCCGCCCACATGGATGAGATCGGCTTTATCGTCACCCATATCGACGATGACGGCTTTCTGCGCTTCCATACCCTGGGTGGCTTTGACCCCAAGACGCTGACCTCCCAGCGCGTTATCGTTCATGGCAGGAAGGACGTGATCGGCGTGATGGGCTCCAAACCCATCCACCTCATGAAGCCGGATGAACGGAATAAACAAACCCCCATCAACGAATACTTCATCGACCTGGGTATGGCCAAAGGCGAAGTGGCTAAGCTGGTCTCGATCGGCGACCCCATCACCCGCGACCGCCACCTCATCGAAATGGGCGAGTGCGTCAACAGCAAATCCATTGACAACCGCGTTTCGGTTTTCATTCTGATCGAAGCGCTGCGGGAGCTGAAGGATAAAGAAGTCCCCTATGATATCTACGGCGTCTTTACCGTACAGGAAGAGGTCGGCCTGCGCGGCGCCATGTCCTCCGCCCACGCCATCGACCCCGATTTCGGCATCGCCCTCGATGTGACCATCGCCTTTGACGTGCCGGGCGCCCAGTCGCACGAGTACGTCACCCGCCTGGGCAAAGGCGCCGCCATCAAGATCATGGACGGCTCGGTCATCTCCGATTACCGCATGGTCAACTTCCTGAAGAAGACAGCTACTGAGAACGATATCCCCTGGCAGCCGGAAGTCCTCCCCGCCGGGGGCACCGACACGGCCGGCCTGCAGCGCTACGGCAAGCGGGGCGCCATCGCCGGGGCCATCTCCATTCCCCTGCGCCACATCCACCAGACCATCGAACTGGCCCACAAGCGGGACATTCACAACTGCATAGAACTGCTCAAGGCAGCCTTGTCTCAACTCCACCGGCACGACTGGCGGTTTGAGCATACGTGGAATAAGGAAGAAGGGGGGAAGAAAGAGGATGATGTGTTTGGGTTTTTGTGAGGCGGCGCAAAAGTCGGGATAGTTCAATTTTCTGTGTCTTCTGAGGCTAACATTCTAGGGCTGGACGAGTTCGCAGTTCGGTATTTTTACCCGGCCAATCCCGACAACTATCGGGGGAGGACGGGCGCTGTTCGCAACAGCGGGAGGCTGCTTGGGCTTACCTGTTTCTAACGTTGGACAAGCTCGTACATCGTACACGCCCGTGGGCTGCCATTGGCCCCGTACATCGTACACGCACCCGAAGCTTTTTGTCCAACCCTAGACGGATGCCCTCTTCTGAAAAACGCCACTTGATTTTCAGGGACTTGCGAACGGCGAATAGCGAATTCCGAAAACTCCCAGTATGGGACATCAGGAGACTCCGATCAACCCCGCCGCCGCAAACGTAATATACTCCAGAAAAAAGAGCACCCAGATAAACTGGTAGTACCGCTGCACAGTAACTTTCCGCCGCAGGTTCACGCTGCTATTAGCGATCCACAGCATGGCCAGCAGCAGCAGGTGCGCCCCCGCGAATACTATTCCGTTCAATTCAAAGTCCAGCAAAAAAGGGAAGGCTACAAGAAGAATGTAGACCAGGCTGATCAGCACATTGCCGATCAGGAATACCTTCCGGGCGCCAATGCGCAGGGAAAGCGTGCGGATCTCATACTGCCGGTCCCCTTCCATGTCGGGAATGTCCTTGAACCAGGCTATGACGATGCTGTATACGAAAATGGCGCCGGTCAGCAGCCAGACAGCGGGAGGGATGTTCTCCAGTCCATTAATGATGAAGTGAAAGTTCAAAAACAGCAGCAGGTTGACGATGAGCCCGCGCACGGCGATGATGCAGAAGGCCGCCCAGAAGGTGAAGCGCTTCAGGCGGAAAGGCGGCAGGGAATAGGCCGTGCCCAGGGCCAGGCTGAGCAGGACCGTCAGCAACAGGTATTTCCCGATGTAAAAGGCGATGCCCAGGGAAAGGATAACCGAAGCGGAGATAAGAAAATACCCCATCCTCATGGAAAAAGCGCCGGAGGCCAGCGGCAGGTAGGGCTTGTTGATGCGGTCGATCTCCACATCAGTGATCTGGTTGAGGCCGACGATGTAGATGTTGGCGCCCAGGCAGCTGGCCAGGGTGAGGAACAGCTCCGGCAAATGCCAGTCCTGAAAACCGGAATACGACAGGGCCAGCAGGTACAGCGCCAGGATGCTCAGCGTGGTGCCGATCACCGTGTGCAGGCGGGAAAAACGGATGAAGTTGATAAGAAAGTTCATATTTTCTGCCCTTGAAGTACGCCGAAACGAATGAGCCCCATTCGGTACCCCTTTATCATATAACGCATGGCCCAGGCGCCTTTCAGCGTCGGCCAGCCGGCCTGCATCAGCCCCTTCACGCTGCGCCACCGGAAGGCCGAGCGCATCACCGCGCCCCAGAAGGGCGCCACCGCGTTCGTCCAGTCGGCCGTTTTCACCTGCTGGAAGCCGCCGGCCTTGGCCATGGCCTCCAGCTCGGGGATGGATACCATGGGCGGCAAGTGGTAGTACTGATAAATACCCTTCAGCAATTTTTTTTCTTTGCTGCTCAGCGCCGGAGGCACGGGCCGGTGAAACCAGGTGGCCATCAGCAGCTTTCCGCCCGGCTCCAGGAGGCTGTGGAACAGGCCCAACAGCTTCTGCTTTTCCCGGATGTGCTCGGCGCTCTCCATCGACCATACCAGGTTGAACGGCCCATCGCTTTCCGACAGGCTCATCATATCCTGGGCTCTGATCTCTACATGTTCTTCTAACCCGGCAGCTTCATTGTATTTTCTACCCTCTTCGGCCTGCACCGGGCTGAGCGTGCAGCCCAGTACTTCGGCATCGTACAGCTGCGCCAGCAGTCGCGCGCTGCCCCCTACTCCGCAGCCGGCGTCGAGGATGCGGCCGGCCTTTTCCACTCCGCCCCACTTCAGCAGCTCCAGAGCGAGGTCTACCTGCGCCTGGGCGTGATCTTTATTGTCTTTACCGTCTGCACCGTAGTAGCCGTGGTGCATGTGCTCCCCCCAGGTGTCCAGCCAGAGGGCGGTGGAGCGATCGTAAAAGTATTGTATGCGTTGGTTGAGGGTGTCCATATGTATATTTGTATATACTTGACTGGTTTAGAAAGCGTATCAAGTCTTTTTGGCTACCCGTCTAATGTTGGACACTATTGATAGCCAAGAGGTTGCGGAGCGTCCAAAGTCATTCCGACTTCCGACTTCCGCTTTCCGACTTTTGTCCAACCCTAGAATGGTAGCCGTCTTTTTATTTAAGGATTGGCTTAACCTGCTGGGTTTCGCGTAGGTTCCCGTGTTGTTAAACCCGGCAGCGTTTGTCGGAGACGCTAAAAACGAGGAACCGGCTCAAAATGGCGCCCCCTCTGCCCAGTTGGCTTGCAGTGCGGCCTATGACAAACATTGCCGGGCGGTGACATTCTGGCTGGGGGCGCCCCAGGGTTATTTACTCCCGGGGCAGCCGAAACCCGTAGGTTGTGGCATCTCCGATAAACCTGCCGGCCGCTGGCACAGCAGGCGGGCGCTGCCGGGTTGTGCCTACCAGGATCCAATGGAAACCCGGCAGGTTGTGTCTCGTTTCAGGATCGGAAAATCCCGGATCAACTCAACCCATAAATCACCAGCCCAATGACAACTGCAATAACCGCCAAAGCGGCAATCTGATACCCGTTCAGCCGCTCGCGGTACTCCTCCGGCACATCCTCCTGGCTGCTGAAGGCCCGCCGCAGGTAGCCGAACAGGGCGGCCGGAATAAAAACAAACCCGGCCAGAGACCCGATGAGCACCCGCCCGGCCAGTTGCAGCCATCGGCCTGCCGTCATTTTCTCTGCCGTTTCTTCCACTTCCACCGGCGTACGCGCTGCCGCCGGCGACAGGCCTGCCTTAGGCTTCACTCCGGAAATGGCAATGCCGTATTCTCCCCTGCCCGTTACCCAGTGGGGTTTCACATAGCGCACCCTGATGTCCTGAAAGCCCGCCTCCCGAAACCAGTGCAGGTACTCTTCCTCTCTGGGGAACAGCATCCAGGTATTTGCCATGAAGCGGGCGATGGCGTTCTCGGGCTCCAGCGGGCCGATCATCAGGGCGATGCCGCCGGGTTTGACGACGCGGTAGGCCTCGTTGATGCCCCGTTGCGGGTTGGGCCAGTATTCTATGCTGCCGGCGGAGACGTAGCGGTCGAACTCGTCGGTGCCGAAAGGTATGTTCTCGGCATCGCCCAGTTGGAAGGTGCAGCCTTGCAGCGCCGCTTTTTTCTTCGCTCTGCTCATCTGGTGTGGGCTCTGGTCTATGCAGGTGACCTGTGCCGCCGGCACGTGGTGTACGATGCCCTCGGTGGTGAAGCCCGTCCCGGAGCCGACGTCGATGACGCGCAAGCCGGGTTCCAGCTGCCCCAGTTCCAGCGCCTCGTCCCGCATGCGCTTCGTCCAGAAAAGCGGGTTGACCAGCTTGTCGTAAAAGATGGACAGGTAGCGGTAAAACCAGTAGGCTTCCTTTTTGTGTTGGATCAGTCGCATGCGAGGGGATTTATGGTTTTTCGATAAACTTGACAAGTTTACTGCGAGCCATCAGCGGGCAAAACTTGTCAAGTTTGCAGGACTATGGCTGATCGTACTCACCGGGCAGATGTCTTCACACAATAAACAGGCGATATCGCAGGGCCGGTCGACAGCAATAGTGTCAAAGGCGCTGATGAATCCGGCTTCCTGCGGGCAGATGGCCACGCAGGCCCCGCAGTTGATGCAGGCGTTCCAGCCGATGGTGAAAATGACGGGTTCTTTATTGGACATGAGACAGGATTGTATGATTTACAGGATTTACCCTGTGTAGTAGTTCGCTATACTTCACAGGGTGGACAGGAAAACGGCATTTCCCTGCGGAAATTTTTAGAATTAAGTCCATGGTGTTCAGATTTTCTTGTATTCGGAATCGGGGCTGAAATAGCTGGCCATGGTCTGATACAGTTGGATATCGCGCTCTGCAAGGTCATTTTTCCGGAAGATCTCGGTTTTCACTTCGTACAGCTTCCACATCTTGTTGCCCAGCTCTTCCAGCCAGCAGTTCTGGTAGCCTTCCAGGTTTTGAGCGGTAGGGGCTTTGCCCTGATTCAGGAAGCCGGCCAGGAAGTTGCCGGCGATGTAACCCCCGCTCAGGGCAGTGTGGATGCCCCCGCCGGTGATGGGGTTGACGTGGCGGGCGGCGTCGCCCACCAGGATGAGGTTGTCGGCATACTGGGTGCGCAGCGGGGAGGCCAGGGGCACCCCTCCGCCCTGTATTTCCAGGATGCGGGAATTCTTGAAGCGTTCCTTAAAAAAGGAGTGGTGAATGAACCGGTCGAGGTGCCACTGGGCATTCCTATCGGTCATGGTGGGAATGACGCCCAGGCCGATCTCGGCGTAGCCGTACCCTTTGGGGAAGACCCAGGCGTAGCCGCCCGGCGCCCATTCGTGGCCGGTGATGATCTCCAGCAGCCCTTCCGTTTCTACCTGGTCGACGATGAACTGCAGGCAGCTGGCCAGTTCAGTGATCTTGATATGGGTGCGCAGGCCGGCCCATTTGCCGACCTGTGATTGCAGGCCGTCGGCGCCCACCAACACGCGGGCATTCACCGTGATTTCCTGGTTGAAGCGCCGAAGGAAGACCTCGCAACTGCCGTTGCTGCCGGGTTTGTAGGAAAGCCCTTCGGTCTTTAGCCACACTTCCACTCCCGCGCGCTCCGCCTGCGTCATCAGGTAGCGGTCGAAGCGGCGGCGGTCGACCACGTAGCCGAGGGGCTTTTTACCTTCTTCCGGGCCGTATTCGTCTGCCTTGAGCCGGCGGTAGTCGATCACCGTACTGTCTCCCTTCTCATTGTAGATACCAAATCCGTAGATGGGCTCGTGTATGAACTCCGCGTCGGGCGTTATGCCTACTTCCTCCAGGGCATGACGGCTCACCGCGCCCGAGCACTGTATAGGCGCGCCCAGTTCCTGCCGCTTGTCCACCAGTAATACTTTCAGCCCCTGCTGAGCAGCAAAGCGGGCGGTAGTGGAGCCGGCAGGGCCGGAGCCGATGATCACGAGGTCATATTGGGAGTCAGGCATAAGGGTCGTTTTACCTTTATTCGAACCCCAAACCGGCAGAGTAGTTCAGGCAAAATCCGTTTTACTCTCAAAAGGTATTCATTTTCGGTGAACATTTGCCTCTTTACATCCTTAACACTGATACACTACCAACTGATACACTACCAACTGATACACTTCAACACTTTATACCATGTGGAAAGAAGAAGACAACAAACTCAAGGCATCCTTCAAATTCAAGGACTTCACCGAAGCATTCGCCTTCATGACCGAAGTGGCCTTCCATGCCGAAAAGATGCAGCACCATCCGGACTGGAATAACGTGTACAACACCGTCAGCTTTGCGCTGAATACGCACGACGCCGGAAATAAGGTTACGGAAAAGGACCACAAGCTGGCCGAGGCGATCGATAAGGTGTATGAGCGGTATAAGTGAGCGGCGGTTCCCCATTGGCAATTCGCTATTCGCTGGTGGCGAAGGTAGCGCCCCTTGCATGCCCCTTCTACCTGGCGGGTTTACTGTTTGGCCCCGCGGGCTACCCTGCGGGTTTGTCGGAGGCGCCGCTTGTTTTCCGGGCCAGTTAGCATAGCCATAGGAGAAACTGCCATCGGTGGTACGGATCGTAACCCCAGGATCAGGATGTAATGTCGGCCATTTTCCCCTACTTTTGCATAGAAACTATCCTAACCAAAGCCTATGCAACGCACCTCCAAACTGCCCAACGTCGGCACCACCATCTTCACCGTCATGTCTGCCCTGGCCAATGAGCACGGCGCGATCAACCTGTCGCAGGGCTTCCCCAATTTCCCTTCTCCGGAACGGCTCTCCGATCTGGTGTGTCAGTATATGAAAAAAGGGTACAACCAGTACGCCCCCATGGCGGGCGTTCAGAGCCTGCGGGAGCGGCTGGCGGAAAAAGCAGAGCAACTCTACCGCGCGAAGGTTGACCCCGACTCCGAAATAACCATAACGGCCGGCGCCACCCAGGCTATCTTCACCGCCATCACCGCTTTTATCCGGCCGGGCGACGAGGTGATCCTCATAGAGCCGGCCTACGATTCGTACCTTCCTTCCGTACTGGTCAATGGCGGCACTCCGGCGCCTTACCGGCTGAGTGCTCCGGATTACCGGGTAGATTGGGATGAACTCGGCCAGATGGTTACTCCCCGCACCCGCATGATCATTATCAATACGCCCCATAACCCTACCGGTACGGTATTGAAAACCGAAGACCTGAAGGCCCTGGAAAAACTCACCGCCGGCACCGATATACTGGTGCTCAGCGACGAGGTATACGAGCACCTCATCTACGACGGGCGGGAGCACCAGAGCGTACTCCGCTACCCCGGCCTGTGGGAGCGCAGCCTGGCCACCTATTCCTTCGGCAAGACATTTCACAATACCGGCTGGAAAGTGGGCTACTGCCTGGCGCCTGCTCACCTGATGGCGGAGTTCCGAAAAGTCCACCAGTTCAACGTTTTTACCGTCAATACCCCCGTACAATACGCGCTGGCCGACTACCTGGCCGATCCGGAAACCTACCTATCCCTCAACGACTTTTTTCAGCAGAAAAGAGATTTCTTCCTTGAGGTCATGCAGGGCTCACACCTCCGCCCCTTGCGCTGCGAAGGCACCTACTTCTACCTTTTCGACTACAGCGCCATCAGCGGCGAGCCGGATACCGAATTCGCCAAACGAATGACTACCGAATGGGGCGTGGCGGCCATCCCGGTGTCGGTATTCTACTCCAACGGCAGTTCGGATAAGGTGATCCGCCTGTGCTTTGCCAAAACGGAGGAGACGCTGGAAAGGGCTGGAGCGTTATTGCGTAGTATGTAGCCGAAGAACCTATTAGGAAGTGATAAAATATTTGTTTGCAATCTAGGATTTTAAACAAAAAACAGTTATATTATTACCTTATTTTGCAAATAATATGCTGTATCAAGTGAAAGTCCTAAACCGATAAAGCCTATGAAGAATTATCAGAACAAACCAGTTGAGCGCGAATCTCCGAAACTGGAGTTTAAACGCGCCCCCATTAAGGATTACATGGTTAGAGCAAAAGACCTGATCACCTTCCATCCGGATACGGAGATCATGGAGGTTGTGGAAACCTTAATTAAAAACAGGATCACCGGCGCACCGGTACTTGATGAAAGGGAGAAGCTGGTCGGCCTGATCGATGATAAAGACTGCCTGAAGATCTTATTCGGCAGCACCTACCACGATCAGCCTGTACGTAGGCGGACTGCCGGCCAGTTCATGTCGAATGTAATGAGGACCGTCTCCGTCAATTCCGATATCTACGACGTGGCTGATATCTTTCTTACCTCTGTATACAAAAGGCTCCTGGTCATTGATGACGATGGCAAACTGGCCGGGCAGATCAGCCGCCGCGATATCCTGCGGGCTATCAATGACCTGCACCAGCATGCACGGTGAGCTTTTATCCGTAAAGTGTGAGTAGAACTACTGCCTCTTTGTGTAAAAGTGTAAGCGTGTGAAGGTGTAAATGAAAGCAGCCTCATTGCCCTTGCACCTTTACACGGCCCGGCATGGGCCTGATTTAAAGACATTGTCATATTCCAAGCATCATATTCTAGTTCTATGACATTTAGGGGTGGCATGATATGCGATGTGCGGCCGTCTCTGCAGCCGGTTAAAATTTTTTGATTTGCCCACCATGGGTTGCACAGTGGTAGCGGCTCTTCCCGGACACATCGCAAATCAAAAATCGCACGTCAAACATCGCAAATTCTCCTCGCCTCCTAATTGTCTTAGAATGAGAAATTATCGGTAGGAACACCCCCCTTCCCGGATGTGCCGCTCAAAATCCTCCCGGAAATATTTCAGCGCGCTCTGCAGGGGCTCCATAGCCCCCGGGGCAAGTGCACAATAAGTATTCCCCGGGCCCAGGTAGGTGGTGTGAAAAGACAGGATCTCCAGGTCTTCCGGCTTGCCATGCCCTTCTTCCAGGGCCTGCAGGGTTTTTGCCACCCAGGGCAGGCCGTCGCGGCAGGGCGTACACCAGCCGCAGGATTCCTGGGCGAAGAAGCGCTCCAGGTTGTGGACGAAACCGACCGGGCAGGTCTTGTCGTCCAGGACGATCACCGTGCCGGTGCCCAGGCGGCTGTCGGCTTTCATCACGTTGTTGTAGTCCATAGGCAGATCCAGGTGCTCCTCGGTCAGGAAGTCGGTGGAGGCGCCGCCCGGCAACGCTCCCCGGAACCGGTGGCCATCCATCATACCGCCGGCATGCTCTTCGATGAGCTCCCGCAGTGGCGTCCCCAGCGGAAGCTCCCAGGCGCCGGGCCGCTTCACCTTGCCGCTGGCGCCGTATATCTTGGTTCCTCCCTCGTCTGTGAGGCTCAAGCCCTTGAACCACTCTGCTCCCCGGCCGACGATAAACGGCACATTGCATAGCGTTTCCACATTATTGACGATCGTCGGCTTGCCGAACAGTCCGCTGGCCTGCGGGAAAGGAGGCTTGGCGCGTGGTGTGGCCCGCTTGCCCTCCAGCGCATTGAGCAGGCCCGTTTCTTCACCACACATATACCGGCCGACGCTGACGTGTACGTGCATTTCCAGGCTGTAGCCCGACCCCAGTATGTTACGCCCCAGGTAACCGGCGGCGTAAGCTTCTTGGATGGCTTTTTTCAGTGCTTTGTGGGCAGTTTTATATGCCCAGCGCAGGAAAATGTAAGATTCGTTGGCCTGAATGGCGTAAGCGGCCAGGATCATTCCCTCCAGCAACAGATGGGGGTTGCCTTCCAGCAGCAGGCGGTCTTTGAAGGTGCCTGGCTCCATCTCATCGGCGTTGGCCAACAGGTACTTCGTTTTGGGAGCGCCTTCCCCCATAGGCACAAAGCTCCACTTCAGGCCGGTGTTGAAACCGGCCCCGCCCCTTCCCTTCAGGTTGGAATTTTTCACCACTTCCGTCACTTCCTTCGGCTCCATTTCCTTCAGGGCCTTCCGGACGGCTTGATAACCGCCCGTTGCTTCGTATTCCTTCAGGCTCAGCGGCCCTTTCGAAAGGTCGATATGTTGTGTCAATGGTTTTTCCATGTATTTCTATGTATTTCTACAGACTATAGCCTTTTTTCTTGCCACTAAGACACTAAAACACTAAGGACTCACTAAGCTTTTATTCCACAGGGTCAACCGCCAGCCACCTCACTCATACCGCTCCAGTATTTCATCCAGCCCTTCCACCTTCACATCCCGGTGCAGGTCATCGCCGATCATCAGGGCCGGAGCGTGGTCGCAGGTTCCCAGGCAGGGCATGGGCAAGAGGGTGAACCGCTCGTCCGGGGTCGTCTCCCCCCACTGTATGCCCAGTTTCTGGTTCAGGCGCCCCACCAGCTTTTCGTAACCCATCACCCAGCAGCTGATGCTGTCGCACACCAGTATGACATGCCGCCCTACCGGCTGGCGGAACACCAGGTTGTAAAAGGTGGCTACGCTGTCCAATTCATGAGGCGTCATATCCAGGAAGTCAGCGAGTTCATGGAGGCTCTGGTCCGATACCCAGCCGCGGTGTTTCTGCACTACGCTCAGTGCCTCCAGGCAGGCCGCGCTGCGCCTGGGCAGTTTTTCAATGTGCGCTTCTATTTCCCGTTTTTCTTCTTCTGTAAGCATGCTAAAAGTTTTTTTAGCGGTCTATATCCGCCAATACATAATCGATACTACCCAGAATGGCGAGCAGGTCGGCCACCGTATACCCCTGGCTAATAAATGAGATCATCTGCATTTGCGGAAACGAAGGCGTGCGTATCCGGGTGCGGTAAGACGTGGTGCTGCCGTCGCTGATGAGGTAATAGCCGTTGGACCCCTTGGTCGCTTCGATGCCGTGGAAGGCTTCCCCTGCGGGGATTACCGGGCCCCAGCTCACATTCAGGAAGTGGTTGATCAGGGTTTCGATGTCATGCATGGTGTGTTCTTTGGCCGGCGGCGTGGTCAGCGGGTGGCGGGATTTATAATCCCCCTCCGGCATATTCTTCAGGCATTGTTCGACTATGCGAAGGCTTTGCCGCATTTCCTCGATGCGCACGACTGCCCGGTCGTAGCAGTCGCCATTAGCAGCCACCGGCACTTCGAAATCGAACTGGTCGTAGGAAGAATAGGGCCGTTTTTTGCGGAAATCCCACTCCATGCCGGTAGCCCGCAGGCCAGGCCCGGTGACGCCCCACTCGATGGCCTCCTGCGTATCGTAAACCCCAATGCCCACTGTGCGGTCTTTGAAGATCCGGTTCTTCATCACCAGGCGGTCGTATTTCCGGAGGCGTTTGGGGAAATAGGCTATAAAATCGGCGACCATTTTATCCCATCCTTCCGGCAGGTCGGCGGCCACTCCGCCGATTCGGAACCAGTTGGGGTGCATGCGCCCGCCGCAAACGGCGCCGATGATGTCGAAGATGCGCTCCCGGTCGGAAAACATGTAAAATACCGGGGAGAGCTGGCCTACGTCCTGGGCAAAAGTGCCATACCAGACCAGGTGGCTGGCGATGCGGAACAGTTCGCAGAGCATCACACGAATAACCTGGGCGCGGGGCGGCACGTCGATGCCGGCCAGTCGCTCGACGGCCAGCAGGTAGGCCAGGTTGTTCATCACGCCGCCCAGGTAGTCCACCCGGTCGGTATAGGGAATGTAAGTGTGCCAGGATTGCCGCTCGCCCATCTTTTCGGCGCCCCGGTGGTGAAACCCGATGTCGGGAACGACATCGACAATATCCTCCCCGTCCAGTTGGAGCGCCAGGCGCAGCACGCCGTGGGTGCCGGGGTGTTGAGGGCCCAGGTTCAGGAACATGAATTCGGTGTCTTCCGACTCCCGTTCCAGCCCCCATTCTTCGGGTTTGAACTGGAGGGCCTGCTGCTCGCGGTCCTGCTTGTCCGGCGGGAGTTGAAAAGGGCCCATTTCGGTAGCCCGGGCGGGGTGTTCCTTGCGCAGGGGGTGCCCCTCCCAGGTTTGGGGCATCAGTATTCTGCGCAGGTGCGGGTGGCCTTCGAAGTGGATGCCGAACATGTCGTAGGCTTCCCGTTCGTACCAGTTGGCGTTGGCCCACAGGCTGCAGATGCTGGGAAGGCCCCGTTCTCCATCTTTTAAGGCGGTTTTGATCCGGATGTCGGCGTTGCGTTCAAAAGACAGGAGGTGGTATACGACGGTAAAGTCGGACTCTTGCCCGGTGCGGTGTTTCCTGGGGCGCTCATCGATAGCGAACAGGTCGTACAGCATGGAATAGGGCTGGCTGATCTCTTCTTTGAGAAAGCGCAGCACCTTTGGAATATCCCGGGCCGGCACCCAGTAGGTAGGTATTCCGTCGCGGGTGGATTGAGTGGCGATTTGTCCTTCGCCGAACCGTTCTTGCAGCTTTCTGGTAAGTTCTTCCATGCTTCAAATGAAAGTATTATGGCCTACTTATCTTTTTTCTTCAAATACTCGACTGTGGAGGGAAACCCCAGCGGTTCTCCCTGCGCCTGATCGGTTGGGGTGATGCGCCCCATTTTTTTCCGGTCTGTTCTCTTGAGGTCCCGCAGGGAAGGGGGCTCGGGTTTGTATACGCCCTGGGGGCCTATGGCCCAGCTCAGCGGACGTTTCTCTTTGCCCACCGCATCGCGAAGCAACGTCAGCCCTTCCATAAAGGCGCCGGGCTGGGGCGGGCAGCCGGGAACATACAGGTCTACCGGCAGGAATTTGTCGACGCCCTGCACGACGGAGTAAATGTCGTACATACCGCCGGAGTTGGCGCAGGAGCCCATCGAGATCACCCAGCGGGGCTCCATCATTTGTTCGTAGAGCCGCTGTATGATGGGCGCCATTTTGATAAATACCGTGCCGGCGATCACCATCAGGTCGGCCTCCCGGGGCGTGCCCCGGATCACCTCGGCGCCAAAGCGGGCCACATCGAACTTGCTGGTCAGGCTGGTCGCCATTTCGACAAAGCAACAGCTCAGCCCGAAATGGAACGGCCAGATGGCGTTTTTTCTGCCCCAGGCCAGCATGTCCTGCAGGGTGCTCAACATAATGCTTTGCTGCATCGTCTCCTCAAAAGAGCCATTCCCCCGGGCCGGTTCGGTGGGGCTGGCCGGATCGGTAATCCACCACTTCATATTTTCTGTTGTTTTCGTCTTTTTTGTAATGCTTTGATGATCTTCTGCCCCTGAGGGCCGTAGTCCAGCGCCCCGGTGCTCCATTCATATACCAGCACGACCAGCAAGATCCCGACAAATATCAGCGCCCCTATGAAACCGGGCCAGCCGGCCTCTTCATAGCCAATAGCCCAGGCGACGATGAATGCCGTCTCCAGGTCGAAGATCACAAAGAACATAGCTATGAGATAAAAATGGCTGGAGAACTGCAGGCGGGCGCTGCCGGTAGGCAATATCCCGGACTCGAACACCTCGCCGGTGGCCTTGTCATCGTGCCGCTCGCCCAACAGGTAGGACAGCACCACGATGGCGCCGATCACCAGCAATACGATCCCGGCATATGCCACCAATGGCCAGTATATTTCGTTTTGTATCATGTCTTCTTCCACGAGGTCCGGTTTTTATATAGTGTCAACTAATTTTGGTTCTTTGTTTCGATAATATGCGCAAAATGCACGGCTTCTTCTTGCATACTCATCTTGGGGCTACCATTCTAGAGGTGGACACGTACATCGTACACGCACCCGGACAGCCATTGATACGTACATCGTACACGCCCTGGAGCTTTCTCAATCTAGCCCATTAGCAGCTATCTGGTTTATTTTTATCCCGCCACCCACTCATTGATCATATCCAGCATGGCCTGCGGGAAAACGCCCAGCCAGACGAGGGCAACCGTCAGAATAACCAGCAGCAGGCCCACACCGGAAAACAGAGGCGCAATACGCTGAGCCGGATCCTTCGCCGAGGCAAACATGGCCATGATGATCCGCAGGTAATAGTAAAGGCCAATGACGCTGGAGGCGGCCAGAATGAACAGCAAAACCCACAGGCCTTCCTGAGCGCCGGCAGCGGCGATGTAAAACTTGCCGATAAAGCCCGCCGTCAGCGGGATGCCGGCCAACGACAACAGAGCGGCTGTGAATACTACTGCAGTACCGGGCCGGCGCCAGAAGAGGGAGCGGTAATCCTCCAGTTTTTCGGCCTCTTGTTCTCCGGATGACAGATGCGCTACTACCCCGAAAGCTACCAGAATGGTAATGAAGTAGGCCACCAGGTAGAAAGTGGCGGCGCCGGCAGCCATCGCCCCTCCGGACAGAAAGGCAACGATCAGGTAACCCAGGTGTGCGATGGAACTGTAGCCCAGTATTCGTTTCACATTGTCCTGCAGCAGCGCCAGCAGATTGCCGCCCAGCATGGAAGCAGCGGCAAAGATGGAAAAAAGCAATGCCAGTACGGGGAACTGGTATCCGTCTACTTCGCTGTAGAAACGCAGAAGTACAGCCACAACCCCTCCTTTCGATACGGTGGCGACCAGTGCGCTTACCGGCGCCGGAGCACCCTCATACACGTCGGCCGCCCACATGTGAAAAGGCGCCAGGGCCAGCTTGAAACCAATCCCAATAATGATCAGCCCAAAACCGGTGATGATCAGCAAGGACAAAGCCTCCGCCTCCGCCAGATATTTTCCGATCCCGGAAAACCCCAGCTGCCCGGCCTCGTAAAATACCAGCGCCATGCCAAATAAGAGGAAGGCGGCTGCCGCCGCCGCCAGGATCAGGTACTTCAATCCCGCCTCCATTGACCGGTCTCTGGATCTCACCATATAACCTACCAGGGTGTACAGGCTGACGCTCAACAGTTCCAGTCCGAGAAAAAACGACGCAAAATGACGCGAAGCCGCCAGTATAACCGAGCCCAGTACGGCAAGGAGGATCAGTACGTAGTACTCTTCCATCTGCTCCCGCAGCGGGCGCAGATAGGTATAGGAAAGCACCACGACAATCAACCCTGCCGCATTCAGCAGCGCCGAATAAAAAAGGCTGAAGCCATCGATCACCAGCAGCGGGCTTGCCGTCCGGGGGGAATATTCCACCGGGATCAGCGAAGCCGCCAGGGCGGCGGCCAGGGCCGCCACCGTCAGGTAATACACCAGCCGATGATCCCGCCGGACTGCGATCACCACCAGAAGCAGGATCGAGGCGGCGGCCAGGATCAGCAGGGGCAAAAGGCTTCGAAAGTCCTCTGACGACATATCATTTCCGTTTTAGTGTTAGCTTCATTTGCTATTGATAACTTTCCGTTTTTCCGTTTCTGGTTTTTGCAGTGATAAAGACAGCCCATCCTCTTCCGGCGCTATCCCGATCGAACTTTCCTCCTTTGCAAAAGGCGCCAGGATATTTCGCAGCGGGGCGTCGGCGCTGTTCAGCACCGGCCCGGGATACAGGCCAAGCCAGAATATCAGCAGGATCATGGGGGCCATGATCAGCCATTCCCGAACGTTCAGGTCCGGGAGGTTTGGTTTTGCCATCGGTGCGCCGTGAAAAACCCGCTGTACGATCCGCAGGGAATAAACAGCCGAAAAGATCAGCCCGAGTGCGGCCAGGGCCGTCCAGAGAATACTGGCCTGCCAGGCGCCCAGCAGGGTTAAAAATTCAGCGACGAAATTGCCGAGGCCGGGCAACCCCAGGGACGCCAGCGCAAACAACAGCGCCGTTGCGCCCATCCCCGGCATTTTCTGCCAGAACCCTCCCATCTGGCCGATATCGCGGGTATGTATTCTTTCCTGTATACAACCGACGATAATAAACAGGGCGCCGGTGCTGATGCCGTGGGCGAGCAGCTGAATTACCACTCCCTGATAGGCGATTATGTTGAAAGCAAAAGCGCCGAGCAACACAAAACCCATGTGGCTCACGCTGGTGTAGGCCACCAGCCGCTTGAGGTCGGTTTGAGCAAAGGCCAGCTTGGCGCCGTAGAGGATACTTAAAACGCCCAGAGCCATGGCTGTGGGGGCAAAATCGCGGGCGGCTTCCGGGAATAATGGGATCACGAACCGCAGTATACCGTAAGCTCCGGTTTTTAACAGTAGGCCTGCAAGGATAACGCTCCCGGCCGTCGGCGCCTCCGTATGGGCATCGGGCAGCCAGTTGTGGAAGGGAACGGCCGGCAGTTTTACTACAAAGGCGGCCAGAAAGCCAAGCATCAGCCAGAAGGCGGTGCGGGTCGGCAGCTCGGCGCCCAGCAGTTCGGGATAATCGAAGGTAAAATTCCCCGTAGTTTTCCCGTGGATGAAATACAGGGCCAGGATGGCCAGGAACATCAGCAGGCCGGAAGCCTGGGTGAAGAGGAAAAACTTATAGGCGGCATAGATCCTGTTTTCGTAACCCCAGATCCCGATCAGAAAATACATCGGTACCAGCATCACTTCCCAGAAGAAGTAGAACAGGAACAGGTCGAGCGCCAGGAAGACCCCGGCAATTCCGGCCAGGATCCACATCAGGTTGAAGTAATAAAAGCCCACC
Organism: Phaeodactylibacter sp.; assembly: GCA_024103175.1. Lineage (GTDB taxonomy): Bacteria > Bacteroidota > Bacteroidia > Chitinophagales > Saprospiraceae > JACJXW01. The sequence continues at coordinate 28,994 of JAGFJE010000058.1, forward strand.
CGCTCCCGGATCTGCGTCCAGGAAACCAGGACGGCCAGGACGCCGGTGATAAAGGTGAGACCGAGCAGCAGCAGGCTGAGCCCGTCCATCGCCAGGTGGAACTGAACGCCAAAAGCGGGAATCCACGGCGCATTGTATTCCGCCAGCCAGTCCCCGGGCTGGCCGAGCCCGATACCGGGAACGGAAAAAGCAAAAGCAAGGAAAAGGGAAAAACTGGCCAGCGTTGCGGCAAGCGCTATCCACCGCGGCCAAGACCGGTTAATAAAGCCGGCTCCCCATGCCAGCAGCCCGCCTCCCATCAGTATCGTTATCAACCAAACCAGGATCATGACATTGCGATTAGGGTGATGATAATCAGGGCGCCAACCCCGATGCCGAAGGCATACCAGCGCAACTGGCCGGTCTGGGTCCGGCTGAAGATATGATACAAGCTTTCGTTTCCTTTGGCAAGAGCCGTGTATATATAGTCGGTGACATCAGCGCGGTTGACGGCGGCCAGCCAGGTAAAGGGCCGGATGAACAGCCGCTCGTACAGCCAGTCAAACCCCCAACCCTGAAACCAGAACCGGTGCAGGCCGGCAAAGGAGCGGTGTGCTGAAGCGGCCAGTTCGGGCCGGCGCAGGTAGAACCAGTACCCGATGAATAAACCGGCAAAAACAGTCGCTGCCGCTGCCAATTGAAGGAGAAATTCACTGGCCTGAAGTGATTCCTCGACGTGAATGGCCGGCAAGGCCGTGCCCAACCAGTCGGAAAACAGATGAACGGCGGCCATGTTGTGCGGCATTTCCACGAAGCCGCCGATGATGGACAGCACAGCGAGCACGATCAGCGGTATTTTGATCAGCACGCCCGGCCTTTTATCCGGTTCCTGTTTCATGTCTCCAAAGAACGTCAGGATCACCATTCGCGCGGTATAGGCTGCAGTGATCAGAGCGCCGAGCATGCCGGCGGCCCACAGCCAGGAGTTGCCCCGCTCCCCGGCCCAGGCATACCAGAGGATCTGGTCTTTGCTGTAAAATCCGGCAGTGATCAGGGGCAGGGCGGCCAGGGCGCCCGAGCCGGCCAGGAACGTCCAGAAGGTCACGGGCATTTTTTTCCACAGGCCGCCCATTTTGAACATATCGTGCTCGTGGTGCATGGCCAGGATCACGGCCCCGGCGCCGAGGAAAAGCAGGGCCTTGAAGAAGGCGTGGGTGAAGAAATGGAAAACCGCGGCGGACCAGGCGCCGAGCCCCAGGGCCAGGAACATGTACCCGATCTGGCTGATCGTGGAGTAGGCCAGCACCCGCTTGATGTCCGACTGGGTAAGGGCGCTGAAGCCCGCCAGCAACAGGGTGGCGGCGCCGATGATAGCGACGAGCGCCATTACCGAAGGCGCCAGTTCAAAAACGGCGTGCATACGGGCGATGAGGTATACGCCCGCAGTGACCATGGTGGCGGCGTGGATCAGCGCGCTCACCGGCGTAGGGCCCGCCATGGCGTCGGGCAGCCAGGTTTGCAGAGGAAGCTGGGCCGATTTGCCCAGGGCGCCGCCCAGGAGTAAAAGAGCAGCCCATACGGCCAACTGATCACCCGGGCGCCATTGTTGCGGAGCGGCTGCCGTGATCGTTGAAATATCGAGGGTGCCGAAGGAGGTGAAAAGCAGAAATAACCCCAGGGCCATAGCCGTATCGCCCACCCTGGTCATAACAAACGCCTTGCGGGCGGCATAACCGTTGGCCGGTTCCTGGTACCAGAAACCGATGAGCAGATAGCTGCCCAGGCCGACGCCTTCCCAGCCCAGATACATCAACACCAGCGAATCGGCCAATACCAGGGTGAGCATGGCGCCTACGAAAAGGTTCATGTAGGCGAAGAATCGCTTGAGCCCTTCATCCGCCTCCATAAACTCAATGGAGTACAGGTGAATGAAAAAACCCACTACCGTTATGATCAAAATGAATACCAGCGAAAGGGAATCCAGGTAGAAGGAGATGGATGGGCTAAAACCTGCAACTTCTATCCATTGCCACAGGGTTTGCCGGAAGGCATACCCCTCGGGGGGCGCCGAAAGGTACCGAATGCCCACCAGAATGGCCAGCAGGGCGGAAAGCCCGATGCTGCCCGTCCCGATCCAGGCGGCAGCCACCCGGGGCAGCCGGCGGCCCAGGACAGCCAGTATGAAAAACCCGGCAAAGGGTATGGCGGGGATTAGCCACAGGTTCTCCAGCATGAGTTTATCGGTTTAACTGATTTTTTCGTAAATGCTACCCTTTCATTCTATTGATCGCATCCGAATCGAGCGTTTTATATTTCTGGAATATCTTCAGCGCCAGCGCCAGCCCGACCGAGACTTCGGCGGCCGTCATGGCCAGGATGAAGATGAACATGACCTGGCCGTCGGCATTTGCCCAGCGGGCGCCGCTCACAATGAATGCCAGGCCCGCCGCATTGAGCATGATCTCGATGGACAAAAGCATGAAAATGACATTGCGGCGTATCATTAAGCCCACAAAACCCAGGCAGAATAATACGATGGCCAGCAACATTCCCTGCTCCATGTAATCCGGGGTCATACTTCTTCTTTTTTCAGGTAACGGTGAATTACTTTTTTCTCTCTGCGGCCGATGTGATAAGCGCCTACCAGGCCAGCCATCAGGAGGAAGGCGGCCATTTCTACTCCGAGGATGTAGAATCCGAAGAGCTCGGCGCCTACCCGGGCGGGCCTTACCAGTTCAATTCCAGAACTCTCCGGGCCGCCGCGGATGGCGAGCAGGTAGATCAGTTCGGCGGCCAACACCAGGGTGAGCAGCGCAGGCAACACCCAGACCCGCGGGCGCAACAGTTGCCTTTCCCATTCTATGGTCGCTTTACCCAGGTTGAGCATCATAATGGCGAAAATGAACAACACCATGATGGCGCCGGCGTAGATGATCACTTCGAGGGCCGCCGCAAAGTGCGCCCCCATGATAAAAAACACGACCGCCAACGCCAGCAGCGACACGATAAGGAACAACAAGGCATGCACGGCGTGGTACCGCGTAATGGCCAGCACGGTAGCGGCGACGGCAATGAGGGCGGATAAATAAAATGCTACTTCCATGGTTTAGGGCAATAAGCTTTTGATATCGATCGGCGGATCTTCCCGCTCGGACTCTCCCTTGTCCTTCCCGCCAATGGCCATACCGGATACCCGCCAGTAATTGTAGCCGTGGTACTTCCCTTCTCCGTCGATCAGCAGGTCTTCTTTTTCGTACACCATATTCGAGCGAAGGTATTCGCTCATCTCGAAATCGGGGATCAGCTGTATGGCGTAGGTCGGACAGGCTTCTTCACAGAATCCACAGTAGATGCAACGGGAAAAATTGATGCGGAAAAATTCCGGGTACCGGCGGCCGTTTTCATCCTCTGTAGCCTGCAGAGCGATACAGTCGACCGGGCAGGCCACAGCGCACAGGTAACAGCCCACACAACGCTCTCCACCGTCCGGGTCGCGGGTCAGTACAATGCGCCCCCGGTAGCGCGGAGGCAGCCGGAACTGCTCATCCGGGTATTCGACGGTTATCTTCTTGCTGAAGAGCCGGATAAAAACGATCCATATCGATTCGAGAATGCTGAGCATGAATTCAAAAATTTTCCTTAACGCAGCAAAAAATAGCCCGTTACCATCAGGTTGATCAATGACAAAGGCAGCAGTATTTTCCAACCATAACCCATCAGCTGATCATAACGCGGGCGGGGCAACGACCCCCGGAGCAAAATGATGAAGACGATGATGGCAAAGGTTTTTAGTAAAAACCAGGCGATGCCCGGCAGAAAAGACGGGCCCAGCCATCCTCCGAAGAACATGGTGGTGGTGAAACCCGCCAGCATGGTCACTCCGATGTACTCCCCGACGAAGAACATACCGAACTTCATACCGGAATATTCGGAGTGATAGCCCGCGATCAGCTCGCTTTCCGCCTCGGGAATATCGAACGGCAGGCGGTGAAGCTCCGCTACGCCGGCAATAAAGAAAACGACGAAGCCTACGAACTGGGGCACGACATTCCACATGCCCTGTTGCGCCAGCACGATCTCCGACAGGTTGAACGAGCCGGCCATCATCACTACGCCCAGCAGCGAGATGCCCATAAACACCTCATAGGTGATCATCTGTGCCGCTCCCCGCATGGCGCCCAGCAGCGAATATTTATTATTGGATGACCAGCCGCCCAGTACTATAGCGTAGACGCCCAGGGAAGACATGGCCAGGAAGAAGAGCACGCCGATATTCAGGTCGGCTACCACAATGCCGGGCGCCAGCGGTATGATGGCATAGCTCATAAAGGCGGTGAACACGACCACTGCCGGCGCCAGGATAAAGACCGGCTTGTCGGCAAATGGCGGAATCCAGTCTTCCTTGAATATCAGCTTAATGGCATCGGCCAGGGGTTGGAATATCCCAAAGGGGCCCACCCGGTTGGGGCCCTTCCGGTCCTGCCACCAGCCCAGCAGGCGCCGCTCCAGCCAGATCAGGCCCGGAGCGATGGTCAGCAGCAGCGCAATGACGCCCACCACGATCAACCAGAGGCGCAGGGTCTCGCTCATGAGGGTTCAGGGTTTGAATTTCGTAATGGGATATCCATATATTATTATTGTCTTTGCTGTTCTTCGGCTTTTTTGATGCCTACGCCTGGTATTCCTTCCACAAAGGGGCCATCCGGCAGGCCGTAAGGCAAGGCGGCCACGCCCGCCGGCAGCGAATCGAGCAGCCGGGCCGGCAATTGCTCTTCTCTGCCGGGCAGCGTTATCCGAACCAGATCACCTTCCCCGATCTTTGCCTCGGCGGCGTCCTTCGTATTCAATGCTACATAAGGCATCGGCGACCGCTCCCGGATGGCCGGCGACAGGGCGCTGGTTTCCTCCGACCCGAAGATGTGATGGCGGGCCACGAGTTGCCAGGCGCCCTTCTTTCTATCCCAGGGCGCCGGTATAGCCTCAAAGTATTGTGCTTCGGATAAGCCAGGCTCGATAAGCCTTTTCCCAGGGTCTCCGTCATGGAGGCGGCCGCCCACTTCGATCTGGTATTTATTGATGGCCTGGGCAGAGTTCCAGCCGGGAGACCAGAAGAAAGGAATGATGGAAGAAGGCGGCTTGCCCGAGCCCTCCATTGAGAAACTCAGGGCCGAGTCCGGGTCGGCGGGCGGCGCGGGCTCATGTACATTGCGGTTGGCGGCCATTGCGGTCCGCCCGCTGTAGCGGTGCGGCTCCCGGGCCACAGCCTGGCCGTTGATTCGCCAGGAGGAAGGCGGTGCCAACTCGTCTATGCCCTGGAATACCGGGTTGGACTGCGCCAGGGCGCGGGTGAAGTCCTCCAGCTTCGCCCATCCGGCCAATTCCTTCCGGCCGGCCGCTTCCGCCAGCTTAGCCAGCCAGCGCCAGCTTTCCATTATCGGTTCTGCGGGCATATAGGCCTGGTAGTAGCGCTGCGCTCTTCCCTCCTGGTTGACCAGCGTACCGTCGGTTTCGGGGAAAGCGCCGACAGGTATTACCAGGTTGGCAGGGTCGGCAGTTGGCGTATG
>JAGFJE010000127.1 GCA_024103175.1 Phaeodactylibacter sp.
CTCAACCACAGCATCCGCCGTTCGCGGGTCATGGCCTATGCGCAGGTGTCGCCGCGCTTTCTGATCCTGACCCATTTCGGGCTGAACAACCTGACCCCCAATAACATCACCTCCCTCGGGAATGACGGCGACGGGGCCCAGTTCTTCCTTCACGAGGCCTGGGCGGAGTATAAGCTCACCAACAATGATGTCTTGTACATCGGCGGCGGCCTGCACTACTGGAGAGGGCTGACCCGCTTCGGCAGCCATGGCACCAGCACCTACATGACGCTGGACCAGCCCCGCCCTTTTGTCCAGTGGCATTCTCTGGCGGTCACCGACCAGTTCAACCGGCACCTGGGCATCTACGCCAAGGGGCAGTTCAAAGGGTTCGATTACCGCCTGGCCGTCAACAACCCCGGCAGGAACGGCCTGCAGGAACACTACGGGGACAAGGACACCGGCCTGTCCTACAGCGGGTTTGAGCACCCGGACAAGAACGGGAACCCCACCGGCAATACCATCCTGGAGGGCTACTTCCGGTACAACTTCTGGGACCAGGAATCCACGGTGATCCCCAATACGATGGGCACTTACCTGGGCAGTAAGAAGGTGCTGGCCATCGGCAGTGGTTTCTTCGCCCACCCCGACGGCATGTACAACACCAGTAACGGGGCCCATGAGGACGTCTTCCACTACGCCGTGGACGCCTACCTGGACATGCCGCTTTCGCAGGACGATTGCCTCAACGCCTACGCTTCCGTCATGAAGTTCGATTACGGCAAAGACTTCGTCAGCCGCTGGGCCGGCACCGGCATGGCCTTCTACGGGCAGGTGGGCTACAAGCTGCCCCGCTCCGGGTTCATGCCCTACATGGCCCTGCAATCGGCCAGCTACGACGGGCTGAATGAGGATATCCAGGCGGTGGACTTTGGCCTGAACTATTTCATCAACGGCCATCATGCCAAGCTTACCCTGGAGTTCCACTCCGTATTCAACGACCGCCGGGAAGGCGGCGGCGACCCGGTGACCGGCGCTCCGAATGACCTCAAATTAATCCGCTTTCAGGCCCAGGTTGCCCTGTAGGCACATGGGAAGGAAGCATTCAGATCACCAAAATCATTAACTAACAATCAGTTCTTAAAACTCTGAGTACTATGAATCAGAACCAAACTTTCGAACAGTTCCTGGCAAATCAGGTCCCGGAAATATCTCCCTGGAATTTCCTCATCAACCTGTTGCTGACCGCCCTGCTGGCGCACCTGCTGGGGCGAATCTACTCGCGCTTCGGCACGTCGCTTTCCAACAAGAAGATGTTTGCCGCCAATTTTGAACTCATCGCCGTCACCACCATGATCATCATTACGATCGTGAAGTCCTCCCTGGCCTTGTCGCTGGGTTTGGTGGGCGCTCTGTCCATCGTCCGTTTCCGCGCCGCCATCAAGGAGCCGCAGGAACTGGCCTACATCTTTCTGACCATCGCTCTGGGCCTGGGCTTCGGCGCCGACCAGCGCATCGTCACCACCATCGGCTTCTTCTTTGTGGTGGGCGTCATCTGGAGCAAGGACTTCCTCAAGCCCGCAGACGCGCAGCGCAGCCTCAACTTCACCGTCATGGCGGAAAATGCCCTGGGCATTTCGCTGGACAGCATCGTGGAGGCCATCATGCCGCACTGTAAAGAGCTGGAGATGAAGCGCCTCGATGAGAACAAGAACTACCTGGAAGCCGCTTTCGTGGCGGAGTTCAACAATTTCAACGACATGAATAAGGCGCGGGCCGCCCTGCATGGCCTGGACGACTCCATTCAGGTCAGCTTCCTGGATCAAAACGGAATAATTTAGTAATCCTTAAAAAATAATTTCACGATCCGCCCTTGCCGCCTGCCCGGCACTACGTTGGGCCAGGCAGGCGGCAAGGGCGGATCTCAAACGGTGAAGTTCTTTTTTAATCACTACTCAAGTATCATGAAAATTAAGCAGAACAACCGTTCGAGCGCGTACAAAGAGGTTCTCGACCTGTTCAGAGACAGACGGTCCCTGAGGGCCTGGGCCTTTCGCCTGGTGGCCGCCGGGGCAGTGGTGGGGCTGTTCTTTGCCGCGCTGGGCTTCGGCGCCTACCTCAGAAAAACCGGAGATACCGGTTATTACCAGCACCCGCTGCTCCGGGCTGCCGGCCTCGACTTTTCTTTTATCGGGAAGTACCTCGGCGGCCAGGCGGCCGGCCTGGAGAAGGTGGATATTGACATCGAGCTGAAGCACCTGCTCGGCATGCAGCAACTCCGCGAACAGGCGCTGAAGAACGGCGCCCTCACCGAGGAGCAGAAAAAAGAGGAGTTTCCGGCAAAGCTCACCTACAGGGGCGTCGCCCATGATGTGAAGCTCTCCCTGGCCGGCACGACGGCCATCCACCTCGGGGCCGATGACAGGTTTGCCTTCGGGGTCGAGGCAACGGGCGAGGCCGCCATCGACGGCATGAAGCGCTTTGGCATACTGCTGCCGGAAAGCAGAGGGTACATTACCGACTGGCTGGGCATGGAACTCATGAAGGAGCGCGGGGTGATGAACCTGCAGGCTGATTTTGTGGAAGTTGCCATCAACGGCAAACCCAGGGGCATCTTCTACCTGGAAGAACGCTTCGACAAAGGCCTGGCCCGGGAAAGCCGCCTTGGGGAAGGCATTATTTTCAGGATACAAGAGGGCGTCGACGCCTATCAGGAGAAAAAACTGATGGATGTCCCTCAGTCCCGGGAACAACTCCTGCTCATCAAGCAAAAGTGGCAGGACGTGGTGGCCGGCCGCCTCGGGCTCGGTGAGTTTCTAGACCTGAAGAAAACGGCTCAGGCCTTTGCCGTTACCGACCTGATCAACAACCGGCATGCCTTCTACCGTTTCGACCTGCGTTTCTACTTCAACCCGGCCACAGGCCTGGCCGAGCCGCTTGTCGGCGAACTGGAAGCCCGCCATAAAAACGACCCCAGCCAGTGGTCGCTCCTCCTGGAGCAACCGGCAGAGCCCGGCGCTCGCCGCTACAACCCGAAACACTCCGAGGTGCTGGCGATGATCTTCGGCAACCTCGACTTCAAGCGCTATTATCTGCAGGAAGCCCAGGCCATCAGCCAGGAACAGTTCATGAACGATTTCCTCGCCCAACGGGGCGAAAAACTATTCAAACTGGCCAATAAGGTTTATGCAGGATGGCCGGCCTTTGACCTGCCTACTTACTTCCTCTATGAAAACCAGAAGTACATCCAGAATGCGCTGGCGCCGGACAAGGACCACATCACCGCCTATTTTGAAAAGCAGGAGAACAACCGGCTTAGCATCCACATCCGCAACATGCAGGGCCTGCCGGTGAGGGTGAACCTGCTGAGCTGGCGCGAAACCACTTTCTTCTATCCGGCGGAGCCTGTCGTACTCGACGGCAGCCATACCGCACTCCCGGAAAAGGTACAGGTGTTCGACTTTGAAATACCCCATACAGTGGCCTGGGCCGACAGCCTGCTGGAAGAGCTGAAAGTCTCCTACAACCTGCTGGGCCTGGATAATACCGGCAAATCCGTCCTGATTTTCCCCTGGCCCTATGAGGAGCGGCAAGCGTACGCCTGGAACCCTGTACAGCGGGACGCCAACCACACTTCCTTTGGTTTTATCGAAGAGGTCCCGGAAACCAATGTTATCCGTATTCCGAAAGGGAATTGGAAACTGGACAGAGACCTGGTCATCCCGGCCGGCCGCCGCTTTGAAGTAGAGGCCGGCGCCCGGGTAGACCTGGTCAACCACGCCAAGGTCATCTGCTATTCGCCGGTGTTCTTTATGGGTACCGAGCAGGACTCCATCCTGATGCGTTCTTCGGACAAAACCTCCGAAGGCATGCTCGTCATCCGCGGCGGAGAGCGGTCATCCGTAGAGTACACTACTTTCCTGAACCTCAACCGCCCCACCGAAAAGGGCTGGGCCCTGACCGGCGCGGTGATATTCTACGAAACGCCGGTGGACTTCAACGGCGTGGCCTTCATCGGCAACCAGGACGGCGACGACTTCCTGAACGTTATCCGCTCGGATTTCACCATGGAAAAAAGCCTGTTCAGAGACATCAAGGCCGACGCCTTCGACTGTGACTTCTGCACCGGCACGGTGGCCAACTCCAGCTTCATCGATGTCGGCAATGATGGTATCGACATTTCGGGAAGCGAGATCACGGTCAGCAACGTCTTCATGAACGGCATCGGCGATAAGGGCCTCAGCTCCGGCGAAGGGAGTAGCATGACGGCCAAGTCCGTGGAGATCACCAATGCCGAGATCGCCCTGACCAGCAAGGACCGCTCCAAGCTCATCGTTTCCGACTCCAAAGTCACCAACAGCCGGGTCGGGCTTACCACTTTCGTGAAAAAATCGGAATTCGGCCCCGGCTTTGCCAGCCTCGACCGCGTGGTGATCGAAGGCGCCGAACGCCCCTTCCTGATCGAGGCTAACTCTGGCGTCACCGTGGATGGGAAACCCTTCGCGCCTAACTTCGATGACGTGAAAGGGATCCTCTACGGGGCGGAATACGGAAAGGCAAGTGTGAGGTAGAGGGAGGG
>JAGFJE010000141.1 GCA_024103175.1 Phaeodactylibacter sp.
GGGAGACTCGATCTCTGCGATGGTTTTGTAATCAAACGAATTGTCCAGGCTCACGAAAGCGTCAATGACGTTGTTCTCCCGCGCCAGATAGGCATAGCCCACGTGTGCGCCGAAGCTGTGGCCCATCAGGCCGATGCGGGTGAGATCGGCATTGGGAATAGTGGGGGCAACAGCGCTGAGGAGGAAGTCGATATCTTCCAGAGAAGTAGCGATCGTCCCGCAGTAAAAAAAGTCCTGCCAGCTTTGCTGCGCATGAAAGGATGAACTGATGACGATGTAGCCCCGGGCCGCCAGGTTTTCATACAGCACGGCGTTTTCCATTGCATTCCCGCCCAGGCCCGGATGGTAGAGGATCACCGGGAAGTGGCCGGAGGGTAGGGGAGGAGCGCCTTCCACCGCCCGGAAGGGCGTCTTCAGGAGTTCCGAAAAGGCGTTTTCCGCATCGGTATTCCATTCGTCGAAATGCCAGCCGATGCTGTAGTCTTTGAAGGAGTTGATGCTGTATTCCTTCAGCGCTTCCGAAAACCGGGCCAGGAGGGAGTCGCGCTCCGGGGGAACCAGCATTTTTTCAAAATAAGCCCCGTAGGTAAGCGGGCGCCCGGCCGTTTGCGCCGCCGGGTACCAGATGAAGGCCGGGATGGGCCTGCTTTCGCCGTAGTGGCCGTTGGCAAAGGAGCGGGAGTGGTCGTATTGCCAGGTGGCCTGAAAACCGATGGGGTGCATTGCCGGCGAGGCGGCTTCCTGAGCCTGAACGGCAAGGGCCAGTGCCAGGGCCAGGGATAATAAGGTTGTTCGTTTCATGGATGTTGGTGATCGGGCATATTTAGATTTCTTAAAAGCCTTCAAGCCCGGCATCTTCCAGCTCATCAACGATATCCTGCAGATAGATCTTGTCGACCGTTTCTGTATAGGTGTCCGCCCGGAATTTTCCGGCTTCGTAGTAGGCTCTGGCCTTCTTCAGGTTGGACACGTACGCTTCTTTATCGTCCAGGGCTTTATGGGTCAACGCCAGGAAATAGTAAGTCTCGCCCAGATAATCGTTTTCCCGGACCTGCCGGGTGAGGTGCGCTATGGCCTTCCGGTATTCCCCGGTTTCGTATTCCAATACGCCCAGGTGGTAGAAGTCGTATAGCCCGATATAAGCCTCATCCTTTTGCAGGTATTCTTCGAAGAGGCCCCTGGTCTTGTCGGTTTGCCCCAGTTCTTTGTAACACAGGGCCAGGGCGATGTCCAGGTGGTAATCGCCCGTCTGGCAGAAGCCGATGTCGTAATTTACCAGCTCTTTCAGGCGCTCGATATCCTGTATGGCCCCTTCGTAGTCTCTCAGGAACTGCAGGCGGCACCAGCCCCGGTAGCCCAGGTATTCCGCCGGCTCGAGCTCCACGGCCTTGTCGATCAGCTTTTTCCACTGGATGAATTCCCCTCGTTTCAGGAAGGGCACCGCCTTTTCCATATAGGAGTAGGCAAAATCCGGGCACAGTTCGATGGACTTGTCAAAATGCTGCTGCGACTGCCGGGAGCCCTGCCGGTAGCGGATGGCCTTCATGGCTTCCTGGCAGGAGGCATAGCAGGCCTCGTCGGTTTTATAAACCTCGCAGTTGGGCGGTGCGTACAGCGGCAGGCAGAGCAGCCCGAAGAGGCAGAGGAGCGCGTACTTTTTCATGGCAGTATCTTTTCAATTTGGCCGTTCCGGAGCTTAAAGGTAAGGTATTGGTAGTAATCGTAGGTTTTTCCGTTCCGGCTGACGGGAATCCATCCGTCCAGGCTCCTGGTGATGTCCAGTAGCTGCTGAACCAGAGCGGGGCTGAACGCTTTGGGTTGATAATCGAAGCCCATCTGTTCTACCCGGAACCGGCCGGACTTGCCCCGGCAATTGACGACAAAGCGGATGGTGATGTATCCGTCCTCGCCTTCTGAAACCGGATAGTCGTACTTTTCCAGAAAGATCTTTTCCAGGGCCCTTTTTTCCCCTTCGTATCCGGCGGGGGTATGGGAGGAACCCCTCACGTAGTATTGTTTGACGCTGCTCTCCGGGCCGCATAATTCGAAACCGGGATCGTCTGTCGCCGGGTCAAAGGGGATATCGCCGACATCTCTCTCATGTTCCGTATTGAAACAACCGGCGGCGGATGCCAGTAGCAGCAGGAGAATGGTAAATTTCTTCATTCCTTTTTTTGTTTTGTGGCCCTGTTCAAACGAATGGCAGTTTTTGATCACTGTCCGATCCAATACCGGCGAAGCTTCTTCTGTGCTTCTGTCATTTCCGCAACCTTCGTTATCTTCCCTGTGTCCACGTCCAAATCCAGCCCTGCTTTTTGCAGCGTCTCCTGTAAAGGCAAAGGTTCCCCTCCGGCGATGTACTTGTCGGTGAATTCCCCGATTTCACTATAGCCGGTAATGGCTACGATCTCATCAAATAACTTCTCATCCTCGAACGGCCGGCCCGGCCCGTATTTTTCTATAAGGCCCAGCACCAGGTTTTGTACGCCATAGTTTCCGCCGGACAGCTCCCGCAGGCGGATGTCCAGGCAGAGGTTCACCAGGGCGCCTTTGAGGTAGAAATTATAATACTGATCCTGCATTTCCCGGGCCTTTATGCTGAGTTCCGTCAGGGGAATGGAATTATCGAATTCCTTCATGGCAGCGATCTTGCGTTCCACTTCCTCAATGAATTCCTCCGGGCTCTGCAGCCCCGTCTTCACCGGCATATGCATCGTGAAATACTCCGTCATACCCTCGTACAGCCAGAGGTGGCGGGAAAATTTCGGGTTATTGAAATCGTAATCGGCGATCTCGCGGGAATGCAGGCCCAGCGGCATCAGGATGTGGAAGAACTCGTGGCTGGCGATGCCGTAAACGGTCTCCCGGATGGCGTCCATATCCAGCGGCATATACAGCAGGATGAGGGTGGAGCGGGCGTGCTCCAGGCCGTCGCCGATATAGCCGTATTCTTCGGTGTTCAGGTTGTGGTAGAGGAGGAAAGAGTATTTGTCCACCGGCAGTTTGCCGCCCAGGTACTCCGCCTGGCTTTCCAGCAAGGGCCGGATGTATTGGGCGACTTCTCCGGAGATGGGCTTCCCGGAAGTGGAATGGCAGGCCACCTCCACGTTGATGCCCGGCAGGTGGATCATAGTGGTATCCGGCGGGGCGTAGAGAATGGGGTTGTCCACCAGTTGATGGTAATCCTGTGCAGAAAAGACATCCCGGCCGGCGGCGGACCGCTCCTTGTCCCGGTTCAGGCTCGTGGCCGCGTACAGCTCTTCCGGTTTGGCGACGCTGACTTGTATGGGCATATCCTCGAAGCCTTCAAGATACCCGAACAGGCAGTTGGTATTGATGACGAAGCTTTCCGGGGAGAAGGAGCTGGCGGCCGAGCGGTAGAAGCCTTCCTTAAGGTTGAAGTCGAAGGCCTCCCAGGCGTCGTCGACGCGGTAGGTGAGGGTGTGCAGGGCGCGGGCGTTGCTGATTTCCCAACAGTTCTCATCTATTTGCCGGGCGGCCAGCGGCTTTCCGACCTTATCCGCCGCTTCCAGGGCGCTGACGTACTGCCCGAAGTCCATATCTCCGTAAATGCCGGGGACGATCTTCGGGAAGCAGAAGGTGGCGGTGGGCTGGTTCCAGCCGGGGAGGGTGAGGGTAACGCTGAGCCGGTCCTCCTGAAATTCGCTGAGGTTGAGGTGAAAGGAATAGGCCGGTTCGTTGGAATTGGTTGCCACGGGCTGGGCGGCAGTGCAACTGGATAAGGCAATAGCTCCAATGGCTAGTAAAGTAGTACGCATTGTCTGTTTTTTTCATTTTGTTGTTTTTTTCTCAACGGCTTCAAGTCCTGGCTGGCCCACTATACTATTCCAAATGATATTCCTTCTGAATGAATGCGATCAGCTCTTTTCCTTCCTCATGAACCACATCCAGCCAGCTGATCAGCCCGATCAGCCCCTTGTTCCACAACTGGAGGTTGGCGTAGGCCTGGTTCAGGGATCTTTTCCCCTGTTCGGTTAAAGGTACGGGAATGTTCTCATTCTTATCCAGGCGGATGAAATCGAAAAGCTCGCTGTAGTTGGTCATATCGCTGAGCGCGCTGTACATGAGGTCAGACTGCACGTAGTATTTTCTCAGGGTCTGGTCGTATTCCATAATCCGGTCAGAAACGGCTTTATTACGGATCAGCCTCAACTCTCCGCTGTTTTTCAGCTGTTGGATGGTGCGGTCGTTGGATACGAACACTTCCAGCCCGAGGCTTTTGGTCCACAGTTAGCAGGGAGCGTTTTTTGTTTTTGCTTTCGGGATCCGCTTTTTTTGCCATTGATCTGTCGGTTGGGTTATCAATCGGAGTTATTCGCTCTTGTTCAGGCTTTCTATTTTCATTCTGGCGTGTTCGTTCCCTGGATGGAGTTGAAGAGATTTTTTGTAATTACTGACTGCATTTTCCTTATCTCCCAGCGCTTCATAGGCCTCTCCCAGGCTATCATAGGCATTAAATGAATCCGGGAAGTTTTCTGTATTCAGGATAAAGAATGCCAATGCGCTGGATTGTTCGCTTTCATTTTTGCTTCGCAGCAGGTTATAGCCTATTCGGTTCACAAGGTACTCCGGGGGGCTGAAATCCCAGGAAAGCCGCCGGGAAAGCGATTGGAAATGTTGGATCAGCTGCTCTTTACTATCAATATCCCGATAGTAAACCCCATAGCCTTCAAAAATGGCTGAAATTCCATTATAGAAAGCAATTGGGGGGACAGACCCATGGTTTTCATTTTCGAAGTATTCCAGTTTGGCGGGAAACTCACCCTCACATTTACTATTCAACGCCTCGTATAACCTTACATGGCGATCCCGGTTTCTGATGTTTCTTTTTCCCCAATTGGCCGTCGCGATGTAAATAAACCTTGTAAAAGAATTTACCGTCACGGCCTCTAATTTTTTGTCCATGGTTTCAGCATCCCATGTGCCGAAGCTGGGGTCAACGGCGATGAATGCGTTGAAAAGCGTCTCTTCTTTCATGTAGGCATGAGTAGCCAGCAGGCCACCTAAAGAATGTCCAAAAAGTATTCGATAAGGTTCTGTTCTATACTGCTGATCCAACTCAGGAATGAGTTCATCTTCCAGAAAGCTGAGAAAGCTATCCCCTCCGCCCGAATCATTTTCCCGCTTTGTAATAATTTTGTCAGGGGTAAAGTCTCTGCGCCGGTTGACATTTTGAACAGCTACCACGATCATCTCCGGAATTCTCGTGTTCCCATTGTATCCGGCGCTCATATAGTTTACCATACCTGTTACCGGCCTGAAATGGGCACTCCCATCAAGTACGATAAGCATCGGATATCGCTTATAGGAAGAGGCTTCGTTGCTGTAAGATTCAGGCAGGCCTACCCAATATTCTCTGTCTTCATTCAGAATATTGGAGTGGAGTATATGTTTCTCGCCGATGACAATCGGCTCGGCATCTTGTGATCTTACCTGATTAATCCCGATCAGGAAAAAAAGTAGGACAATGATATTTGGTTCTTTGACAAATCCTGTGATCGAGAGACAGTTCCTCGTGCGAAACCCCTGCTCCTTCTTGTCGTATGGCTTCCGCACGAGGAACTGTCCACAGAATTTGTCAAAGAAGGTGATGTTTTTACTCATTTTGTTGTTCCTTTTCAGTTTATTTTAAACTTCTCAAAAGCCTTCCCATCGTACTTATACGCGCCATCCTCCTGTGTTCCAACCCAGATCCTCCCCCGGTTATCCTTATAGATCGAGGAAAGCCGGATGTCCCTTTCGCCATCTTTGACCGGGTAATGTATGAGTGCTGCCCCATTATTCCGCCATACTCCGTTGTCAAAGGTAACCATCCACAAGTCGCCGTTATCGCCGGTAGTCATTGACAAAAAATACAGGGCTTCTTCTGCTTTGTCCGCTATTCCGGCCTCCCGCTGGTAGTTGATCGGGCTGAGCCCCGCGCTTTCTGTACTATCGGGCAGTATCCTGTATTTGTAGCTGGGATTGCAGATCCAGAAATATCCGTCTGTATCTTCTATGATCGAACGAATGCCGAAAGCGCCGCCCGAGGGTGTTTCCGTCAGGTGGTGTTCATACATCCAGCTCACCTTTTTCCCGTCGAAGCGATACAGGCCGAGGCTGGATGTGCCGAACCACATATTTCCGCCGCTGTCTTTATAGATGGAGTAAATGCCGTAGGGGTCGTAGGAAATATTTGGGTATTTGGCGCGGAATTCCTCTTCCATCTCATTTTTCGGAAATTCCAGATGGTGCAATTTTTTCCCGTCAAACCGGTACGGCCCATTGCTGTTCCAACCCATCCTGAACCATAGGTCGTCGGGGGCTGATGTCCATTCGCCGTCCCTTTCGGTTACCTCTAATGTCGTAAATTGCCGCCCGTCAAACCGGCATACGCCGTCCGGTGTGTCGAAGTAAATGTTGCCCGCCCGGTCTTCCTGAGCACTCAAAACCGGCCAGCCGCAAAGCCCGTCTTCCGAAGTGAAAAGGAGGAGGCCTTTGCCATCGTATCTATAAACGCCTTTGTCCTTACTGCCGAACCAGTAGTTGTCGTGCCTGTCCTGAAAGATAAGGTTGGCTTTGGGGCCGAGTTCGGCGACGGCCCTGCCGGCCGGCTCTTGTTCCGGTTGTGTTGCAGTAGTATCGTTGCGGCCCTGCCCGTTGCAGGCGGAACATGCTAGTAACAGGCTGAGCAGGAGGGATGGGATAAGGGGGGTGTTTATCAACGCCATTTTGTGTTATTCGGGTTGCTTTTGGGTATTGGTTTCCAGTAAAGGTTTAATAATTTTCGTAAGCATAAACCTTAATGCTTTAGAGGTATAGGATTTGTCATTAAATGTACCTATGACATAAGCCTCAGTTTGCGGGTGGAAGAACATAAAGGCCCCGGTCACCCCTACACACCCCCAGCAAAAATACTTTTTGGGCATCAACAGTGGAATGGCTTTAGGCTTCCAGACAGAATAACCATAATCAAAACCAATGGCCGGAAAGCCCATTTTCACATCATCATAGATCATTTGATTCAAAGTAGCATCCTTTACCAATTGGCCACCAACCAAAGCTTTCATAAAAACCAGGTATTCGCTCAAAGGCGCCACAACACCTCCCCCGGCATAATCGATCTTTGCTACTCTTTTATTCTCAATGAAGTTGGTGTTGAAAAGATAGACATGCGCCGGAGGATACTGGGGTTTATTTTTGGGTTCGGAATAACCGTTTATATAGGCATTATCCATTTCCAAAGGCTCCAGGATCATTTTATGAACAGCTTCGTGAAAAGGTTTTTGGGTGATATTTTCTATGATCAACCCCAGCAAATAATAATTTGTATCGTTATAGAAATGTTTTTGGCCAGGCTTACCAACGGGCTTAACATTGGCTTTTCCCCATTCCAGAGCTTCCCTTACCGTCATTTCAAGGCCCGGGTCGTTCATCATCTTCTCAAGTAATGGAAAAAAGACGTCATTTAACCCGGATGTTTGCTTCAGTAAATGTTTGATGCTGATATCGCGGGAGTGGTCTTTGCCCTTATAGACATGCAAACCGCGCATCAGGCCTTCATCAAGGTATTTTACAACTTTATCGTCAAAAGACAGCCGCCCCTGGTCGTGCAGCATACTTATGAGGGTAGCCGTAAACAATTTGCCTACAGAAGCCAGATGGTTGGCTTGCTTCGGATTGGCCTGTATTTCTCCTGTTTTTCCTTCGGCAATATTAATGTCAACCCCCAATTTCCCGGAATGAACCAGCAGGTAAGCATTCTTTACTTTCTTATCCTTTTGTACTTGTTTTCTGAAATTGGACTCAATGATTTCTTGTACCGTAGATATCTCTTTCACTCTTAAATGTTCGATTAAAAATTGTTGATGTACAGGTTATTTCCTGAATGCGCTGTAATATATGTATTTAAGTAGAAAGACAGGAGCGTTAAACACATACTTCACACTGCATATACGGGGCAGGCTATTTTGGCTGCAAAATCCTTAAATTTGGGTTGAAAATCAACCCATGCGTTTCTCCGTATTCTCCTTCCAAGTCGTCATTCTTCTTTTTTGCCTGCTCTGGGCAGGGCTGCCCGCGGTTGCCTCCAACAGCGAGGGCCGGGCTTTAATGGAACAGGCGGAGGCTCTCCTGGAAAAAGGCGCCCATCAGCAGGCGCTGGATATTTTCCAGCGGGCCAGAGCGGCATTTGAAGCCGAAAAGGACAAGGAGGGCGTGGCCGAGGCGCTCCGGCAGATCGCCTACGCCCAGGTTTCCCTGCGCGATATTCCGGCGGCGCTGGAGAGCTATAAACAGGCGGTAGCTTTTGCCAGGGATTCCGGGCTGAAGGAAGCCTACCGGAAGGCCTCCGATGCACTGGCCACGACCTATTTCCTCACCGGCCGCCTGAAAGAGGCCCTGCCGCTGCTGGAGGAGAACCTGGCCATTGCCGAAGCCGAGGGCGGCCGGAAAAAATATTCCACCCTGCTGGTGCAATTGGGCTATATCTATTTTCAGCAGGGGGCGCTCGACACCGCCCGGGTGCTGCTCAATGATGCCCTGGCCATCAAGGAGGAGATCGGCGATGTCAAGGGGCAGGCCGAAGGTAAACGCCTCCCAAACAAGCCCGAATATCAGGTCCGTTCCTGTACGGGGGGGTAACCAAATTGCTCTGCGTAGGTTTTTGAAAAGTAGGCAGGGTCATTAAAGCCTACCCGGTAGGCTACCTCTGCTACACTTAGGTCGGTTTTTTGCAGAAGCTGCCGGCCATGGTGCAAACGAATAGCCCGCAGGTAAGAAGCGGCCGATTGCCCGGTTAAGGCCTTTGTTTTCCGATACAACTGAGACCGGCTGAGCGACATCGCCTTTGCCAGGCCTTCAATTCCAAAATCACCATCTTCTAATCTCATTTCTACCTGATGCTGAAGCTTCTGCAGGAAGAGATCTTCTTTGGGGTCAATCGCTGATTCATTTCCGTTGAAATAGCCGGCGGCAGCATACTTTTCCTGCAGCGTTTTGCGTAGCGCAATGAGTTTGTCCAGGCGAACCATCAGTTCTTTTTTATCAAAGGGCTTGGTTAAATAAGCATCAGCCCCTTTTTGCAATCCCTCTACCCTGGAAGCCTGCCCTGCTTTTGCGGTGAGCAGAATGATGGGAATGTGGCTGGTGCGCTCATCATTCTTGAGCGTCTGTGTCAGCTCCAGGCCATTCACTTCCGGCATCATGATATCGCTGATGATGATATCCGGTGTTTTTTTGATGGCTAATTGAATGCCCTCTTTCCCGTTTAAAGCCGTGAGTACCTGGTAGTCCTCCTGGAGGCATGCTGTCAGATATTCAATGATGTCTTCGTTGTCTTCAATAATGAGGACGGTAGCCTGGTTTGGGTCTTGAAACAGTAC
>JAGFJE010000143.1 GCA_024103175.1 Phaeodactylibacter sp.
TGGCTGGAGTGGACGGTGATGTACCAGATGAACAACAACGCCAACCTCATCCTGGCCAAGCTGGATGAAGGCACGGTGGAATTTTCCGGTAACGCCGCTACCAGAGAGGCCTTCTCCCGCGCCTGGGCGCACTGGTGGAAAGGCTGGGCGTACTCCCGCATCGGCTCAATTTATTCCGCCGGTATCATCAACGACGAGTTCAGCGCTACCAACCCGGACTACGTTGACCATACTCAGGTGATCGCCGAGGCCAATAACCAACTGGACCAGGCGGCCGCCATCATCCAGGGCCTCAGTGAAGATTCGGATTATACCCTCATGATGGAACGGTCGATCCCGAACTTCATGCGCCAGAACGGCGTGCCCAGCCCGCAGAGCTGGCTCCGCATCATCAATACTCTCAAGGCGCGCAACCTGCTCGTCAATAAGAAAGTACGGGACATGACCGCCGCCGACTGGAACGCCGTTCTGAGCCTGGCTGAGGATGGCCTGACGCCGGACGACGTTATCTTCGAACTGTTCGAAGCGGATCAGAATGCCGTTATCCCCACCTCTACCCTGGTGAACTACCGGGTGCTGATCGGCTGGCACTGGATCAGCGAGCGCCTGGTTCAGGATTTCAAGGACGGCGACGAACGCTTTACCCGCAATTTCCGGGTGCTGGGCACTCCTGAAGTGAACAGGTCGGGCCGTGGCATTCAGTACGGTACTCGTTACGGCTTCATTTCCATCGAAGAAGGCGGCGATTATGCTTCCACTACCGCCGGCCTGGCTTCTCTGCCTGTTGGCGGCACCTGGGAAGAAGCCTATCTCATGCGGGCCGAAGCGCTGATCCAGACCGGCAAGGTGGATGAAGGCCTCGCTTTGATCGACGAAGTACGCGCGGGCCAGAACGCCGGCCTGGACGCAGTCGCCAATACCGGCCTGAGCCAGGAGGAAGCCTACGAAGAGCTCCGCGTTGAGCGCCGCATCGGCCTGCTGCTGCGTGGCCTGTCCTTCTACGACGCCCGCCGCTGGGGCCTGACCGAACCGCTGGAAGAAGGCGGCGGCCGTGAGGGTTGCGTCGTTCTCGATGCTGCCGGCAACCTGAATACCAACGCTACTTTCGACTACAACTACCTCGACTACTGGGGGGTGCCGGACAACGAGCTGGACTTTAACATTCCAAGCGAAGGTTCGGCCAGTGTAGACCCGATATAACGGGAATCAGGTTTTGGGTTCCAGGCCTTAGGTTTTAGGCCCCGGAGCTAAGTTGAGCGGGCTATCCGGATTTTTCCGGATAGCCCGCTCTGTTTTCGGACGGCCCCACTTTCAAGTGGGCCGTATTGGAACGAGAAACGATCCGGCCGGTAATTGCTGGAAAAACTACACAGATGAGTGGTGTTTTCCGGGAACCTATTCGCTTATCTTAGTACCTGATATTCTAGTGAGTTATACTGACGCACCATTTTTACTTAAGGCGCATACCGGCCTGGTGTGTTTCGCCCTTAACGGAACTGCTGTGCGTCAGTATATTTTCAACAAGGCGAGGTTTACAGATTTTATAAATGAGAGTTTTTTCTTACTAATCCGAATGTTGCCGCACAGTGTGATGTGCGGCAACCTTTTTTTGGACGGGTTACATCATCTCCAACTCCATTCGCCTTTAAAGCCAGGAAGGATCTAAGGCTCGAAGATGCACCAAAGTTTTGTAATCTATGCCCCTGATACTTCGGTGGAATTGAACGGGAATAAAAAAGCCTGCCGGAGGAGGCAGGCTTTTTTATTATACGGACGGAAATTGACACAAGGCGGCTGGCTCCTGAAAGCCAGGGCGCGAAGCCATGCTTGCCGCCCCTCTCCGCCGCTGCTTGTTTGTTGCCGTCTCCGGAAATCGAAAAGCGCAACAAACAAGCAGCCGACAGATCTACCAGGCCGGGATGATATTCAGGCCGAAGGTGCCGTTACCCAGCTTCACCTCATTCTCCGTCATAATGGGGAAGGCGTAGTAGGGCTCCAGCACCATAGCGCCGAAGAGGTTGACCCTTAGGGAAACACCGGTACTGAAGATCGGCTTGGCCTCGTAGTAGTTCAGAATCGGTTCCCCGGTCGGGCCTTTGATGGGATTGCCTTCGCCATCGAGCAGCGGGATGTCGCCGTCAAACTGGTCGAAGTCGTACCAGGCCACGCCGCCGTCGAGGAACAGGGCCAGTTCGGTGAACAAGATCCCGGACTTGATCAATGCCAGCCGCTCGGGGCCACTGAAGGGCACCCTTACCTCAACATTGGAGACTAGCATCTTACTTCCGAACAGCTCGTCAATGGCTCTGCCGTTCTCACCTAGAAAATCGCCGGCATTGCCGGTATTGTACCCGCGCACATACCAGGAACTGCCAATGAACATGGGGAAGAGTTCTTCGCTTCCGTTGCCATACCGGCCGTAGTGCAGAGCGCGGAAGGCCAGCCCGAAGCGGTTAAAGAATTTATAGCGACGGTAATCGGCCGTTGCAAACCAGAAGTCGAACTCACCGAAGTATTTGTCCACTCCTGCACGGAAGCGCCGCCCGTCCAGCGGGCCGACTATTCCAAAGACGGCATTGTCGCCGACAAAGGCGGCGCCGGTAGTGATGAGGTTGAAACCGCCGAAGCCGGCATTATCCACTTTTTCCCGGTCCTGCCCGATGAGCCCTCCGATGAACTGCCCGTCCGTCTGATAATAGTTGACATAGCGGTCCACACGGGAACTGTAGCGGGTAAAAGAAGCGCTGCCTTCTACCCGAAGCGTAGTGGAGAATGGGTAGTAGGCAAAGGCGCTGGCCCGGTCTTCGAAGATGCGTTGTACAAAGAAGGTATCGGCTACTACCAGGGTAGTGAGGTCGTCACTGATGGGGAGTTCTTCAAAGCCTCTTCCGCCAAAGCCGAAGCTGCGGAAGGGGATATGGGAAATGGACCCACCCCAGTTGAGGCGCCGGTCGCGGTTGATATAGGCCACCGCCCCGCCGAAGTCCGTGATCTCGCCGTTGAGGGCCAGGCTGGCGAACAGCTGGTTGTCGCCGAGGATATCGCTGAAGAGCATGTCGACGCCGCCGGCCAGGCCGGTCTGGGTGCCGAATGTGTTGCTGGTCCCTACGCCAACGCCGGCGGACCCGCCGACATAGTCAAGCTGGAACTTGGGCTTATAGGGCACCAGAGTGAGGCTCGTATCGGCAATGTCGGCGGTAGGAGAAAGCTGTCGGAGCTGCCGGTCGACCAGGT
This sequence comes from Phaeodactylibacter sp., assembly GCA_024103175.1. GTDB lineage: Bacteria > Bacteroidota > Bacteroidia > Chitinophagales > Saprospiraceae > JACJXW01. Next base: position 3,235 of record JAGFJE010000143.1, read on the forward strand.
CCGGAGCGCGGGGGTTGACCCGCGGCAGTTCGGCGGCCGTGAAGTCAACGTGGTTGGGGTCGGCCTCACGGTACAGGAAATCGCCGGGGCTGGCGCGGTAGACGGAGTACCCTTTCTGAGAGAAGTAAGTATACAGGATGCGGTCGCGCCGCTGCGCAATACTGATGGCCGGAGCGTAGTGGGTAATGCCACTTACGCCGGTGACCAGGTCCGTCAGTTGATATACCTTCCCGCTTGTGGGTTCGAATTGATAAAGGTTGCGATAGCCATCGCGGTTAGACATGAAGATGATGTTGCCGGCCGTATCGATCACGGGGTTGAGGTTGTCGGCGCCCGGGAATACTTCGTAGTTGGTGACGGCGCGGCTGCTGAGGTCCAGGCGGGCCAGGTTGAAATACCAGCTGCCATTGACGCGGCCGCGTTCGCGGCTCAGCTGGTCGGAGGAAAACACGAGATAAGTTCCGTCTTCCGACCAGCGGGGGTGCATTTCGGAATAAATGTCATCGGTTAGTTGTTCTACCTCGCCGCTGCGGATATTGACCGAATAGAGGTCAGTCTGTCCTTCCACCAGGCCGACGACAGTGATGGTTTTCCCGTCGGGAGACCAGGTAGGGTTACTGAAGGACTGTACGCCCTCGATGGGCAGTTCCTTGACCGTTTTTCCGGATAAGGCATCCTTGATGAGGAGGATATTGCGGCCCTTGCTGATGGCCACGAAGGCAAACTCCTTGCTGTCGGGCGACCAGGTGCCGGAAGATTCGATGTAGTTAAAATCATCGATGTGCCCGGCCTTTCGGCTGCTGGCTACTTTCTTGATGATCTCTCCCGTCCGGGCGTCGGCGACGAAGAGGTCGATGGAGAAGAGGTCTTTTTCGGAAAGGAAGATGACATACCTGCCATTGGGGCTGATCTCAGGAGCGATGTTGATCTCTCCGGCGTTTTCTTTGCTGAGCAGCTGTTTGCCCACCTGCCGGTCTTCTTTGGCGTCGCCGATGAACTTTCCGAAGTGGGCCTTGACGGCCTGTACCCAGAGGTCGGAAAGGTTTTTCTGGCTCATACTGAGCTCCTGCATACAGGCGGCTTCCAGGCCATACTTGGCAGTGGCCATGAAAAAGGGCGCAATAACATTATCACCCTTGAGGCCGGTCAGGAAAGCCCAGAATACCTGGCCGTACCGGTAAGGGAAGTATTCGGGGTTTTGCAGGTCTTTGAGGGTGGGCACGTCATCGCGCAGCACGGCGTCGCGCATCCACATAGCGGTGTGGGCGTCAACGCTGCCGATGGACATGTATTCCGCCAACCCCTCTACCATCCAGAGAGGCAGGTTGCCCAGGTTGCGCAGGGATGTGGAGTCTCCACCGAGGATCATATTGTACTGAAAGGCGTGCACCAGCTCGTGCCCCAGTACGTGGTGGCTCTGCTGGTGGGACATGGCCAGCGGCAGTACCACCCGGTTCTTCAGGGCTTCCGTCACACCGCCGGTCCCCACGCCGATATTTCCGGAAATGGTATTGGTCTGCTGGAAGTCTGCATGGTTGTTGTACAGCACGATGGGGTTGCGCTGCTTGATGGTGTCGCGCAGAACGCGCTGGTGCATGTTGTACCACTGCTCCGCCTCCAGCGTATACTCCTTCAAGCGCTCGGGGTTGTCGAGGTAGTGGTAGATCTCGAAATTAGGGGATCGGTATACGTCAAATTCAAAGTCTTCGTAATTGGCTTTATTCCTCCCAAAGTATTGTGCCTGCAGGCCGGTTGCTGCCAGGAGCATTACCAGGAGCCATAGGCCAGTTCTTTTCGCTTTCATATCGTTTTAGTTTTTTCTCTCCCCCCGATATTATTAATTCGGGAGTGCATTTAATGAAGATTGTTTTTCATTGGGCCGCATTCGGCCCGGGAATAATCGGGGAATTATGAAAAGCAGCGGGATGTTGGTTGGCCTATCTTCCTGTCGCTCGCCTGCCGAAGGCGGGCAAATATCTCAGTAAGCGGCTGCCAGCCCACTATAGCAGAACAAAAGTTCTGCGTTTCTTTATTAACAAGCGTAAAAGGCTCAAAGTGCGGCCGATAGTGTGCCTTTCTAGTTAAAATTCTCTTAAACCTTATTTTTCAGCTAAAACCCCGACAAATCAGCCGGTTACGCCCAACGTTCCGCATCTTTTCGGCGTCTTTTTTAAATTTTGCGTTTCTTTGAGCCGGACTAATGAAGTGTTTATGCGCTACTGCCGAAAGCTTTTTGCATGCATACTGTTGGGGTTGCTGCACCTTCCCTCTGTACTTCCGGCACAGCCGGAGGCCCTGCAGGCTCCTTTTGAGCGGGACAGCAATACGACGGCCACCTATTTTGAAACCATTGCTTTCTATGAGACTCTTGCCTCCAAATATCCCCAGTTCCGGCTGGAAACCCACGGTAGTACCGACAGCGGCCTCCCCCTGCACCTCGCCGTGCTTTCTACCGATGGAACCTTCACTCCGGAGGCGGCGAGGGCCATTGGCAAGCAAGTGCTTTTTGTCCTTAATGCGATCCACCCCGGAGAGCCCTGCGGGGTAGACGCCACCATGATCCTTTTTCGCAACCTGCTGGATGATGCTTCCTGGCGCCCCTTCCTGGAAAGCCTCGTCATCGTCGCCGTTCCGTTCTACAATATCGGTGGAGGCCTCAACCGCGGCCCCTACAGCCGCGCCAACCAGAACGGCCCCAAGGCTTACGGCTTCCGCGGCAATGCCAAAAACCTGGACCTCAACCGCGATTTCGTAAAGTGTGACTCGCGCAACGCCCAAACGTTCAATCAGGTTTTCACCGCCTGGCAACCCGACATACTGATTGACACCCACTCGTCCGACGGCGCCGATTATCAGTACACCATGACCCTGGTGCCGCCCCAAACCGATAAACTGGATACCTTTCTTTCCGATTACCTGGATAAAGAACTTCTCCCCCGCCTGTACCGCGATATGGAAAAGGCCGGATGGGAAATGACGCCCTATGTCTATGCCAGGGATACTCTTGAAAAGGGTATCTACGGCTTTCTCGACCTGCCCCGTTATTCCTCCGGCTATGCCGCCCTGCACAACACCATAGGCTTCATGTCGGAGGCCCACATGTGGAAACCCTTCAGAGACAGGGTACAGGGCACCTATGCTTTCCTTTCCGTTGTCATCAGGGCCATGCACGAACAGCGGAGCGCTCTGCAGGAGGCCCGGGAAAAGGCCGTAAGGCATGCCCAGGAACAGGAAATCTTCGCGCTCGATTGGGAGAGAGATCTTTCCCGTTCGGACACCATCGCCTTCAAAGGTTATGAGGCAGGGTCCAAAAAAAGCGAGGTCTCCGGCCTCGGCCGGCTGTACTATGACCGCAATGCTCCTTACGAAAAGGAAATTCCCTACTTCCGGTATTATCAGGCGACGGACAGCGCCCGGCGCCCGTATGCATACCTCATTCCCCAGGCTTATACAGAAGTAGTGAACCGCCTGCACTGGAACGGCGTCGAGGTGCACCGCCTGGCGGAAGGCGTAGAACTGGAGCCGGAATTCTCCTACATCGAAAAATATGAAACCGTAAAGGGGCCTTACGAGAGCCACTACCTGCACTACGATGTCGAGACAAGGGAAGAGCGGCGGCATTATACTTATCGCCGGGGGGACTATGTGGTGTTCCCGGCTCAGCCGGCCATCCGGTATATTGTCGAAACGCTGGAACCCAAAGGAGCGGATTCCTTTTTTGCCTGGAACTTCTTCGACGGCGTCCTCTCGCAAAAGGAGTATTTTGACAGCTATATCTTTGAAGAAACGGCGGTGGAGATACTCCGGAACGACCCTGCCCTGCAGCAGGCGCTCGAACAAAAGCGAGGGGAGGACGAAGCCTTCGCCCAATCCGCCCGCGCCCAGCTGGATTTTATCTACCGGCGCTCCCCATATTATGAACCGACGCACAGAAGGTATCCCGTGGGCCGGTTGTGGGAAGAGGTAAGGCTGCCTTTGGAAAAATAGGGAGATTTGTGTAAAAGTGTAAACGTGTGAAGGTGTAAATGTATGGCGCCTCTTTTACACATTTACACGATTACACATTTACACAACTGAATTCTGCCATGCTCTTAGCCTTCATCATCATATACCTCCTCATCACTCTGCTCATCGGCTGGTGGGCCTCTACCAAGGTGCATTCCACACAGGACTTCGTCATCGCGGGGCGCAACCTGCCCATGTTCGTTGCCGCCTGCGCCCTCTTTGCCACCTGGTTCGGGTCGGAGACCATCATGGGCGCTTCGTCGGAGTTTGTGGAGCACGGGCTGATCGGTGTGGTGGAAGACCCCTTTGGGGCGGCTCTCTGCCTGCTGCTGGTCGGCGCTTTCTTCGCTCGTCCGCTCTATCGCCTGAACATTCTGACTTTTAACGACTTTTTCCGGCTGCGCTACAGCCGGGCGGCGGAATTCGTTTCGGCTGTCTTTATGGTGCCTTCCTATTTCGGGTGGATTGCGGCGCAGATGGTCGCCATGTCCATCATTCTGGGAGCGATAACGGGCATCACCCCGTTGGAAGGCATCATTGTCTGTGCGACGGTGGTGGTTATTTACACTTACATCGGCGGCATGTGGGCCGTATCGGTCACGGATTTTGTACAGACTATTATGATCGTCATCGGCCTGCTGCTCATTGCCTGGCAGGTGGGCTCGGCGGCTGGCGGTGTAGGGAAGGTGCTGTCATCTACCCCTGAGGGCTTTTTCAACTTCCTGCCGGAGGCCAGCTTTGAGGGCATTATCCACTACATTGCCGCCTGGATCACCATCGGGCTGGGCAGCATACCCCAGCAGGATGTTTTCCAGCGCGTCATGGCGGCCCGTAGCGCCCGGACGGCAGTGACGGCCTCTTACCTGTCCGGTTTTATGTACCTGACCATCGGTTTCATTCCCTTGTTCATCGGCCTGTGCGGGCATATTCTGTATCCGGAAGAAGGGTATGGAGGCGACCCGCAAATGGTCCTTCCATTCATGGTGCTGGAGCACAGCAATATCTTCCTGCAGATTATGTTTTTCGGAGCGCTGCTGTCCGCCATCCTCAGCACTACCTCCGGCGCGGTGCTGGCGCCGGCCACCGTGATCGGAGAGAACCTGGTGCGCCCCTATTTCGGGCATCTGTCCGACAAGCGCCTGCTCCACATCATGCGCCTGTCCGTAGTAGGCGTAGCCCTGGCTTCCGCCACGATGGCCGCCTGGAACCGCAACATATACGAGCTGGTGGCCCAATCGTCGGCCCTGAGCCTGGTATCTCTGTTCATTCCGCTAACGGCGGGTTTGTACTGGAAGCGGGCCTCCAATTTCGGAGCATTGGCCTCCATCATCACAGGCATGGCGGTTTGGCTGTTGTGCGAGTTCGTCCTGTTTTGCAGCATTCCCAGCCTCATCTGGGGCGGGCTGGCCAGCCTGGTGGCTATGATAGCGGGCAGCTGGCTGCGGCCCGACCGGTCGTATGTGCAGTTCAGGGAGGCGACGGGGTGATGATAGATTTTTGATTTTTGATTTTTGATTTTTGATTTGCGATTTTTGATTTGCGATATTTGATTTGCGATTTTTGATGTACCCGACGAGGGCAGCCCCTTTCAGCCACATCAAACATCAAACATCAAATATCAAATATCTCTACTTTCCGGCCTCATAAATAGCATCCAACAGGCTATCCTCTCCCTTGGTGTCATTGCTTAGTTGCCAGAACATGATGCCGCCCAGTTTTTGCCGGATCACGTACTCCGTTTTCAGCCTTACGGAGGCCGTATCGTCGTAGGAGATGAAGATGCTGTCGGCGGCGTTGTACAGATAAGGCGCTTTGGCCACGGGGTCCCAGTATCGCTGATAGCCGTTTTTGTCTTCGAACTCGTCCCGGATGCGGGCGTAGGGGCACCAGCCGATGTGGGGCCCGTCGTTGGGCTGGTACAGGCCGTTGTTTTGGGGTGGAACGCCCTTCCAGGCGCGCCCGTAGAAGGCCCCTCCCACTACCATCTGTTCCGGGCGGACGCCCAGGCTCTTGCAATAGGCGACGATCTTTTCCACCGAGCCGGGGCCGGGAACGGGGCCGTCGGCAGCCACCCCTTCATCCCTCCGCCGGAACATTTCCTCCACCGGGTAGCCTTCAACATCTTCTCTTTTTATCCACCCCAAAGGGGTATGGTGGCCGGTATAGGGGGTGCCCCCGACGAATTGGTCGTAAGTCATAATATTTATGTGATCGGCGTATTTCATAACTTCAGCCACTTCTATGTGATCATAGTAACGCTCCCAGCCGGCGGAGGCGAAGGTGAGGGTTTGGGGACGGCCCAGGGTGTTCAGTTGTTCCCGCAGGGCTTTCATCAGGAGGGTGAAATTCTGCTTGTCCTCCGGCCGGTATTTGCAATCTTCGGCGGGCAGGCCCGGGTATTCCCAGTCGATGTCGATGCCGTCGAGCCGGTAGTCTTCGATGAAAGCAATGGCGCTGTTGACGAATTTCTGCCGGCTTTCCTCCGTCAGAGCCATATCCGAGAACCCGTCCGCCCCCCAGCCGCCGCAGGCGATCATGACCTTGAGGTGGGGGTGGTTTTCCTTCTGAGCGACGAGCTGGCGGAGTTTCTCTCCGTATTCTTCATTCCGGAATTTCATTTCCCCGTCGATCACCTTGGTGAAGGAGAAAATGATGTGGGTCA
>JAGFJE010000149.1 GCA_024103175.1 Phaeodactylibacter sp.
GCAGGGCTTGCCCGTGGCTTTCCGAAAACGGCGCAGCCATACCTCATTTTTGGTTTGGTGGTGTGTTTCCAGCCAGTTGCGCCACTGGCTGCGGTGGTGGGGGTAGAATACTTCGGTGATTTGCATAATGGGTTTTACGACGGGAAAAGTAGCGCGGGCATGTAGCGGAATTAAAGCCGGGAAGTACCGGCTGAAACGGAACCGGCCTTTATGTAGCGTCTGTCAGAACCACGAATGGAATAACAAGCCGGTTGGCCGTACTGGAATAACTCAACAGGTCGAGCTGGCAGGAATCTTCTCCGGGCTTACAGGGTTTTTCCTGCTGTCGGACACTTTGAGCTGGCTGTGCCTCAACACTTTCTGCACCATTGGGCGCCTGGCCCTCTGCGCTGCCGCACAGGGCGAAGAAATAATAGAAAAAGAAAATGTTGAAAAATGCACCTAATAATCTCATGACTTTTCCTTTTTGCCCAAGGGGCATTTTGATAAAGCATAACATTCCTCCTCTTCCGCTTTGGCGGTTAAGCACCGCGGATCATAAACTCCTCTTTTCAGGTTGAACTGCATTTCGTTCAACCCGCATACAAAGGCTGGATACGCATTATTTCATGGGAAAACAATGAGAATTGTCAAGGGCTGAGGTGATTTTGGCCAGGGGCCTTTTCTGAAACTGAAAAGACGCCGTTTGCCAGGTGTTGGAATGCAAAGGTAGGAAAAGATTTTTTATTCCGGAAAAACTGCCCCCCGAATCGGACAGTAGCCGGTTTTTTGGTTCTTAGAAGCTGTCCGCTGGCTTCCAAAATTGCGAAAATGAGTATCTTTTGCCGGAATAATCGTAAAACGCACAGAAATGCAGCAGGCACTCACGGGATTGAAATACCTGGCCCTGGCTATGGCCATTGCAGCTTCATGGGCCGGAAAAGCGCCCTCTTCAGAAGTTCCGCCCAACATCATCTTCATCATGACGGACGACCATGCCCAGCAGGCGATCAGCAGCTATGGCAGCACCCTCATACAGACGCCGAATATAGACCGCCTGGCCCGGGAAGGCGCCTTGTTTGAGAACAGCTTCGTCACCAACTCCATCTGTGCGCCCAGCCGGGCCGTCCTGCTCACCGGAAAGTACAGCCACCTCAACGGCGTGCGGGACAACCGCGACACCTTCGACGGCTCGCAGGCCACCTTGCCCAAGCTCCTCCGGCAGGCCGGCTATCACACTGCCATCGTCGGTAAATGGCACCTCAAAACCGAACCTACCGGCTTCGACTACTGGAATGTACTGATCGGACAAGGGCAATATTACAACCCCCGAATGATCGAAATGGGTGATACGGTTCAATATGAAGGGTATACCACTACGGTTACAACCGACCTCGCCCTGGAGGCCCTCCAGAACCGCCCGGAAGGCAAACCTTTCTGCCTGCTCTACCAGCACAAAGCGCCCCACCGCAACTTCATGCCCGAACCACAGTATTTCTCCGCCTGGGAGGATAAAGAGATCCCCCTCCCCCCCACCTTTTATGATGATTATGAAGGCCGCCCCGCCGCCGCCGAGGCGGATATGCGGATAGCGGATATGTATATGGGGTTCGATATGAAGCTGCTCCCGGAGGATTATGAGGGCTATCCTGAAGGCACCGGCGGCAACGCCGGATTCGACGTCTCCGGCTCCTGGAAAAACACCCTGGAAGGCCTCACGCCGGAACAACGGGCCGCCTGGGATAAGCACTACGGTGAAGTGAGGCGGGAGTTCCGGGAGAAGCAGCCCCGAGGCCGCGCGCTTACGGAGTGGAAATTTCAGCGCTACATCAAGGATTACCTGCGGAGTGTATTGTCCGTCGACGCCCAAATCGGCCGGATACTCTCCTACCTGGATAAGGCCGGCCTGGCGGAAAACACCATCGTGGTATATACTTCCGACCAGGGCTTCTACCTGGGAGAGCACGGCTGGTACGATAAGCGATTTATGTACGAAGAGTCCCTACGCACGCCTCTTCTGATCCGTTATCCGGAATCAATCCCGGCGGGCAGTCGCATATCCGCCATGGCCCTCAACCTCGACCTCGCCCCTACCCTGCTGGACTTCGCCGGCGCTCCTGTTCCTGAAGATATGCAGGGCCGCTCCCTTAAACCGTGGCTGGAGGGCGGCAAGGCCCGCCGCTGGCGCCAGTCCATCTACTACCACTACTACGAATATCCCCACGGCTGGCACCTGGTGCGCCCCCACTACGGCATCCGGACGGAGCGGTACAAGCTGATCCATTTCTATAATGATCCCGCCTACTGGGAGCTGTACGACCTGGGCCAGGACCCGAAGGAGCTGAACAACCTGTATGGCAAGCCGGGATATAGTAAATTGACACGGAAACTGAAAAAGCAACTGCAAGGATTGCAGAAACAATACCAGGATAGCATATAGGGCTTCCCCCGGTGATCTTTCTGAAATTCATGCCTAAAAACGAAGAACAACCCATGCGCAAGGCCCAGGAAACCGTATTCGAGATCATTGAAGGGGCAGACGAGAACGGCAGCCGGTGGAGCCGTTACTTTGACATTCTCATCGTCAGCCTGATCAGTATCAGCATTCTGCAGGTCATCCTTGAATCCTTCCAGCATATCCATGCCTTGTACGAATGGCAATTCCGGATACTGGAAGTTTTTATTGTCATCGTCTTCACTATTGAATACCTGCTGCGGTTATGGGCCGCCAGGCTGAAATACCCGGAGCGGGGCCCCATAACTTCTCGCCTGTTTTTTATTTTCTCGGCCTACGGCCTGATCGACCTGTTCGCCATTCTTCCTTTTTATCTGCCTTTCTTCCTTGCCGTTGACCTTCGATTCATCCGCATCCTGCGGGTGATGCGCCTCCTGCGGGTTTTCAAACTGAACCGCTATCTCAAGGCCTTTCGCATCGTCGGCGCCGTCATCATGGACAAACGTTCGGAATTGAGCATCACCATTTTTGTCACTTTCCTGCTGTTGCTGCTCTCCTCCACCGTTATGTATTACCTGGAAGGGGATGTACAGCCGGATTCCTTCCCCAACATCATCTCCACCTTCTGGTGGGCCATCGCCACCCTGACCACGGTCGGTTACGGAGATGTGGTTCCTGTGACCGGATGGGGGCGATTCATCAGCGGCATCATCGCCCTGCTGGGCATCGGGCTGGTGGCCCTTCCCACCGGTATCATCAGCGCCGCCTTTGTAGAGGCGCTGGAGGAGGAGAAAGGGAAAAAGAAAAAGGCCAGGCCTAAACTGCCGGAGGACGGTTACCGCTACTGCCCGTACTGCGGCCGGCCAATGGAGGAGCACTAGCTTACTCCCAGCCCCAGGCCACGATCACCCAGTGTTCGCCATCCGGGTCCGTGTATTCATATATGTTCTTGAAGCCCACTTTCTCATGCGCCCGGATGGAGCGGGGGTTGCGGGTGGATATTTCCGTCACCACCAGGCCGAATTGCTCCGAAAGGCGCTCGCGCATGTCGAGGTAAAGGCCGCTGAATACCCCCTGGCCCCGGTAAGCCCTGGCGACACAAACCTGCCCCATGACGAAGTAACGCCACTCCCGCAGCGGCCGGCCCCGCCAGGGGATGCCGTCCAGCAATTCGAACATGGGAATGAGAACGGGAATGCGATCCCCGAAGCGGGTTTCCATCACCAGGGCATACCCGGCCAGTTCTTCGCCGGCCCAGGCGGCGCTGTGGCAGTAGGGCGTATTCATATCCCGCAGGGTTTCCATGTCGTGGTCGACGGTGACGAAGCCCTGCTCACGGGCCTCCTGAAGGCTGATGTTCCTCGGCAGGTTGGCCTTCTGCAGGGCCATGATCTGCTGCAGGTGAGCGTCGGTGGTGGAGGGGCCGTAAGTGAACATAACAGAGATGGTTTACGAGGTGAATTTAGGAGAAATTGAGCATATCGTAAATATCTTTTTTCTGAGGCCGGGGCCGGCAAACCGTTCAAAGAGGCCCTATATTAGCTCAACCAAATTAATGGAACACGGATTATCGCGGTTTTGGCGCCTGCCTGCCAGATAGATAGGCATCTGCCTGTCGGGCAGGCAGGGATTGCGCGGATTTATTGCTCCGAGACCCGCGTTATTCGCCTAATCAGCGCAAATCCGCGTTCCATTTTTAATTCACTCAAATTAATTCTGCCCTCCTACTTACCTCCCCCATAACTCCGCATCACCTCCTGGTAATGCTGCTCATAGGAAGCCAGCAGGCGGGTATGCTCTCTGGATTCTTTGCTGAGCGCCATGCCCAGGCCGATCAGAGAGGACTCAAAATTGGCCAGGCTGAGTTCCGTATTGGTGCCGTCGTACAGTCCGGCCGGGTCGCAGTTCACGCGGTGGGCGTTGGCGGCGATGAACTCCATATAGGAAACGGCGATCTGCTTGTACTGCACCTTCAGCTCTTCCAGTAAAACGCTGTACTGCTTCAGGTCGGCCGCGGCGCGATCACGGCGCCGGGTTGCCGTTTCTATCCTGAGCTTTTTGTCCAGCTCGGGGTCTTTCTGGCGGCCGGCCTCGCCGGCGATGATCTCCGGCAGGGCGTTATATTTCGCATTAAAATCCGCATCGATCTCCGTTTGGTTGCCGGGCTGGCTGTCTATGGCCCGGAGGCCTTCGGCGTGGGCGTTTGCCACGGCGTATATCTGCTGGTGCAGTTCGGTGACCTTTGCATTGATCTCCATGGCGTCCGCCACCTTGTTCTGGCGGGCCATCCGATCGTTGGCTTGCTGCACCCGTTCCGGCGTATTGGCCACCACCGGGTCGTTGGCCATATACTTCTGCAGCTCGGCCATGCGCTCTTGTTCGCTCATCTTTTCGAAGCGCTTTGCGTACGCGGGGTCGCTCATCATCTTCTGGTAGAGGGCCGTCATGCCGGGAGAGTTGACGCCGTTGGCGGCGAAGGGGTCCGCTATATATTGTTCGGCCGCCCTGGTGGCGGCTTCATTAGCTTCCTCCTGGTTCATATTCTGAACGGCGTTCACGCCGCCCATGCCTTTTACGATGGGATTGCGATCGATTTCCCGGGTTATGGCCTCCATATCCGGATTTTCGCCGCCATACTTTTTCTTGTAGAATTCCTCATACCGCTGTTGGGCCTGTCGGATCTTATCTTCCGCCGGCCCGTAGAAATTGTCCATCGCCTGGTGGTCAGGCTGCAGGAAATTGCCGCCGTAGGCCCGCTGCGCCGTTTCGGCCAGGGAGGGCGCCAGCCCCGGCGCCGCTTCGATATAGGCGGGAATGTCGGTGGTTCCGAGGAGAGAATTGGGAATGAGCTGTTGGGAAAAGGCCGGAACGGCCGCCATAGCGGCCAGGGCCAGAACGGCAGATCTGAAAATGATGGATGTTTTCATGATGGAAAAAATTCGTTTTTAAAATCCTGGCAATGCGCAGGGAAAAAGTACCGTCGTTAGACAATGGCCGGCCCCGGCACGTCGCAGCCGGTTGTCGGGGATCAATGGAAAAAGCCCTTTTTGAGGCGGCGGCGGGCGGCGGCCGGTAGGATGAGAAGCAGCGTTCGTCTATACAGGCGGCGCGTCCGTATAGAAATTCCTCATTGCGGCTTTTTTTCTCTATTTTTCCGGTTAAATCAAACCTTGCCAATACCATGAAAGCAACTCCGATCACCTTACTGTTCCTTTTCCTGATCTCCGGGTCATTATCCCTTACCGCACAGGAAACGAGATTCTTCGTCCCGCGCGAGATACAACAGGCCTACGAAGCCGGCACCCGCTCCCGGGATGGAAAGCCCGGGCCGAAATACTGGCACAATACGGTAGACTACACCATTGAGGTGGAAGTTTTCCCCGCAGAGAAAAAGCTGGCCGGATCTGAAACCGCCGTGTACTACAACAACAGCCCCGACGCCCTCGACCGGCTGGTGGTGCGCCTGTACCACGACGCCTTCCGCAAGGCCAACCCCCGGGCGTTCCGGGTCCGCCCCGATGATATTACCGAGGGCGTAGAGATCACCCGCCTGGCCATCAATGGGGAGGAGTACAGCCTGGAGCCCCGGCAGGGCGTCTCGAGAAACGCAACCAACATGACGATCCGCCTGAAGGAAAGGCTGGAACCCGGCGCCAAGCTCACCATGGAGATCGACTGGGCGCAGTTCATTCCCGAAACTACCGTCCGCACCGGCGCCTATGACAGCACGGCCTTCTTTATCGCCTACTGGTATCCCCAGATCGCCGTGTACGACGATATTTTCGGGTGGGACGACCTCGCCTACGACTTCAGCACCGAATTCTACAACAACCTGGGCAATTTCGATGTGAAGATCACCGCGCCCAAAAACTTTACGGTGCTGTCTACCGGGGTGCTGCAAAACGCCGAAGCGGTGCTGCCGGATGAGGCATTCCAGCGCTACCGGCAGGCCAAAACCGCTGCGGAAACCATAGCCGTCATCAGCCCGGAAGAACTGGAAAACGGCTATGAGAACAGATCCGGAACCTGGCATTATACCGCGGAGAAGGTTTCCGACTTTGCCTTCTGCCTGAGCGACCACTACTGCTGGGACGCCGCCGCTCAGGAGGTGGATGGAAGGAATGTGCTCATCAGCACCTATTATCCGGTTGAAATGGCGGAAAGCTGCCAGGAGGTGACCGCCAACCAGCAAAAGATGATGAAGCACTTTTCGGAAGACGTGCCGGGCATCCCCTACCCTTATCCGGAGTTCACCACCTTCATCGCCGATGGCGGCGGCGGCATGGAGTATCCGATGATGGCCAACAACGGAGGCCCGGGGTTGGGCGTTACGGTTCACGAAATGTTCCACACCTATTTCCCCATGTACGTGCGCGTCAACGAAAAACGCTTCGCCTGGATGGACGAAGGCTGGGCGGATTATAACACTACCGTAATCACCAACCGGTATTTCCGGGGTAAGGAAGGGTTTGACTTTGAGGGCTCCAGCCAGCTCACCGGCGTCCTGGGCACCATCAGCGACCTGCCGCTGATCACTTCCACCCAGTTCCTGGATTTTTCCAATTACGGTTATGCCTCCTACCCGCTCCCTGCTTTCATTTACGCCATGCTGCACCATAGCCTGGGAGAAGAAACCTTCCTGAAGTGCTACCGCGAGTACATCCGCCGCTGGGCGTACAAGTCGCCGACTCCCTATGACTTTTTCTATACTTTCGAAAATGTCTCCGGACAGGACCTGACGTGGTTGTGGGACCCCTGGTTCTTCTCTTTCGGCACCGTCGACATGAGTATAGCGTCTTTCAAAAAAGGGAAGCTGACGGCCAGTAAAAAAGGCGCCCGGCCGGTACCTCTTTTCGTAAAAGTTGAGTACGAAGACGGGACGGTAGAGGAAATGGACGCCAAGGCCTCCGTCTGGCAAAAGGGCGCCACCTACGAGATGGATATCCCCAACCCCAAGGCCGTGAAATCTATTTCCGTCAATGCCGGCCTGCCGGATGAAGAGCCGCTGGACAATTTCTACCCGCCGCTCTCCCAGCGCTATGCCGACTTCTCGGTTCCGGAAGATGTCACAGGCAGTTATCAGTTCAACGAATTTCCGGTTACGGCGGAGGTTAGCCGCAAGGACGGCCTGCTGTTCATGGAAGTGCCGGCGGCAGGCTTCCAGTTCTACCTGGTTCCCGAGAGCCAAACTGAATTTGTAAGCCTGGACGGGACGATCAATATTCAGTTCCAGGCGGAAGAAGGAAAAACATCGGGATTGAGCGTCAAGACGCCGGACATGCAGCTGACGGCTAATAAGCAGTAGCTGCCGCCCTAAAGGCAGGGGCGATAGGCCATACTACTGGACATTTTGAGTCCAGTAGGTGTAAATGTGGAAGCGTGTAAAGGTGTAAACGAAGGCTACCAAGGTGCTAATATGTGCAAATGTAGCCCTGGCTGAACCTCTTTTACACGTTTACACTTTCACACACTTACACAGATGGCTCCAAAAATGTCCAGTAGTATGGCGATAGGCTTGGTAATCCTGTCTATCCTCTCTAACTTAGGGCCGTCTAATCACTAAGAGTATGTTTGGAGGCCGCCATTGGGGCTAAAGAAACGCCCCTTTTTTTCTCCAAAAGCGGCCTCCAGACATACTCTAAGGTTAAACGCAAGGCATGCTCACTTACTACCTTTTCATCAAGCCCTTATCTCTTCTGCCACTTCGCGTGTCGTATCTGCTGTCAGACCTCCTGTATTTCGTCCTTTATTACGTTTTACGATACCGCCGGAAGGTCGTTTTCACCAACCTGCGCAACTCCTTTCCGGAAAAAAGCGCCGAAGAAATAGAGGCCATCGCCCGAAAATTCTACCAGCATTTCTGCGACCTTTCGATGGAGGCCATCCACAACTTCAGCATTTCCAAAGAAGAGCTGGTAGCGCGATGCAGGCTGCGAAACCCCGAATTGCTGGAACAATTCTACCGCCAGGGAAAAAGCATCATCATCGCCTCCGGCCACTACAACAACTGGGAAATGGCGGCGCTGGCTTTCGACCTGCAAGCCTCCCATCAGGGGGTGGGCATCTATAAGCCGCTCCGCAATGCTTTCCTCGACGGCAAACTCAGGCAATCCAGGGCAAAGTATGGCCTTGAACTGGTGCCCAAAGACAAAACCAAGGCCTTCTTTTTAGAGAACAGCCACCGCCTCACCGCCCCCATGCTGGCCACTGACCAGTCGCCCTCCAAAAGCATCAACGTTTACTGGGCCCGCTTTCTCAATCAGGATACCGCCGTCCTCTTCGGCACCGAGAAATACGCCAGGGAATTCAATTATCCGGTCGTTTATGGGCACATCTACAAGATGCGGCGGGGCTATTACGAAATGGTTTTCGAAATTGTGGAAGACAAGCCGTCGGAGGCGCCCCACGGCGCCATCACCGAAAAGCATACCAAAGTCCTGGAAAAGGATATACAGGAAGCTCCTCAGTACTGGCTCTGGACGCACAAAAGATGGAAGCGGAAAAGGCCGCTTGAGCCGGCCACAGCCAGCGGCGGGCAACAGCCCACAACAGAACCGTAGCTGGGGAAAAACGAGATCGCTGCCTTTCACTGCAATACCCGGAGAAGCTGACGCGGATCAACTTTTATCATTCTTTTTCGTTGTATTTTTTGGCATACAAACAATTTTCTTTCGTCCCACAGCCAACCAAAACCAGCACTTATTTTTCATTTTCTGCAAGTAATAATATTTTTGCAATCCTTTCTTTAACCAAAACTTTGAATAAACCGTGAAACATTTTACTTCTCTTACCATTCTGCTACTACTTTCAGGATTTACGACGGCCATCCATGCGCAGGAAACGGCGGCCAGCCTGTATAACCAGGGGTTGGAGCTGATCAAGGCCAAAAATTATACCGAAGCGCTTCCCCTGATGGAGAAGGCGATCGAAGCCGCCGACCCGGAATCGGAAGCCGATGCCAAGGTGATCAAACTGGCCAAGCGCAACGGCGCCATCGCCGCCTATTACGTGGGCAACGACCAGCGCAAAGCGGATGACTTCGAGGCCGCCCTGGTAACTTACGATAAGGGCATCGCCTTCTCTCCCGGTTTCTACGCCAACTATATCGGCCGGGCCCAGGCGCTGGAAGGCATGGGTAACACCACCGAATCCGTGAGCGCCTATATCGAAGCCGGCGATATCTGCGCCAGGTCCAAAAAGGAAGACAAAGCCGAAAAGATGTACAACAAGGCCGAAAACATCGTTGCCGTGACCTGGGGCGACAAAAAGTGGGATGCTACAGCCGAATACGCCATGGCTTTCCTGGAAAAGAAAGAGAGCCCGGAGGTCCACTACTACCTCGCTTATGCCCTTAAAGAAAAAGGCGATGCCGACAAAGCCGTGGCCCATGCCGAAAAGGCCATCGAACTGGCCGGGGAAGGAAATGCCAGCAAGTACTTCATGGCAAAGGCGGAAAGCCTGGAAGCCCTCGGCAAGGCCGATGAGGCCATCGAAGCCTATAAG
>JAGFJE010000154.1 GCA_024103175.1 Phaeodactylibacter sp.
CCCCTGCTCCAAACGATTAAGCTCATTACTACGGATTAAGGGGCAAAAGGTGTCATCTCGAAAAAGGCCAGCCCTTACCAGATGACACCTTTCGCCTCTGAAAGATAGTGCAATAAGCTAAGGTTCAATGAATAGGCGAAAGATGTCACCTGGAGCAGCGCTAAACACATACTTCAGCATGCTGAATAGTTACAAAAAATCACCAAAATGGAAAAGCCAAGCTGGTTAACGGAAGCCGAAGAAACCCTGATCCGCTACTGCGGGGAATTCAGCCCCCTCCTCATTCAGAAAGCCCGCGGGTCATTCATATACACCAAGGATGGAAACAAGATCCTCGATTTCACCTCCGGCCAGATGTGTTCTGTATTCGGGCACAACCACCAGAAGATCGTGGACGCCATAAGGAGCGCTACCGAGGAGAGCATTCACCTGCTGAGCACGATGCTGTCTCCTTCGGTCATTGAATTGAGCAAGCAGCTGGCGGCCCTGTTGCCGGAAGGGTTGGATAAGTGCCTGTTTGTCAACACCGGTTCGGAATCCAATGAGGTGGCCATCCGGATGGCAAAATTATCGACGGGAGGGTTTGAGGTTATCGGATTCCTGGGTTCCTGGCACGGCATGACGGCGGGCTCACAATCGAGCACCTATTCCCATACGCGGAAGGGGTACGGGCCGGTTATTCCCGGAAGCCTGTCCATCCCGGCGCCCTATGCCTACCGCTGCCCCATTAAGCATTGTACAAACAAATGCGACAATACCTGCCTGGAAGTGGGAATGGAAATGGCCGACCGGCAATCCGTCGGCGCCTACGCCGCCTGTATCGTAGAACCGGTATTGAGCGCCGCCGGGATCATTGCGTTATCCCCCGGGTATTTAAAACGCCTGAAAGTACTTTGTGAAGAACGGGGAATGCATTTGATACTGGATGAGGCGCAGACCGGGTTCGGCAGGCTGGGCGTGAATTTCGGCTTTGAACTGCTGGAAACGGCGCCCGATTTCCTGACCCTTTCCAAAACACTGGGCGGGGGGCTTCCTCTGGCGGCAACCATTACCCGGAAAGAGATCGAGGAGGATTGCTTCTCCAAAGGGTTTATCAATGTGACCTCCCATATTTCAGACCCCCTGCCCGCTGCGGTGGGATTGGCCATGATCGACATCCTGATCAACGAAAAAATGGCCGAGCATGCAGCCGAAAAAGGCGCGTTTTTGAAAGAACAACTGGAAGCGCTGCAGGATAAATACGAGTGCATCGGAGATGTAAGGGGCCAGGGCTTGTTGTTGGGCATGGAGATCGTAAGAGACAGGGCATCGAAAGAACCCGATATTGAACTGGGCCACAGAATAGCCGACACCTGCCTGCAAATGGGGCTCAGTATGAACATCGTACGGATCAAGGGAATGAGCGGTGTTTTCCGCATCGCCCCTCCTTTATCCATCACCAAAGAGGAGATCGGCCTGGGGGTAGAAATCCTGGACAAGGCTATTCAAAGGTCGTTGAATAACGATTAGTTAGCTTCAAAAACCCTCCCCATCAACCCTTCCAGATACGCCTGATCCACCTCATCGAACGACTCCTCCAGAGTGCTGTCTACATCGAAGACGGCGATGAGCCGGCCCTCACCGTCGAAGACGGGCACGACGATCTCCGAGCGGGAGTTGGGGTCGCAGGCAATGTGCTCGGTTCCCTGTGCCAGGGCGTGGGTGTCGGGCACGAGCTGTGTCCGCCGCTCCCGCGCCGCCCGCCCGCAGACGCCCCTGGAGAAGTCGATGTGGAGGCAACCCAGGGTGCCCTGATAGGGCCCCACCGAGAGGCGCTCCGGCCCGCTCACCAGGTAAAAGCCCACCCAGTAGTAATAGGGCAGGTAGGTCTTCAGCAGGCAGTTGACGGTGGCCATTTTCAGGATGGTATCCTCCTCCCCTTCCAGGTTGGCGTAAATGGCGGCCAGGGCCTGCTTGTAGGCGGCCCGCTTGTCCTCCCGGCCCAGGTTGAGGGAGGGTTTGATGAAGTACGGCATTTCAGCGCTTGCGCTCATAGTTTTCTGGTGAAAAAGTGTAAAGGGTTAATATGTAGAATGTAACAAGTTTTCCGAAAAATATCCTTTCTGTTCAAAAACATAAGCGTAAAATTTTCCTTTACACTTTTTCACCGGCAGGCGCCCGGCTTAGTGTAATTTTTACAGTAATCCCTACGGCCTACCACAAAATAAAGCTACTTTTGCATCCTGACCAAATTATGATATCTCATGATCGGACAAATGAAAGACAGCAACGTAAAGCTGAAGCGTATATATATAGAATCGAAGCTGCCGGAGGAGCTGGCGCCGCTGCACGAGCTGGCCAACAACCTCTGGTGGTCCTGGAACAAAGACGCCATCGAGCTGTTCCGCTCCATCGCCCCGGCCAACTGGCGGAAGTACAACTACAACCCCATCGCCCTGCTCGACAACATCAATACGGAAAAGGCCAACAAGCTGCTGGCCGACGAGGCCTTCATGGAGCGCCTCCGTTCGGTAGACGCCGCCTTCCGGGCCTACCTGAAGGAGAAGCCGAAGAAGGGCGCCCCCCGCATCGCCTACTTCAGTATGGAGTACGGCCTGCACATCTCCCTGCGCCTCTATTCGGGCGGCCTGGGCGTGCTGGCGGGCGACTACCTCAAGGAGGCCAGCGACGACAATTCCAACATGGCGGCCGTCGGCCTGCTGTACCGCTACGGATACTTCCAGCAGGCCATCTCCCTGCACGGCGACCAGATCAACAATTTTCCGCCGCAGAAGTTTACCAAGCTGCCCCTGGCGCCGGTGCGCGACGACAGCGGGGAATGGCTCAAGGTGAGCGTCGGCCTCAAAGGGCGCATGGTCTACGCCAAGGTGTGGGTGCTGCAGGTGGGCCGCGTGCCGCTTTACCTGCTGGATACCGATATCGATGAGAACAGCCCGGAAGACCGCAGCCTGACCCACCAGCTCTACGGGGGTGACAACGAGCACCGCCTCCGCCAGGAGATCGTGCTGGGCATCGGCGGCGTCCGCGCCCTGAAAGCGCTGGGCATCGATGCCGACATCTACCACTGCAACGAAGGGCATGCCGCCTTCCTCAATATCGAGCGCCTGCAGGACTACGTGCAGGAACGCCGGCTCTCCTTCCGCGAAGCCCTGGAGGTGGTGCGCGCCACCAGCCTGTTCACCACCCACACGCCGGTGCCGGCAGGGCACGACTATTTCCACGAGAACCTCCTGCAGCAGTACCTCTACCCCTACGCCGAAAGCCTGGGCATCAGCTGGGAGCAGTTCGTCGCCCTCGGCAAGGTCAACCCGGAAGACCACCACGAACTCTTCTCCATGAGCCACCTGGCCATGCGCCTGTCCCAGGAGGTCAACGGCGTAAGCCGCCTCCACGGGGCCGTCTCCCGGAAGATGTTCAACGTGCTCTACCCCGGGTACAACCCCGAAGAGGTCCACATCGGCTACGTGACCAACAGCGTGCACTACCCCACCTGGATCGCCCACGAATGGAACGAGCTGTACATCCGCACCTTCGGCAAGGCCTTCCTCCGCGACCAGTCCAACAAGGAATACTGGCGCAAGATCCACAGCGTCAGCGACGAAGAGGTCATGGCCATCCGCCAGCTGCAGAAGAAGCGCCTGCTGGATTACGTCAAAACCAAGCTCCAGGAAGACCTGACCCGCCGCGGCGAGAACCCGCGCAACATCTTCGAGGTGATCAACGCCATCGAGGAGGACGCGCTCATCCTCGGCTTCGCCCGCCGGTTCGCCACCTACAAGCGGGCCCACCTGCTGTTCACCAACCTGGAGCGCCTCAACGAGATCGTCAATGAGGAGGGGCGGCCGGTGCTCTTCCTCTTCGCCGGCAAGGCCCACCCCGCCGACCAGGGCGGCCAGGACCTCATCAAGCACATCGTCCACGTCTCCAAGCGGCCCGAATTCATCGGCAAGGTCGTCTTCCTGGAAAACTACAACATGGAAATGGCCAAGCTGCTGGTCCGTGGCGTCGACATCTGGCTCAACACCCCCACCCGCCCCAAGGAGGCCTCCGGCACCAGCGGCATGAAGGCCGCCCTCAACGGCGTGATGAACTTCAGCGTCCTCGACGGATGGTGGGCCGAAGGCTACCGCCCCGACGCCGGCTGGGCCCTGCCCGAAGAACGCACCTACGAAGACCAGGGCCTGCAGAACGAGCTGGATGCCGAAACCATCTACAACATCCTGGAACACGACATCATCCCCGCCTACTTCGACCGCAACGAGAAGGGCGTATCGCCCCGCTGGGCCGGCTACATCAAGCAGATCATCGCCGAAGTGGCGCCCACCTTCACCATGAAACGCATGCTCGACGACTACTACGAGCGCTTCTACAACAAGCTCCACGAACGCGGCCGCGCCATGAAGGCCAACGGCTTCCGCCTGGCCAGCCAGATGGCCGCCTGGAAAGCCCAAATGACGGAGCGCTGGAGCGAGATCGAAGTGGTGGAGGCCGACGTTTTCGACAGCGACAACTTCGCCCTGCCCGTCGGCCAGCCGTTCACCGCCACCATCCGGCTCCACCTCGGCGAGATCGAGGCCGAACACGTGGGCGTCGAGGTGGCTTTCTTCAAACGCCTCACCGAAGAGGAACTGGAACTGCAGGTAAAAGAGGAACTCCAGCTCAAAAGCGTGAAGGGCAAGGTGGCCGCCTACTCCTGCCAGGTCGACCCCGAACTGGCCGGCGTCTACGAGTACGGCTTCCGGGTGTTCCCCAAACACGAACTGATGGCCCACCGCCAGGACCTCCCCCTGGTGCACTGGGTATAACTCGTGGGGCGATCACCCCTGATCGCTCCCCACAACACGAACGGACGAAACACGCCCAAAACCGCATCGGCGACAGGCTCCTACATTAAGTAACGGGGCAGTTATTTTAAATGCCTGGAGGCCTGCCCGGAAGCATGCTGTGAACGGGCCACTCTATACTTTGTCAATTAAGTTTTATAACGTCAAGAAAGACTTGACAAGTTTTCAGCGGAGGGCCAGGGGGGAAACTTGTCAAGTCTAACCTCAGGATATAAATGAAACAGCCTCTTAAAAATAGCCCGTC
>JAGFJE010000159.1 GCA_024103175.1 Phaeodactylibacter sp.
TTTTTCTGTATCCCGATATTCAGCGCGCCGATCGGCAGGAAGTCAGCGGCGCCGAAAAGCCCCCTTGTTTGGTAAAACCCCACTACCTCAGCGCTAAAATCCTTAGGAAGGGTAAACATGTTGATCCAGGTTAACCGAAGGTTTTTTGTACTTACCTGCACCGGCCTGTCGTCGAAATAGGTATTCACTTCCTGCCAGGAACCAATGAGGTTGTTCTGCATCCGCCACCACTCCGCCACCTGTATGGGGAATGCCGCGGTAAAAGAGGCCGTTTTGCGGTTCTTCATGTTTTCCGCTGCAATGAGCTGCTGGTTGGTGCCTTCGATGACCCGGGACTGGAACCGGGCGATGGCGCTGTCCTCCACCGTGTACTGTATGGAAAAAAGGGCCGTTTTGAAGCGGTAATCCACCTTCACGTTATTGGAAATCGATGGCTGCAGGGCTGCGTTCCCAGAAAAGAAGGTGTAGGGGTCTACAAAGATCACGAAGGGCGCCATATCGTTGAAGGTGGGGCGGGTGATGCGGCGGCTGTAGGAGGCATTCACCGAATGCTGATCATTCAATGCCCTGGAAAGGAAAACGCTGGGGAAGAAATTGCCGTACTGCCGGTCCACGATGTTGGCCTGCTCCACCGTGCCGAGGTTGGAATTGGTGTATTCGTAGCGCAGGCCGAGTTTCAGGTCCGATTTGTCATCCAGTTTAACGTCCAAAGCCGTGTAGGCGGCGCCGATGCTTTCCTCCAGGTTGTATCGGGCGGTCAGGCTGGGGTCGATCATGGAAATGCCGTTCTGGACCCTGAACACCGACACATCGTTGTCGAACCGGGATATGGTGGCCTTCAGGCCGGCCTCCATTTTTAGTTTGTCAGATAATTTCTTGCTGTAATCCAGTTTGCCTACTCCTACCTCGATGGGGGTGGCTTTCCCGCTGAAAGCCTGCTCTTCCAACAGGAAGGCGCCCGCACCGTCGGAATAGTTGATGAAGTAGTTGGTCGGGTTGGTATTATCATAGTGAAGATAGTCGGCGTCGAAGGTTAGGATCTCCCCTTTGCGTATGGTATGCTGGAGGTTCAGGTTGCCGCTCAGGTGTTTCCAGTGGTTGACCTCGTCGTTGGCGATGGTGAGCAGGGTATCTGGCAGGCCGTTCCGGGAGATGGTGGAGTTGTTCAGGGCGTCCATACTCCAGCGGTTGTCATAGCCGGAGAGGAGCACGCCGATGACGGTCTTTGAGCTCACGTTCCAGTCCAATCCCAGCCGCGCGTTGTGGTTGCGCTGAATGGGGGCGCGCACGCTGCGGGTATCCGTCCCAATGGTTTCCCCGTTCAGCAATACCTGCCGCCCAAAAGTGAACACCTGTTCCTGCGCCCTCCGGCTGAAGGAATAATCACCATACAGGTTGATATTTTCCTGGCGGTAGTTGAAGTTGATGCCGGAAGAAGCAGTGCTTCCTCTGCCATAGCCGCCGGTGAGCGTGTAAGCGCCGTTCAGCCCGTTGTCGTTCGATCGCTTCAGGACGATGTTGATAAAACCGGCATTGCCCTCGGCGTCGAAATTGGCGGGCGGCGTGGTGATGAGTTCAATGCTTTCAATATTGCTGGCAGGCATCCCCTCCAGCATTTGTACAACCGCTTCGAGGGGCATGCGGTTGATCTTGCCGTTGATCATGACCACCACGCCGTCTTTGCCGGCTACGGAAATGCTGTTGTTCTGGCGGTTGACCACTACTCCGGGTGAGCGCTCCAGCACCTCCAGGGCCGTGCTGCCGGCAGAAGTAATGCTGTTTTCCACGTTGATCACCAGGCGGTCGATCTTTTGCTCGAAAAGCGGCCTTTTCGCCACGACCTCAACCGCTTGCAGTTCTTTCACATCTTCCTGCAGGGCGATGGCATCGAGCTTCACCGGCCCTGCGTCGCTTTTTACCTGGAATGGGCTGGAATAGTACTCCAGGTAACCGACCATACTGGCCATCACCAGGTATTTGCCCGAGGTGATGCCTTTCAACCGGTATTCCCCATTCTCTCCGGATACTTCCCCCTTTATGAGCGAACTATCGGCGGCGGACAGCAGGAGCACGTTCACGAAGGGGAGCGGCTGCCCGCTTTCTGTTGTGACTTTACCGGAAATTTGTGATTGAGCGTGAAGGGCCTGAAGGTGGAAAAATAGGAGAGCAATAATTCCCACGGAAATTTTAAACATCGTTTTCATTGGAATATGGATTTTAGTGTTGTTTTCTCTGTTATAATGCAAAGGTATGGGGATTGCCGGGCTTACACCCGCACATATCTTTCAAATGGTAGGATTTATTTTTCATTTTGACGTTCTGAATTATTCCTTCTTTCTTTTTAGCGCCCGCCTCCCATATGCTCCCCTGGATAAAAATGCACGAATATTTCCTATATTTCCTGTATGGATCGATTAGCACAATGGCGACAGGCAGGCAAAACCTTCAACTGGAGCGGCCGCCGCATCTTTTACCGCGAGGGTGGGAGAGGAGAGGCCCTGCTGCTCCTGCACGGCTTTCCAACCGCCTCCTGGGACTGGCACAAGGTATGGCCGGCCCTGGAAGAGCGGTTTCACCTCATCGCGCCCGATTTCCTGGGCTTCGGCTTTTCCGATAAACCGCGGAAGTACGATTATACCATAGCCAGGCAGGCGGATATGGTGGAGGAACTGATCAGCTGCGCCGGCATCAGGGACTTTCACATCCTGGCCCACGATTATGGGGATACGGTGGCCCAGGAACTGCTTGCCCGCCACAATAAAAAAGAGAAGGGCTTTGGCGCCGGCCTTTCCATTCGATCCCTGTGCCTGCTCAACGGCGGCCTGTTTCCGGAGGCGCATTCGCCCCGGCTTATTCAGCACCTGATGGCCTCGCCCGTGGGCCGTTTGCTGACGCCATTTTTATCTAAACGGGCGCTTACCCGAAACTTCAACGCCATCTTCGGGCCCAATACGCCGCCTACTGAGCAGGAGGTCAACGAATTCTGGGAATTGATAACCTGTAATAGAGGCAAGGGTGTAATGCACCGGCTGATCCGTTACATGACAGAGCGCCGCCTGAACCGCGAACGCTGGGTGGGCGCTCTGCAACAGGCAGATATCCCTCTCCGGTTGATCGACGGCGCAAAGGATCCGATTTCCGGGCGGCACATGGCGGCCCGCTACCGGGAACTCGTCCCCGATCCGGATGTCATCTTGCTGGACGATATCGGGCATTATCCGCAAACCGAAGCGTCGGAAATCACCCTGCACTACTTCCTGGATTTTGTGGAGAATAGGGCATAAATCCTTTATCCGTCCTGAACCCATCTGATGCCCTTTCGGGCCGCGCTGTTTTCATTCAAATGCTTTTCTACTTATATTTGTGGCTCTTGTAAGTTTCAATATCCAGTCAATTATCAAAGCCAATTTCAGCGCCTCATGGAAATCTCTCTCGATAAAATAAAACAGAAACTCGGCAAGGCTTATAAAGACCTCGAAATGCTGCTTCTCCTTTTGCAGGAGGCGCTCCGGGAGAACGGAGAACAGGACATCGCCGGGCAGATCCCTCTGATCAGCGAGGCGGCCTTCGATGATATCGAACAGTTTACGGCCAGATACATTCAGCTGTACAGCATTATCTTTCAGTTGATCGACACGGTAGAGATCAATGCGGCCATGCAGGAACGGCGGAAGCAGGAAAACAGTGATCCTTCCGGTATTGCCGGCTCCTGGGCATGGAACCTGAAGCAGTTGAAGGAAGCCGGGTTCTCTGCCGGGCAAATAGCGGCTCACATGCGGCAGGTGCGCATCGAACCGGTGCTCACCGCTCACCCCACGGAGGCCAAGCGGATAACCGTTCTGGAACACCACCGGGAGCTGTACCTCCTGCTGCTGAGCCTGGAAAACAGCATGTTTTCAGAATGGGAGCGCAGCAATATCCGGAGCAATATCAAGCAGGCGCTATACCGCCTTTGGAAGACCGGAGAGATCTACATCGAAAAGCCGGATGTGGAATCGGAACTGCGCAACGTCATGCATTATTTTATCAATGTCTTTCCGGAGATCCTTCCCGTGCTGGACCGGCGGTTGATACAGGCCTGGCGCCACCACGGCTTCAATAGCGATATGCTTTATGAGGAAGGCGCCTTCCCCGGCATCGGGTTCGGAAACTGGGTGGGGGGCGACCGCGACGGGCACCCTTTTGTGACCCCAGAAATTACGAACACCACTCTTCAGCGGCTGCGCCTCAACGCCTTTGTCGTACTGAAAAGAAAGCTGGTAAGCCTGGTCCGGCACCTTAGTTTTGCCCTTTCGGTGGAAGAGGCGCCGCAGATCCTGCAGAAAAGAATCGGTGAGCTGCAGGGGGAACTCGGGGAACGAGGCGATGAGGCCGCCAACCGCAATCAGGGCGAGGCGTTTCGGCAATTCGTCAACCTGATGATCACCAAACTGCCGGTGGATATTGCCCGGGGGCACGCCACATCCCTGCGCGAACATGAAGGCTCTTATGTATTCAGCGAAGAATTGCACAGCGACCTCCGCCTGCTTCAGCGCGCCTTGCTGGATTATGGCGCCCGTACCATCGCCTGGGAAGAAGTGCAGGACGCGATCCGCCTCGTGGAAGCAGTTGGGTTTCATCTGGCCGTGCTGGACATCCGGCAAAATAGTGCTTTCCACGACAGGGCTATCGCCCAACTGATCCGTATTTCCGGAATAAACGCGATCAATTTTCCGGAAGTGGCCGAGGCCGAGCGCCTGGAATGGCTTAACCGGGAACTGTCCATATCCCGGCCCCTTGCCCTTATCAATGCCCAACTGGAAGCCGAGGCGCTTGCTGTGATCGAAACATACCGGGTGGTGGAACAGCACATTTCGAAATACGGCCCGAAGGCCATCGGCGCCTTTATCGTCAGTATGACCCGCGGGTTATCCGACCTGCTGGCGGTATACCTGTTGGCCCGGGAGGCCGGCCTTACCCGTACGGAGAAGGAAGGCCAGGTTTGCCTGGTTCCGGTGGCGCCGTTACTGGAAACCATTGACGACCTCGAAGCCGGGCCGCAGATCGTAAGCAGCTTTTTATCCCACCCTTTCACCATACGGAGCCTGAAATACCTGTCCCGGAAGGCTGGAGGCGGCCCGCCCGTACAACAAGTAATGATCGGCTACAGCGACAGCAACAAAGATGGCGGTATTCTGGCCAGCCAGTGGCATTTGTACAAAGCCCAGATCAGGATAGCCGAAGCCGGGCGGAACCATGGTGTCCGCATTCGCTTCTTTCATGGCCGCGGAGGGTCCATCAGCCGGGGCGCCGGGCCGACCGACGAGTTTATCGCCGCTCTGCCCGGCCGGGCCTTCAAGAACGACCTCCGCCTCACCGAGCAGGGCGAGACCATAGAAGAGAAATACGCCAATAAAGGCCATGCCGTTTACCAGATGGAACTGCTGGCTGCCAGCGCGTTGGGCCAGTCGCTACCCGATGGGCCCGAAGGCAACGGCCTGCACCCGCTGGCCGAAATACTCGAATGGATGTCGGAATACAGCCGTAAAACCTACGAGGCTTTACTGAAAGAGGAGGGCTTTATGGATTATTTCCGCCAGGCTACGCCTATCGACGCCATAGAGAGCAGTAAGATCGGGTCCCGCCCTTCCCGGCGCACCGGCGCTACCTCTCTTGAAGACCTGCGGGCTATCCCCTGGGTCTTTGCCTGGACACAGTGCCGCTGTAATATGACCTCCTGGTACGGCGTAGGGGCTACCCTGGAAAAACTCCAAAAAGAACGGCCGGAGGATTTCGAAAAATTGAAGGCGGCAGCGAAAAAGGGCCCCTTCCTCCGTTATGTTTTCGGCAACGTTCGGCGCAGCCTCGGCCAAACCGATAGATCCATCATGCGCTTGTATGCTTCAATGGTGGAAAAGGAACAGGTTAGAGAGAAATTCCTGGAACTGCTTTTCCAGGAACTGGGCCGTACCAGAACCCTCCTGGGGGAGCTTCTCGGCGAGGACGAGGAAATGGATGGGGCCGGCCGCTATTACGCCAACGCGCTGCGCACCCTTACCCTGGAAAACCTTCACAAAAAGCAGGTGGCCCTGCTCCGGCAGTGGAGAAGAGAAAAAGCGATGGGACAGTCCGGGCAGGCGGAACAAACCCTGCTGTCTTTATTGCTCTCCGTAAATGCCATTGCCGGAGCGATCGGACATACGGGGTAACTATAAATAAATTCCTATTTTTACAAAAACTGCGGCCTTGGAATTTGACCAGATACTAAAAGAACTCCGGAACAAGCAATACCGCCCCATTTACTTCCTGCATGGGCTGGAGTCCTATTTCATTGATGAGATCGCCCACTATATTGAGAAAAACATCCTTTCTGAATCCGAGCGGGCCTTCAACCAAACCATCCTTTACGGAAAGGACGTCGACCACCTGGCCGTGGTGGATACCGCCCGCCGCTACCCGATGATGTCCTCCCATCAGGTGGTTATCCTGAAGGAGGCACAGGACATGAAAAGCCTTTCAGAGCTGCTGACTTACGTGGAGAAACCAATGGAGAGCACCATTCTGGCGATCTGCCATAAGCATAAGCGCTTCAATTTCAACTCCAAATTCGGGAAGGCCCTGAAAAAGCACGCCCTGGTATTCGAATCGAAACCCCTGTACGACAATCAGGCGCCGGCCTGGATCACATCCTACCTCGAACGGAAAAAACTGAAGATCACGCCCAAAGCCTCCGAATTGATCGCCGAATACCTGGGCGCCGACCTGTCAAAGGTGGCCAATGAACTGGATAAACTGGCCATCAACCTTCCCCCGGGCACGGAAGTCAACGGCCAGCATATCGAAGCCAATATCGGCATCAGCAAGGACTACAACATCTTCGAATTGCAGCGCGCCCTGGGGCAACGCGATGTGCTGAAAGCCAACCGCATCATCAATTACTTCGCCGCCAACCCGAAGAAGAACCCCATGCCGGTCCTCATCGGCGCCCTGTATGGTTACTTCAGCAAAGTATACATGTACCACGCCGCCAAAAATTTGCCGGAAAAAGAATTATTGAGTACCTTGCAGCTGCGGTCCGGATATTTTTTGAAAGAATACCGGGCCTCCGCCCGAAATTTCCCCCCCGCCCAGGCAGAAAAGGCCATAACCCTTCTGAAAGAATACGACCTGAAGTCCAAGGGCGTCGGTTACAACAGCACCGGCAAGCCCGAAGGCGAGCTGATGAAAGAACTGGTCTGGCGGCTATTGCATTGACCCGTGAACGTTCATTCGGCCCGCCAAAATGTTTTGGCGCCGGAGACGAAAGCCAACGTTCGCTCGGTTCGCCAAAATTTTTTGGCGTCGGAGACGAAAACCTCATACACCCTCAAGTTTCGACACCCTCCTTATCTCCTCCCATAAGTTTGTCAATTACTTAAAAACCAAATAGACTAGACTATGACTATGAGGATCGCTTGGCTGATGGCCATTCTGTTTATTGTTGTACAGCTCCCCGCCCAGTACTCGGTGACGGGGGCGGATACGCCGGCGTTCGGCCCCGAAGAATTGATCGAGGACGTATGCCTGGGGGAAGGCATTCAGGTATTGGACATAGCGTACGCCGGCGTGCCGGCAGCGGTAGGGCGCTTCAGCGGAGGAGCAGGAGTTATCGGGCTGGATCAGGGATTTGTCATGACCACCGGCTTTGCCGCGACGGCCTCCGGAGGGCCCGGTTCCGACCTGCCCAGCTCCTGGGACGTCAACATTCCCAACGGCAGCGCCGCTTCCTATGCGGGGTTGCTTCCTCTTGCCAATGACGAGATCTTCGACGTGGCGGTTTACACCATTCGGTTTATCCCCACCGGTGATTCCATCATGTTCCGGTATGTGTTCGCCTCGGATGAATACCCAACTTTCGTTTGCACCAAATTCAATGATGTGTTCGGCTTTTTCCTCACCGGGCCCGATCAGGACGGCAATACTGCGACCATAAATATTGCCAGGGTGCCGGGAACGGATCTGCCCGTTTCCATCAACAGCGTCAACAACGGCAACCCGGGGGATCACCCCTTTTCCAACCTATCCTATTGCGAAGGAGATAACGGGTCCCTGGATAATGCCGCTTTGTTCAACAGCACCCATCCCAATAGCGTGCCGGCCTACAATGGGTATACCGACGTTTTTGTCGCTAAGGCAGCGGTGACGCCCTGCCGGGAATACACCATGTCTCTGGTACTGGCCGATATTGGCGATGCCATCTGGGACTCGGGCCTGTTCTTCGAAGCGGAGAGCTTCTGTTCCTTTACCGGCGGAGGCCAGGCCAGCGAGGAAATAACGGTGATCGAATCCTGTTCGCCCGGTTTACTGGAAGTCTCCCTGGATAATTTCCCGGCCGATGATTTTCCCCTTTCCTATACCATAACCGGCACGGCCGAGGCCGGCGCCGACTACACCTTTACGGGGATATCCGGTAGCGGGCAGGTCGAAGGGCCGGCCGATAGCTGGGCACTGGAGCTCACCGCCGATGACGACGGCCTGGAGGAAGGCGTGGAAACCATCGAGATCCGCCTGCAGGGAGCTACCTGTTCCGAAAAAACAGTAACGCTCCGGCTGGTTGACCCCCTGCGGATCGATGGGCCGCCTGAAGTGTTCTGCTCTCCGCAGCCTGTAACTTTGAGAGCGGTGGGAGATTCGGCCGCTCTGGCGGATTATCCTCTGGTATGGAATACCGGCCAACAGGGCGCCTCCATACAGGTAACACCCAATGAAACTAAGGAATACATCCTGGATTACGGCGGCGGCCCCAACTCCTGCCAGGCCTCCTTCACCGTCGTGGTGGACAACCCGGAGGAGGAACTCAACCTCGAACTGTGTTCCAATGACGAAGGAGTAGTGGTCAACGGAAACCGCTACGATTTTTACCATCCTACCGGTGTCGAAGTATTGGAAGGCGCCAGTTATGCCGGTTGCGATTCGACGGTTTACATCAATATCACGCCCAGAGCCTCTTTCCACCTGGAAGAGGGCATCTGCCCGGGCGAAGGGCTCCTGGTCAACGGGACGCGTTATGATGAGGCCAACCCTGACGGGCTGGAAGTGATCGCCGGCGGCGCCACGGACGGCTGCGACTCCGTTATTTACATCAACCTGACGGCATATTCTCAGCAAAGCTCAACCCTGGAGGTTACCATCAACGAGGGGGAAAGCTATATGCTGGGCGGGCAACTTTTCACTGCCAATGGCAGCTATGAGCTTACTTTTACCGATCAAAATGGATGTGACAGCCTGGTTTTCCTCCGGCTGAACGTCAAGGCGCAAACAACGGTACTCACCGACTCCATAGCCGTTGGGCAGTCAGAGACACTGTGCCTCGACACCGCTATTTTCCAGTCGGTGGCTTCCTTCACCAATGTTTGCGCGGATCCGGATGACGGTACGGAATGGCTCTTTTCTGATGCGGGCGCCTGCCTGGAATATACGGGCCTCTTGCCCGGAGTGGATACGGCCTGCCTTGCCATCTGCGATGGTTCGGGGTTTTGCGATACTACCTTGCTGGTTGTCACGGTGCTTGATAACATGGTAGATCCAGTTTGGCCGGGTGATGTGAACAATGACGGCAGGGTCGATCAGGTAGACCACTGGGCCATTGGGCTGGGTTATGGCTTCACCGGGCCGGTGCGGCCCAACGCCAGTAATGCCTGGGTTCCCCAGCCCATGGCCGACTGGCCGGGAAGCCTCTTCTTCATTTATCAGTTCAACCGCAAGTATGCGGACTGCAATGGGGATGGAGAGATCAATTCCGGAGACACTTACGCCATCTACACCAACTGGGGGCGCACCCATCCGCTCCGGGCGGAATTGCCGGATTATCCGGACAGGGCTGTGCCCATGAGCCTGGAAAGAACGTCCCTGCGTTCTGATTTTGCCGAGTTTGCCCTATCGGTTGGAGAGGCAAGCCTTCCTTTGTCCGGCGCCTACGGGTTTGCCTTCGAAGTGCATTTCGAACCTTTGCCGGCAGCCGAGGTTCGGTTTTCGACTGAGGGAAGCTGGTTGGGAACCGAAGGGGAAGACATGATGGCCCTCGTCAAAACCTTCCCGGAAATGGGGTATGCCCAGGTTTCCATGGTGCGTACGGACCGCAATCCACGGCCGGGGAGTGGAACGTTGGGCATTTTTCGCCTGCAATGCCCGGCCGGTGATTGTGGGCAGGTTGCCGTCCGCAACATTCAGTACCTGGAAGTTACCGGTGATGCTTATGAAATACAGGAAAGCACCCTGAGCCCGGTGGGCAGCACGCTGCAAAGCCAGGTTCACTTGTATCCCAACCCGGTGCAGGAGCGGCTCCGGGTGGCTTTGCCTTCCTCCGGGGATGCCCGCCTGTTCGGCGCAAGCGGACAGTTGATGTGGTCGGGGCGTTTACAGCCACAGGAAAACGAAATCTCTGTAAAGGGCTTTGCACCAGGAGTTTATGTTTTGAAGATCCTGTTGCCGGAAGGCCTGGTAACTGAAAAAGTAATAGTGGCCAACGATAAAAATTAGATTTTTTTCAATAAGCGGTTTGCTTTTTTGAAAGTAATCCCTTTATCTTTGGCGGGAGTAAAAAAAAAAGCAATGTCATACGTTCAGTATTCAAATAACTGGTGGTGGCACAGTCATTCGGAAATCCGGGTGAGGTGACACGCTTTTGTCTGAACTGAGCATAAAATCATAAAAGCGGCTTGTCGAATCACTCGGCAGGCCGCTTTCTATTTCGGACGGGCCACTTTGGCCAGACCCGTAAAAGAAGAAGATGAATCCGGTATAACCACTACTTAATGCCATGGAAGTCAAAACAGAAACAAAGATCAGGATCCGGACAAGGGTCCGCCGTTACCTCGCCGATACGGTGACTCCGGTCACGCTTTTCCTGAAGGCGCGGGACCGGTATACGGAGCCGGCCCTTCTGGAAAACAACGATTTCAGAAGCAAGGAAGATTGTTTTTCCTTCCTCGGCTTTGATGTGATCGGGAGTTTCCAGGTGGAGCGGGGGCTTGTGCGGGAGCAATTCCCGGGAGAAAGCCCCCGGGAGATAAGTGTTGAGGATGTTTCAACGGTCCCGAATGCCATGCAGCGCTTTCTCCAGCGCTTCGATGTACAATACGAGTCGCCCTACCCCGGTTTCAACGGCCTGATCGGCTACACCGGTTTCGATGGAGTACAGTACTTTGACACCCTGCAGTTCGATCCGCAAAAGCGCAAATTCAACCTGCCGGATATCCGCTACAACCTGTATCGTTTCATCCTGGCCATCAACCATTTCCGGGATGAACTGTTCGTGCTGGAAAACCTTCCGGAAGGGGAAGCTTCCCGTATGGAAGAGGTGGAGCGCCTCATCCGCAGCCAGAAGTTTGCCGCTCACGAATTCCGCATGTATGGGGAAGAGGCCAGCAACCTCACTGACGATCAGTTTATGGAGCTGGTAACCATCGGCAAACGGCATTGCCAGTTGGGAGACGTTTTTCAGATCGTCTTCAGCCGGCAGTTCTCTCAGTCCTTTACCGGTGACGATTTTACCGTTTACCGGGCGCTGCGTTCCATTAACCCTTCTCCTTACCTGTTCTACGCGGACTACGGCAGTTACCGCATTTTCGGCTCCTCGCCGGAGACCCAGATGGCGGTCCGCGACGGAGTGGCCAGTGTCAACCCCATTGCCGGCACTTACCGCCGCACCGGCGACGACATCGAGGATGCCCGCAAGGCCCTGGAGTTGTCGAAAGACCCTAAGGAGAACGCCGAGCACATTATGCTGGTGGACCTTGCCCGCAACGACCTGGGGCGCCATGCCGTCAATGTGCAGGTGAAAGAGCTGAAAGATATTCATTTCTTCAGCCACGTGATCCACCTCGTATCGAAGGTGGTGGGCGAGCTGGAGCCTTCCACCAACCCGGTTCAGGTATTCGGCGACACCTTCCCCGCCGGAACGCTCTCCGGGGCCCCGAAATATAAAGCCATTGAATTGATCAACAAATATGAGAACCAGAACCGCAGTTTCTACGGCGGCGCTTTGGGGTATATCAACTTCAACGGCGAGATGAACAAGGCTATCGTCATTCGCTCCTTCCTCAGCCAGAACAATGTGCTGTATTACCAGGCCGGGGCGGGCATCGTAGCCGCCAGCGTAGAAGAGAAAGAGCTCCAGGAAGTCAACAACAAGCTGGGCGCCCTGAAAAAAGCGCTGGTGGAAGCGGAAAAGTTACTTTGAAAAATCACTCCCCGTCTTCGCCATGGGCTCAGCCGGGCCTTCGCCCGCCAAAGCGGGCTACGGCACGCGGAGGCGGGTAAAATTCACTCATTCACATGAAGATCCTGGTCCTTGATAATTACGACTCCTTCACCTTCAACCTCGTGCAGTACGTTCAGGAAATACTGGGCCGCAAGGTGGATGTTTACCGCAACGACGCCATTGCGTTGGATGCCGTAGCAGATTATGACGCCATCATTCTTTCCCCCGGCCCGGGTTTGCCCGCCGAGGCGGGTATCATGCCGGAACTGATCCGGCGCTATGCTTCCGAAAAAGCCATCCTGGGGGTTTGCCTGGGGCACCAGGCCATTGGCGAGGCTTTCGGCGCCGAGTTGGAGAACCTTGCCCAGGTCTACCATGGTGTAGAAACCGAGGTGACGGCCACTGTTTCGGAGGAGCCGCTATTCCGGGATATTCCGCGGCAGTTCCAGGCCGGGCGGTATCACTCCTGGGCGGTCCGCTCCGTCAGCCTTCCGGAGAGCCTGGAAGTTACGGCGGTGGATGCCCAGGGCGCCATTATGGCCATGCGCCACCGGGAGTACAATGTCCGTGGCGTTCAATTCCATCCGGAATCCATAATGACGGAACACGGCCGGCAGATGCTGGAGAACTTTTTTACGTACTGTGTGCCGGGAGCTGTTTTGGCGGCTCGGGGTTCGGCAGTCCGGAGTTCTATCGCCCAATCTTCCTGAATCTCAAACAATTGAACCATGAAACAGATCCTTTCCCGATTATACGAGCACGAACGCCTCACCCGGGAAGAGGCCCGGGAGGTGCTGCTCAATATCTCTCATGGCCAGTACAATCACATGCAGGTGGCCAGTTTTGTTACCGTCTATCAGATGCGGCCGGTGTCTATCCCGGAATTGCAGGGGTTCCGGGATGCCTTGCTGGAGCTTTGTATTCCGATAAACCTGAACGGGACAGAGGCCATTGACATCGTCGGGACCGGGGGCGACAGCAAGAATACGTTCAATGTATCCACCCTGTCGGCAGTGGTGGTTGCCGGGGCAGGGTATAAAGTAGCCAAGCACGGAAGTTATGGGGTCAGCTCGGCGGTGGGGTCTTCCAACGTGCTAATGGCCCTGGGCTATGAGTTTACCGACGATGAGTCGCAACTGCGGCGGCAGCTCGACCGCGCCAACATCTGTTTTCTCCACGCGCCTTTGTTCCACCCGGCGATGAAGGAAGTCGTTCCGGTGCGCAAACAGTTGGGGGTGAAAACATTTTTTAATATGTTAGGGCCGCTGGTAAACCCGGCGCAGCCCAGCCATCAGCTATTTGGAACGTTCAGCCTTGAATTGGCCCGCATGTACCAGTACATTATGCAGGAAACGGGCCGCCGTTTTGCCATCGTTTATTCCCTGGACGGCTACGATGAGGTTTCCCTTACCGGCCCGTTCAAGCTGCGCACCAATGAGCGCGATGCTATTCTCACTCCGCAGGACCTGGGCAAGCCCCGGCTCACCCAACAGGACCTGTATGGGGGCGAAACCGAAGAAGAGGCCGCCGCCATTTTCAGAAATGTGCTCAACGATGAAGGCACTCCGGCACAGTTCGAGGTGGTGACGGCTAACGCCGGCCTCGCCATCCAATGCCTCAGGCCGGAGCAGCCGCTGGACGATTGCATCGAAGAGGCCAAAGAGAGCATTCAAAGTAAACGGGCGCTTATGGCATTTCAAAACCTCTTAAACTGACACCCATGAATATCCTGGAAAAGATCATTGCTTACAAAAAGCAGGAAGTAGCCGAGCGAAAATCGCTCTACCCGGCAAAACTCCTGGAAAAAAGCATCTATTTCGAAACGCCGGTAGCCTCCCTGAAAAAGTACCTGCTTCGGGAAGATAAGTCCGGTATTATCGCGGAATTCAAGCGCCGTTCCCCTTCCAAAGGAGACATCAACCCCTACGCATCGGTAGAGCGCGTATCTATCGGGTACATGCAGGCAGGCGCCTCCGCTTTGTCCGTACTGACCGACAGCAGGTTTTTCGGCGGAAAGAATGAAGACCTGGCCGAGGCCCGCCGTTTCAATTTCTGCCCTATTCTGCGCAAAGATTTCATCATCGATGAATACCAGTTGATAGAGGCCCGGTCTATAGGCGCCGATGCAATCCTCCTCATCGCCGAATGCCTGGACAAAGGGCAACTGGCCCAACTGGCCCGGGCGGCAAAAAAACTGGGAATGGAGGTGTTGATGGAGGCCCATAGCAAGAAGCAACTGGATAAGTACACTCCGGATGTGGACGCCATCGGAGTGAACAACCGCAACCTGGAAACCTTCGAGGCCAGCATCGCCGCTTCCCTGGATCTGATTGCCGCCCTGCCCGCTGAAGCCGTAAAGGTGTCGGAAAGCGGCTTGGACGACCCGCAGGCCATTGTGGAGCTGCGGCGTTCCGGATACCAGGGCTTCCTCATCGGAGAGTATTTCATGCGGCAGGCGGACCCCGGAAAGGCTTGCCGGGAATTCATCCGGCGGATACAGCATATTGAGGATCTTCTGCAGAACGCCATTGCCTGAAGTGATAATGGCAAGGGGGGCGCGCCCACCGGGCCCTGTTCTTAGTGTTTTTGTGGCTTATTTCAATTTATAGATAAAGCATTCAACCCTATGAAAATAAAAGTATGCGGTATGCGGGAACCCGAAAACCTCAGGGGCCTGGCAAAGCTGCCGGTAGACATGGTGGGTTTCATTTTCTATCCCAGATCCCCCCGATATGCCGGGGAAAAGGTGGCGAAATGGCTCTCTAAGCAAGGATACCTGCTGGAAGGCAAAAAGCGCGTCGGGGTGTTTGTCAATGCCGAGGTTGAAGACGTCCTCAACCACGTGCATGACTTTGAGCTCGATTTCGTGCAGCTTCATGGTAACGAAAGCCCCGAGTACTGCCAGCTCCTGCGCGACTTGTGGGAGAGTACTTCCATGCGTAAGGCCAAGTTGATCAAGGCATTCGGTATAAATGATGCCTTTGATTTCGATGAGGCCGCTGCTTTTACGCCTCATTGCGCCTACTTTTTGTTCGATACCAAAGGCAAGGAATTTGGCGGCACCGGCCAGCAGTTTGACTGGAGGCTTCTGGACAGGTACCAGGGCGTTACGCCTTTTCTGCTGAGTGGCGGCATAGGGCCGGAGTCTGCTCCGGCCATCCTGGGCATTCGCCACCCTCAGTTGTATGGGGTGGACATTAACAGCCGTTTCGAAGAACAGCCCGGGGTCAAAGGCCTGGACAAGGTCGCCCGGTTTATCACTGACTTAAAAGGACATGCATCATGATCGCTATTGATGAAAGAGGATACTACGGGGAGTTCGGGGGGGCTTACATTCCCGAAATGCTCTATCCCAACATCGAGGAACTGCGCCGACACTACGTGCAGCTGATGGAAGAACCCGCATTCCAGCGGGAATTCCGGCAGCTGCTGAAGGATTATGTAGGCCGCCCGTCGCCCCTCTATCTGGCGGAGCGGCTCTCCGAACACTACAAAGCCACCATATACCTGAAGCGGGAGGACCTCAACCATACCGGCGCCCACAAGATCAACAATACGGTAGGCCAGATCCTTATGGCAAAGCGCCTGGGGAAAACGCGGATCATCGCGGAGACGGGCGCCGGCCAGCACGGCGTAGCTACGGCCACCGTCTGCGCCCTGATGGGCATCCGGTGTATTGTCTACATGGGAGCGGTAGATATTAAGCGCCAGGCGCCCAACGTTTCCCGCATGCGCATGCTGGGTGCAGAAGTGCGCCCCGCCACCAGCGGCAGCCAGACCCTCAAGGACGCCACCAACGAGGCCATTCGCGACTGGATCAACAACCCGGAAGATACGCATTACATCATTGGTTCGGTAGTAGGCCCGCACCCTTATCCGGATATGGTGGCCCGCTTCCAGTCGGTCATCAGTGAGGAAATGAAGTGGCAACTGGAAGAACATACCGGCCGGGAGAACCCCGACGCCATCATCGCCTGTGTTGGAGGAGGAAGTAATGCCGCCGGCGCCTATTACCATTACCTCAACGATGCAGGCGTCCGCCTCATCGCGGTGGAAGCGGCCGGCCATGGCATCCACAGCGGAGAATCGGCTGCCACCAGCGTGCTGGGCACAAAAGGGATCATCCATGGCAGCCGCACCCTGCTGATGCAGACCCGGGACGGCCAGATCATCGAACCCTACTCCCTCTCCGCTGGCCTCGACTATCCCGGCATCGGGCCCCTGCACGCCCACCTGATCGCCAGTGGGCGGGCGGAAGCCATCAGCATCACCGATGATGAGGCGCTGGCCTCCGCTTATTTCCTCTCCCGGAAGGAAGGCATCATACCGGCTCTGGAGACCGCCCATGCCTTCGCCGCCCTCGATAAAATGGAATACCGCCCGGATGACGTTATCGTCGTCTGTCTCTCCGGGAGAGGGGATAAAGACCTGGATACCTACATCCGGCATTTTGAACGATTTCAAAAGTGAACGCTATGAACAGGCTAGACAAGCTTTTTGCGAATAAGCGGCAGGATATTCTGAACATCTATTTTACGGCCGGCCATCCCAAACTGGAGGATACCGGCAAGATCATACAGGCTCTGGAAAAGGCGGGCGCCGACCTCATCGAGCTGGGGATGCCCTATTCCGACCCATTGGCGGATGGGCCGACCATTCAGCAAAGCGGCCAGCAGGCCCTCCGCAACGGAATGACGCTGCCTCTGCTTTTTGAGCAGGTGCAATCCGTTCGGGAGAAAACGGAGATCCCCCTCATCCTGATGGGCTATTTCAACCAGGTAATGCAATACGGCGAGCAGCGATTCTTCGACAAATGCGTGGAAGTGGGAATAGATGGCCTGATCCTGCCCGACCTGCCCTTGTATGAATATGAAAAGTTCTATAAGGAAATGGTCGAACAGGCCGGCCTGGGAATCAGCTTCCTGATCACTCCTCAGACCCCGAAGGAGCGCGTCCGAAAAGTGGATGAGCTGAGCCGCGGCTTTATCTATATGGTTGCCAATTCTTCCATTACCGGCGCCAAAGGCGCCATCACCGAAAAGCAGCTGGCTTATTTTGAACGGGTGAGCGCTTTAAAACTGAGCAACCCCCGCCTCATCGGTTTTGGGATCTCCAGCCACGATACTTTTGCTACGGCCTGCCGATACGCCAACGGCGCCATTATCGGCAGCGCATTTATCCGCGCCCTGGACGGGGCAGAGGATGTGGAGAAAGCAACGGCAGGCTTCGTAAAGTCCATCCGGGGCATTGAGGCCTCTGTATAGATCGGGCATTCCCGAAACCCGGGAATGGAATGATGGAATGAGGCGAGGGCCTGAGGCGTATTCCTCTGGCAGATGGGGCGTCATTATTCATTATTCCAAAGCCCAGGAGTGATAATGACAACCAAATATAGATATGATCATCCAACTTGACAGCAACATCACCGGCGCTCAGCTGAAAAGGCTGAAAGAAAAGCTGAAGGAGATAGCGTATAAGACCACCCACGTTTCCACGCAGTACTCCGATTACATCATCGGGGTTGGGAAGCGGGAATTTGACATCCGGGCCATCGGCACCATGCCTGGTATCCGGGACATTCACCGCGTCAGCGACGACTACAAGCTCGTCTCCAAAAAGTGGCGGGTGGAAGATACGGCCATCAGGCTGAACGAGGATATTGAGATCGGCACCGGCCATTTTACACTGATGGCGGGCCCCTGTTCTATCGAATCGGAAGAACAGATCGAAAAAACCATAGCGCACCTGGCCCGCAACGGCGTACGCATCATGCGGGGAGGCGTATATAAGCCGCGTAGTTCTCCCTATTCCTTCCGGGGGCTGGGTATCGACGGGCTGAAGCTCTGGTACGAAAAGGCTCATGCGGCCGGCATCAAGATCATCACCGAGGTGATGATGGTAGAGCAGATCGAAGACATGGCCGGCTATGTAGACATCTTTCAGGTGGGGGCGCGCAATTCCCAGAACTTCAATCTTTTAGATGCTCTGGGGGAAGTGGATAAACCTGTCCTGCTCAAGAGAGGCATCTCGGGCACTATCGATGAGCTGTTGCAGGCTGCCGAGTACATCTTTTCCAACGGCAACGAACGCATCATGCTCTGTGAGCGCGGCATCCGTTCCTACGAAACCGCCTACCGCAATACCATGGACATCAATGCCATCGCCATGCTCAAAGAGAAAACCCACCTGCCGGTCATTGCCGACCCTTCACACGGTATCGGCCTAAGGCGGTTCGTCAGCCCCGTGGCGCTGGCGGCAGTCATGGCCGGCGCGGATGGCGTCATACTGGAAGTGCATGAGCAACCCGAGAAAGCCTTTTCCGACGGGCAGCAGACGCTGAGCTTCCCGGAGGCGGAGCGGCTGTATAAGCGGCTAAGGCAGGCCTTTGAGTTGAGGGAAACGTTCTAGTGCTTTCGGCACTAGTGGCGCCGGGAACGAAATACCTATCGACAATTTCTGCCTCTTTTACCCCTCCATCGCCTGTTCCACATCCGCAATGATATCCTCGGTATTCTCGATCCCGGTTGAGATGCGCACCAGCCCGTCCGTGATGCCGTACTGCAGCCTTACCTCCCTGGGGACGCTGATGTGCGACATGGACGCCGGATGAAGCACCAGCGTATCCACGTCGCCCAGGGTAGGAGTTAGGGTGCATAATTTCAGGCGGTTCATAAATTTTTTACCTGCTTCCAGCCCTCCTTTCAGTTCGAAGCTGAGCATGCCGCCGAAGTCCTTCATCTGCCGCCTGGCCAGGGCGTGGCCGGGGTGGGAGGGCAGGCCAGGGTAATTCACCGTCTCCACCCGGGGGTTTTGCTCCAGCCATTCGGCCAGTCGGCGGGCGTTGTGGCAGTGGCGCTCCATGCGTATTTCCAGGGTTTTCAAACCGTTGTGGACCAGCCAGGCGTCCCAGGAATTACAGTTGGCGCCGAGGAGTTTGAGCTTTGGCAGGATAGCTTCCTGCATCAATTCCTCATTTTTCCCGACGATAGCTCCGGCGACAGAATTGCCGTGCCCGTTGAGGTATTTGGTGGTGGAGTGAATCACAAAATCGGCCCCGGATTGCAGGGGTTTTTGCAGGTAAGGAGTAGCAAAAGTATTATCGGCAACGACAATACAGTTATATTTGTGGCCCAGTTCCGCCAGGGCGGCCATGTCGAAGCAATCGAGCGTTGGGTTGGCGGGCGTTTCATAATAAAGCAACCTGATGTTACCGTTCTCCCGGAGCAGGCGTTCTGCCTCGTCGAGCTGGGCCAGGTTCACTGCGTGATAACCGATCTGCAGGGGTTGCAGCACGTCCCGGAAGAGCGCCGTGGCGCCGCCGTAAAGGTTACCCTGGGTGAGAATGGCCTCGCCGCTTTTCAGCAGCCCCAGGAGCAGGGTGGAAATGGCCGCCATGCCTGAGCTGGTGAGCAGGGCGGTGGCCTCCAGGCCAGCGCCGTGTGCTTCCAGTTGCGCGATCTTTTCCGCCACCGCGTCGATGGTCGGATTGCCGAAGCGGCTGTAGATGTGGCCGGGCTGGTTGCCCAGGAAGACATTCATTCCCTCTTCGATGGAATCGAAAGCAAAGGATGAAGCGGCATATATGGGAAGCTGGTGGGGGCGCGTGTAACGGCGTTCTTCGGGCTCCTGTACGCAAAGGGAGCCGAAACCAATTTGTTTTTTCATTGTTGCTTATTTTTAGTAGATTTTCCAGGCCTTCGGCATCTGGAAAGGGCACAGCAGGAAAGCCATGAAAACATGCAAGATAATTATAACGACGAATACTACGATTATCAGGTCATCAAAGTTGACAGGAAGCAGAGCCTCATCCGGATCGACAAGTTCCTGATGGACCGCCTGGAGCGTACTTCCCGCAGCCGGATACAGAACGCCATCAAAGCGGGCTCCATTCAGGTAGGAGGGGAAGATATAAAGCCCAACTACAAAGTCAGGCCGGGCGATGAGATCTCTATTGTCATACCCCGCCCTCCGGGGGAAGGCAGCCGGGTCATTCCCCAGAACATCCCTTTAGACGTCCGTTATGAAGATGAGGACCTTCTGGTTGTCCATAAACCGGCGGGCATGGTTGTCCATCCCGGCATTGGCCACCATCGCGGCACCCTGGTCAATGCCCTGGCCTACCACTTCGGCCAGCAGAACCTGCCGGTTATGGATGGCAATCACCAGGACCGGCTGGGGTTGGTGCACCGCATTGACAAGAATACTTCCGGCCTGCTGGTCGTCGCCAAATCCGACTACGCCATGACCCACCTGGCCAAGCAGTTCTATTATCATACCGTCGAGCGTACCTACAATGCCCTGATCTGGGGGGAGCCGGAGGAGGAGGAAGGCACCGTCCGCGCCAATGTCGGCCGCCATCCCCGTTTCCGGCAAAAATTCACCACCTTCGCCGACGGGGAAGGCGGGAAGTGGGCGGTGACCCATTACAAGGTGCTGGAGCGCCTGTACTACGTCAGCCTCATACAGTGCAACCTGGAAACGGGCCGTACCCACCAGATCCGGGTGCACATGGAATCGCTGGGCCACCCCTTGTTCAATGATGAGCGTTACGGCGGCGACCGCATCGTCAAGGGGACGATCTTCAGCAAGTATAAGATGTTCGTTGAAAATACGTTTACCATCATGCCCCGGCACGCCCTGCACGCCCGCTCGCTCGGCTTTATCCA
This sequence comes from Phaeodactylibacter sp., assembly GCA_024103175.1. Taxonomy (GTDB): domain Bacteria; phylum Bacteroidota; class Bacteroidia; order Chitinophagales; family Saprospiraceae; genus JACJXW01. Next base: position 20,887 of record JAGFJE010000159.1, read on the forward strand.
CCCGCGCACCGGTAAGGAGATGAGCTTTGAGTCGGCCCTGCCCGCGGATTTCCAGGAAGCTCTGGAGCGCTGGCGCCGTTATGTAGCGGGAAGAAAGGCGGCGACGGGGGAGTTGGATTGAGGGAAGGCCCGCCTTCGCTGAAGCTTCGGACGGGTAAAAATGAGGGAATGATTGAATGAATGATTGAATGAATGATTGAATGAATGATTGAATGAATGATTGAATGAATGATTGATTCGATGCAAAAAGAAATAGAAGCTACAAAACACTGGGTGGAAAAGATTGTGGTAGGGCTCAATCTGTGCCCTTTCGCAAGGCTGCCCTTTACTACGGGGCGGGTCCGGTATGTGTTGTATGAAGGAACAGATGTAGTCCAGTTGGCCAGGTTGATGGTGGAGGAAGCCCGGCATCTTGAGCGCACGCCGGCCGTAGAAGTTGAAACAACCTTACTCATCCTGTCCAATGCGCTGCCGGATTTTATGGATTACCTCGACTTTCTGGAAGAGGCCGAATGGCTGATCCGGGAGAATGGCCTGGAGGGCATCGTACAGGTGGCTTCTTTCCACCCGCATTATCAGTTTGCCGACGCCGGCCCGGAAGCGCCGGAGAATTACACCAACCGTTCTCCTTATCCCATGCTGCACCTGCTGCGGGAAGAAAGTATCGAACGGGCATTGGAACGTTACATCGATCCTGAAGAAATACCGGAACGCAACATTGAAAAGATGCGGGAGTTGGGAGTGGAGGGCGTGAAAAAGTTGATGGAAGAGTAGGGGGGCGTGATTTGCTGCCCTTGCCTTTCGGAGCCGGATGAAATTCGTGATCCGTTGATTCGTTGATTCGTGACTCGTGATCCGTGATCCGTGATCCGTTTAGGCTATTTCAAACGGCTTCTGATGCAAAATTTTAACAAGCGGGCAATGACTTTACAAGAGCGCATAAAAATATTGGTTCAACTGGGCGGCCACCTTCGGGGAGAAGATGAATATCTGGACGCCCTGATGCACCGCGCCAGCTTTAATAACTCCTGGTTTACCATCGAAAACCAAAAGGAGGCCGTGGCCGCCATTGCCGAAAATATGCTGAGGGCCGAAAAGCTGGAGGGCTGGCTGAAGCAGTATGATATTCCTGAGGAGGAGGCGCCCAAAACCGTGGGTATTGTCATGGCGGGCAACATTCCCCTGGTGGGGTTTCACGACCTGCTATGCGTCTTCGTCGCCGGGCACCGGGCGTTGATAAAACTATCGGACAAGGATCAATACCTGCTGCCCTACCTCATCAAGCTGATGGTGAAGTTCGATGAAAGAGCAGAACCCTACTTCAGCATTGTGAGCCAGCTTAAGGGGTTCGATGCGGTCATCGCCACCGGCAGCAATAATTCCGCTCGCTATTTTGAGGCGTATTTTGGAAAATACCCACACATTATCCGCCGGAACCGGAACGGTATAGCTGTGCTGAGCGGAGAGGAGACGGCAGCAGAATTGCGTGAATTGGGAAGGGACGTTTTTCAGTATTTCGGCCTGGGGTGCCGCAATGTGTCTAAGATCTACGTCCCCGGAGGATATGATTTTGAGGCCTTGCTGGAAGCGCTCCACGATTACCGCCGGATCGTCCTCCACAACAAATACAAAAACAATTTTGACTACAACTACGCCCTTCACACCCTCAATAAAGAGAAATTCAAGGCCAACGGCTGCATCATTTTGCGGGAAGACCCCAGCCTGCAGTCCCGCATTGCTTCCCTCCATTATCAATACTACGACAAACCCGAAGATGTGGAACGGGAAATAGACTCCCGGAGAGAAGAAATACAGTGCGTTATAGCCCGTAAAGGACTTTTAAAGGAACCCTCCTTCCCATTTGGCAAAGCTCAGCGCCCCGAGCTTTGGGATTACCCCGACGGGGTGGATACGATGGAATTTCTCCTGAATATTCAGGAGCAGTGAGCGCGGGGCCATCTTTTCTTCCGGTACGGGTGAATTCATTTGCCCATTTTTTCCTAGTTTTAGTTTCCGGCGGTACTGACCTGCCAAAAGATAAACTACCATGCCATGAAAATCCTCAAAGTAGCCCTGTTGCTTTTGGCCCCTGCAACTGTTCTCCCGGGCCAGAGCGACTCCCGGGTAATTGGTTTGATGTATAAGATCGCGTCTTCCTTCGAGGCCGATTACTACATCAACGCCATTGAAGATGAGCGGCCATTCCGGGCTAACCTGGGTGTGGTCAACCGGGGGCCGGGTAAAGACCTCAAACGGCCGCTGATCCTGGAGTCCGGTTTCTTTGATGACCTGCTGAAGCAGATGAACAAATGGATCAGGCCGGCGGAGGGCGCCGAGCCGGTGGTGGCAAAATTGAGAACGCTGTACATCTGGGAAAAAGAATGGATGAATACCGAATTGGGGTTTATCCGTTTGGAAATGGCTTTTGCCGGAGCAAAGGATGAAGGCGAATCCATTGTCTCTGTGGAGTTCTCCGGGAAAGGCCAGACGGTGAGCCAAGGCCATGGGCCCCGCCTGGAGACGGCTTTTTTCCTCTGTCTCCAGCGGTATGCCGAAAAGCGGGAAGCCTTGCGAGTGGCCGACAGGGCTTCAAAGGTAGACGAGCGCCCCGCTGACAGGAAGGCGCAAATTATGGCGGCGGATAACTTTCTTCGCCTTTGGGAGGGCAACCTCATTCCGGTTACCGGCAACCTCCGGCGCAAGGGGGGGCCTTATCGCTATCGCCTGAAGAGGAAGAAAGAGCCTGCCGAGCCGCCGCATTACGCCTTATTGAAAGATGACAGGCTGTTTATCTGGGCGGCCAATTATCCGGGAGCCGGTAATTATTACACCCGGGTGCTGGAACAGGGGCGCTACATGTTCATGGTCGATGACCTGGTCATTAAGCGGGGATCCGGCCTGAGGCCCGGCCTGGACGAGATCAACGGAAAAGCGGGGATCATCATCGATATGAAAACAGGGGTGCCACATATTGTAAATGATGAACTGATGGAAGGGCTGATGGCCCCCTATCCTGACCTTCGCGAGAAATACCTCTTCAAAGATATTCTGGACAACCCTTTTCAGCTCACCCGGGTGCAGTATGTCATTGCCGAGATCAACCGGCGGGAAAGGGAAAATTGACCAACCGTCTAACGTTGGATAGCGCCGTACACCGTACATCGCCCATAGTCCACCTTTAGAAATCCACCCCTCCGGCGCAGCCCTATTATCCGTTTTCAATATAGCAGCCCTTCCCCGCCAATTTGCGAAGAAGGGCTGTTTCGGTATTACGGTAAGTTGTTTGCCCTATTCAAACACCAGTTTCTGTACGGCCCATCCTTTCTCAAACCTTACCTTGGCAACATACATACCCTTGGATAAGTTGCCTCGGTTGATCTGGTAAGTGTGGTCTTTGACGTTGAAGTCGGTGTGTACCATGCGGCCCGTCATGTCAAAGAGGTAAACATCCTTAATGGGATGTTCGGCGCTGCTTTGCAGCTGAACGTAATCGGTTGCCGGGTTGGGCGCTACCTGCAGGCTGACTTCCGCAGCGTCAATATATTTGGTATTGACGAAGAGGCAGGGCAGGTCCATGGCGATGCAGGCCCGAACGCCGGCGTAGGCCATGATAGTGTCCCAGTACATTCTGGCCCGAACGGGGTCCGGGTCGGGGTGAAGAGCTATATTGGGGTTGTCTTCTGCCCAGAAATCCCAGGGCGCCGAATCTTCCGGGTCGCCGGTGATGAGTGGGAAGAGGCCTTCCAGGCCATCGTTGCGGCTATTGGCCACGTCGCTGTAGTCCTCGGGCGCCCAGGGTGGCACATTGCTGAAAATATCATTGACCCCCAGCTCATTCAGCCGGGCTTGGATATCGTAGGAGCCGGACACATCCACTACCGCAAAGTCATCGGAAGGGTCCATGGGATCCCCTGTGCCAGGCACGGTAAGTACACCGTTGGTGTAGGGGGCTGCAGGGTCAAGCGGGGTGTGGAAAGAAACCCAGGGGACGGTATTTTCATCGATCCAGCTGATGTCGCCCAGCGCGCCGCCGTTGTTGACCACCATGCTGATGTCCGAAGAAATGGGACTGCCGTCCGCATAATTTACATGATTGGGATAGCAGAGGGTGTCGCCAACGGGCAGCACCGGATACCCGGGAAGGACAATCCCGACGGAGGTGCCGAAAATGTTGCCGTTAATTGGTTCGAGGACCATAGGGACCGTACCGGCGCCCAGGTCGATGAGGAATTTAGGGATGACGATTTCCTGGTAAGAGTCGATCGTAGCGACAGCGGCAGTGATGTACCCTCCTGTGCCCAGGCCCCACAGGCCGATCTTATCCGGATCGATGTTGAAGGGGTTGCCTTCATCTACGGCGAGCTTGCGCATGTAGCGTACGGCGGTGCGTGCGTCCTGTACCCCCCGGTAGGCAGCATTAATCAGGAAGAACTTGCGAATGTCCTGAGAAGGATCGATCGGGTTCCATCCGAGGCGATAGTCGACAGCGGCCGCCACATAGCCTCTCTGGGCCAGGCGGGTACAAAGCTCTACCACCGTTGAATCTCTGATGGTGCCGCCGTAACTATTGTTAGACGGGAAAGGCAAAAAGTTGCCGGTGTGGAAAACGAGCATGACGGGCCGGGAATCGTTGTTGTCGCCCACCGGCTCGTAGATATCCATGATCAATGGCCGGCGTATCGCTTCCATAGACTGTTGGGCCAGCACCGGCAGGATCGTTGCATTGGCCCCGTAGACCCGATTGGAAGTAACTTGTACGTCATACAGCGCCTCGAGGTAAGGGCTCTGCGCCTGCAGCGCAGAGGAGACGGTCAATGACAATGTTACAGTTAAAAGTAGAAAGTTAAGCTTCTTCATAGAATACATTTAGTGTTAAGTTTCATAAAATGAGTTGGACTTATTGTTCATACAAAAAGGAGATGTAGGCCAGCCGCCCGATGCGGGGGCCGCCGTAGGTCTGGAATACCTGATTGTCCAGGATATTGGTAGCTCCTATCTTGATCGTCGTATTGATTTTTGGAATATTGTAGTTGATCTGCCCGTCCAGCAATCCATAGGAGGGGATGAACCCCGTAAACTGCGGAGACCCCTCAAAGAGGAAGCCCTCTATCCATTTGTAGTTGACGTTGAAGCCCCAGTTCTTCAGCTTGCCCATCTGTATATCCCTACCGGAAACACCAATGTTGAACTTGTGCTCCGGCGTGTTGAACGCGGGAATGATGGGGTCGTCCGACTCGGATACGATGGCGTTATAGGAGTAGTTACCATTGAGGGAAAAGTAGTTGGCGAAGTAATAATTGAGCCCCATAGAAAAGCCCTGGGTGGTCACCCTGTCTTCGGCATTGGTTGCAAAGCGGAACACCTGTACGTCTTCCGGGATAAAAGAGGAAGGCGACGCAAACGGGGCGTCAATGGCGATGTTAAAGCCGATAAAGTCCCGGTACACATTGAAATAATAGCCGGCGTCCACAAACAGCCGGTTCCAGAGCGTAGCCCGGTAGCCGGCCTCTACGGTGCGTACTTTTTCCGGCCGGATGGGGTCGATATCATAGTATTCCAGCAAGCTGCGCTGCAAAAAGCCGCTGAGGTAATTCTGGAAGGACTCCAGTGTGATGACGCTGTCGGCGCCGTTGAGGTTGCCGGCGAGAATGGCCGGGCCCACATTCAGGGAGAGGTACTGGTCGGACAGCGTAGGGTTGCGCACGCCGGAGGAAAAGCTCACCCGCAGGTAGTGGTTGGGCTTGGGCTTCCACACTACCGAAGCGGCCGGCGTGAAAATGTGGTCGAAGTTCTCGTTCTTATCCATCCGCAGGGTGACGTTGGTGCGGAAGCGCCCGCCGTCGAACGTCTTGTTGATCCCCCCGTATACGCCGTATTCGGAGTTGGTGATTTTGATACCCGCCGTATCGTAGAATATGGTGCCGCGGGAATCCGGAGTAAACAGCCGGAAATTGCCGCCGAGGATGAACTCGGCAAATTCCGGATTGAACCGTTTCTCCCCGTGTACGTGATAAAGGGCTGATTTATCATAGAAACGGGTGCCGCCCTCTTCATTATTGAGGGTGGAGGTGATGTCGTTGAATTCCCGTTCGAATTCGGGCGTTCCGGGGACGTAGCGGCCCGGCAGGTCGTTGTTCTCATCCGGGGCGTTGACGAAGTTGCGCGCCCTTTGGTGGGCGTCGTTCAGGAAATCCTGGTTGTCCGCCAGCCATTTTTCCGCCGCTTCCCGGTCAAATTCGACCGTCACCTGGCCAGTCTCCGGGTCGAAGATGATGCTTTCTTCCGGATAGCCCATCATGACCATGGTGTCGGCGATATTATTGTCTTTCCACCACTTCTCGTAGCGGTTGAAATAGCGGCCGGCGGTCAGGGCGCGGTCCTGCAGGCGAAGCGCGGTAAAGTAAGGGTCGTAGCTGTCGCCGGCATCTTCTCTGGACATATAGGCGCGGATGAAAAAGTCGTCTTTTTTCCGGAATTCAATGCGCGGTTGCATGAAAGTGATGTTTTTCAGGCTGAACCGGTTGTCACCCTGGTAGACCGTCGTGCCCGCACCGTAGCTCATGGCCAGGATCAGTTCCGGCGATTCAGCTTCCAGCTTCGGATTGGTGCGGATATAGACCGAACCCAGCGCCTTGTAGTTTCGGGTATCGTACGACACCATGTCGATTTCCTCGTAGCCCGGGCGGTGGACGGTGCGCAGGCCGGCGGCATCGTTAAAGGAGTTGGTAGTATTCTGGGTAAAGTCCCCGAAGAGGATATATTCATCGCCGTAGATGTTGACGGCGTCCCACCCACCGGGGTTGCCGGTCGGCGTGGGCGTCCCGTCTACGGCGTCGAAATTGTTCGCTTCCCAGTCGTCGGCCTGCAGGTAAGAAAGGGTCAGCTTATACGCCACGGTTTTCAGCCCGTCCTTATTTTTGAAGCTGTCCGCCCAGCGGATTTCCGGGTTGATCAGGTTGCGTTCTCCGAACTTGACCTGGGCGGAGAGGCCCTCGGTGAAGAAGGGGTCTTTGGTTTCCATGCTGATGACGCCGTTGAAGGCATTGGGGCCGTAGAAGGATGAACTGGCGCCCTGAATGATGTCTACTTTTCGCACATCGAGTTCCGGAGCGCCCAGGAAGTTGCCCAGGGAGAAGTTCAGGCCGGGCGCCTGGTTGTCGACGCCGTCGATGATCTGCAGGGACCGCACCGGGCTGGTGCTGTTGAACCCCCGCGTGTTGATGACCTTGAAGCCGAGGCTGGCCGCGGTGAGGTCGACCCCTTTGAGGTTGCCCAGCCCGTCGTAGAAGTTGCTGGCCGGCGTTTCCTTGATGGCTAGCACGTCCAGGGATTCTACGGTCAGGGGAGAGGCTTTTTGTTTTTCCGAAATTCGCTGGCCGCGGACCTCCACCACTTCGGTGGTGATGGATTCTTCCTCCAACTGGGCTTTGATGCGCTCTTCCGCCGAATTGACGATCATTTCCTGGTTAGCGTAGCCGACATAAGAGACCACCAGGGTCAGGGGAAAGGATGCTTTGGTGCGGATTTCGAAGACACCATCAAAATCGGTAACGGTACCATCGGCAGTGCCCTCCACAATGACACTGGCGCCGATGAGCCGTTCTCCTGTGGACTTATCGGAGACGGTGCCCAGTATGGTGCTGGCCTGAGCAAAAACCGCCGGCAAAAAACCGAAAGCTAAAATAAAATTAAGAAACAATCCCTTGTATACGAATTTCATGCTATTTGCCTGTCTTGTTCGGAAAATTTATTCGGTTCTACGCTCCAAAATAACGATTTTTCAATGGAATTAACCTAGCCTTAGTCAAAATTATTCGATCAATATTTGACGTAAATGTGAATTGCCCGGGTAAACCGCTTTGGTTTGTTTCCGGCCGACGAGGAGAGGCAATCGGGAATAATTGGCCGTCCTTCCACGCCGGTGAACTTTTGGCGGGTTTGGGGGGCTTGCAGTAAGTTTTTGATTCTCAATCTAAAAATAAAAAAAGACGCCACCATTCTAAGGTTGGACAACTTCGTACATCGTACATGGCCTAAGGACTGCCCTTGGTACATACATTGTACACGCCCCCGGGGCATGCTGTCCAACCATAGACGGGTAGCCAAAAAAGACGCTTACCAATATAAATTATGGACGAACTTAAAGAAGAAATGCCAGCAGTGCAAGCCCCATTCCCAATAAAATTACGCCCATCTTTTTCCAGGAAACATGATGTTGCCGGCCGTCATCGGCCTCAAACAGGATGGTGGTGGCGATGTGCAGGAAAGAGCCGATGACAAAACCCAGCAGGTTGGCCATGGCCGCCGGGCTGAGCTGAAAGCTTCCGGCTACCATTGCCCCAAG
>JAGFJE010000183.1 GCA_024103175.1 Phaeodactylibacter sp.
GCCGGCCGTCATCGGCCTCAAACAGGATGGTGGTGGCGATGTGCAGGAAAGAGCCGATGACAAAACCCAGCAGGTTGGCCATGGCCGCCGGGCTGAGCTGAAAGCTTCCGGCTACCATTGCCCCAAGAGGAGACATGGCGGAGAAAAAGGCCAGGCAGCCCCATACCGTGGCTTTGCGAAAGTGAGAGAGGAGCAACAGCGAAACCAAGGCAAACGCCGCCGGAAGCTTGTGCAGGACGATGCCGATCAGCAGGTGCTCATGCCCGTGCCCATGGCCGTGCTGAGCCGCATGAAAACTGTCGTAGTGGCTCAGCGGCATTCCTTCCAGAAAAGCGTGCAGCGACAGCCCGATCATAACCTGCAGGGCCATGGCCGAACCGCTGTGTTCGTGTACGTGAACGTGCCCGTGTTCTATTCCCTGGGTCAATTGCTCGAGAAGGAGCTGTGTCAAAAAACCGGCGAGTATCCAAAGGCCCGCCGAAGCTTCGGGCACCGAAAAAGCTCCTGGCATCAGGTGCAGCACCGTAATGCTCAACAGATAGGCGCCGCTGAAAGACAATACCAGCTTCAAAGTGGACTGGGCCTTGCTGTGGAAAAGAAAAGCCAGCGCTCCACCAAGGAGAACGCAAACAAAGAGTAATATATATTCCCAAACTGCCATCTGCTTTTATTATGGAATGAAGGAATGAAGGAATGAAGGAATGAATGGGCGGTACAATCAATCCTTCATTCCTTCATTCCTTCAATCCCTATTACCCCCCGGCGAAGGTATACTTTTGCCATTATATAAGCAATCAATATGCCCACCAGTGCGCCGAAGAACACATCCAGGGGATAGTGCACCCCAACATAGACCTGCCCGTAGGCGATGCTTGCCGCCCAGAGCAGTAAAGGCCACCTTATACGCCGGTAGATCCGCCCCAGGGTAAGGGCCAGGAAGGCCGCCATGGCAAAGTGGTTGGCGGCATGGGAGGAGGTAAAGCTGTAACTTCGCCCGCAGCCTACCAGCAGGCGCGCCTCCGCCCGGACCTCAACGTCCTGGCAGGGGCGCAGGCGCTCCACGCTCTTCTTTAACCCCTTACTGCTCGCAATATCGGCCAGCCCTACCGTCAGCCCGACGGCGGCGGCCAATACCAGGCCTTTCCATTGGTATTTGTAGAAAAGGAACCCCGCCAGCAGGACATAGAACGGGATCCACGTCTTTTTGTCCCGCCACAGCGGCATAATGGCGTCGAGCCACGGGTGGTGCCATTCCCCGTTGATGAGGTGAAAGAGTTGATGGTCGAATTGTATGAGTTCGTTGAGCATCAATGTTTGGGTTGTGCCACCAGAATGAGCCGCGGGCTGGCCTCCCGCCGGAATGGCTGTAGCTGATAATCGCCGTATGTCTTTTGGATCTCGAGGCCGGCGGCGTCGAACAGCCGTTCGAAATCTTCAGGCATGAACAAGCGGACGCGCTCTTCGAAATGCCAGCTTTGCCCTGCGTCCTGAAAGTCGATGGATTTTATTACATGCTGCCCTTCCACCCTCTTGTGGATCCTAAACGGGATGCTGTCGATCACCTTCTTCTCGACTCCGGTCAGCCGGTTGACCACATATACCGAATTGAAAAAATCGAGGACAAAGGCGCCGCCGGGCCGCAGGCCGATGGCTACGTTGCGCAGCGTCTTAATGTCGTCTTTCTCCCGGTCGAAGTAACCGAAGCTGGTGAAAAAATTGAAAACATAGTCAAAGTAGTTCGTCCGGAACGGCAGGCGCATATCATGGGTGAAAAAGGAGAGGTTGTCGCGTTCGTACTGCCGGGCGAAGGCGATACTTTTTGGCGACAGGTCAATTCCGGTGACATCAAAGCCTTTGTCTGCCAGGTGTCGGGAATAGCGCCCCCGGCCGCAGGCCAGGTCCAGAATACGAGCGCCGGGCCGGGGCCCGAGCGTTTCCAGCAAATGGTCAATAAACCCTTCGG
>JAGFJE010000194.1 GCA_024103175.1 Phaeodactylibacter sp.
CGGCTCGGCGGCCAGCAGGTCGCCGCCCCCGTCTACCAGGGCGATCGAAATGCCGTGCTGCCGAAGCACCTTCATGGCCTCATCCACCGCAAAACCCTTGGCGATGCCCCCCAGGTCGAGGCGCATGGCGGGCAGCGCCAGGCGCACCATTTGTTGCGTTTTGTGGAATTGTAAATGCGGGTAGCCGACTCTCGCCTTTGCCGCCAGCAATGCTGACGTATCCGGGAACTCCCCCTGCCGGAAGGCCTTCCGCCACAACTTGCTCAACGGGCCGATGGTGGCGTCGAATGCACCATCGGACAGGGCGGCCATCTCCTGCGATTTCTGAAGCAGGAACCAGAGCTCATCGCTCACCGGCGCCCATTGCCCGTCGCCTGCCCGGGCGGAGAGGCGGCTGAGCTCGCTGTCCTCCCGGTAATCGCTGAGTATGGCGTTCAGGCTGTCGATGCGGGTGAAGGCGGCGCGGGCGGCGGCGTGGGCGGCCAGGCTGTCTTCGGCGTAGAGGATGATCTTGAAAAGCGTGCCCATTTGGGGGTGGTGGTAGGTGTGGCGGGAGAGGGGGTGAGTGGGAGAGTGGGAGAGTGGGAGAAGGGGAGAGGGGGAGAAGGGGAGAGAGGGGGGCGCCGGCAGGGCCTTCTCCGAACTCGCATGGGTACTGGAGCGCTGTTCGGAATTCGGTGTTCGCTGTTCGCCAGGCCATTGAAAACAAAGGATTTTTGCTTTTAAAGGCACACATTTCTGAACAGTCTCGGTACTGGAGCCGGAGAAATACCGGGCCGGCTCCTCGGTTTTCATGGGGCTGAGAAGGGAGAACCTGCTATCAGATGGCTGTCCATTCATGTTTCCCGCGAGCATTAATATTACGATAAAAAGATACCTCCCCATTTACTCCTCCTGTTTTGTGCCTCTAATAAAATAAGTACCTGGACTGAAATGCGCCAGGCATGCATAGAGAGGAGAAAATGCAGTCCCAATCGAGGCAAAGCCTTCCATGTGGAAATTTACAATCGTTCCGCAGGGCGGGCATTTCCACTGCATTTCTATCCTGGCATGAGGAATAGTTCATTTTTCTGTGTCTTCTGAAAAAAACCCCTTGATTTTCAGGGACTTGCGAACAGCGAACACCGAATTGCGAACACTCCCTGGCATGAATGCTGTCAGGCAGCACGCCACCGCGCATTTCCATGGACTTCTCTACTTCCGCCCAGGTACTTACACGAATCCCGAATCCACGCCCGTCTTCGTACCTCAGCCGGGTAAAAATCCCGATCCCGAATCCACTACAACACCCTCGTCACCCCCGGCGCCGCCACCGGGTAGAAGCCGTTCTCATCCGGCAGCACCGGCGGTTCGGCGTCCCAGGCGTAGCGTTCGGGCATGAGGCTGAGTTCGGAGTTCAGGGCGGCGTCCCACTCGATCAGCTGGCCGGAGTAGGTGGCCATGCGGCCCATGATGGCGGTCAGGGTGCTCTTGGCGGCGTTCTCGGTGTCGGCGTAGCGGTATTCTCCTTTGGCGACGGCGTCGAAGAGCAGGTCGTGCTCCACCTGATAGGGGTTGGGGTCTTTGCGGGCGTCGTGGTCCAGGAGCTTGTAGCCGCCCGGCGTTTGTATGACGCCCGGTTTGGGCGCCGAGCCGTTGGTTCCCTGGAAGGATTCGGTGACCTGGTGGTAGGTATCCTTCATGTGGCGGCACTGGCTGAACATGCGGCTGCCGTCGGCGTATTCGTATTCCACGGCGTGGTGGTCGAAGATCTCCCCGAATTCCTTGCCGGTGCGCATCAGGCGGCCGCCCATGCCGTGGGCCTTGACGGGGTAGGCCTGCTTGGCCCAGTTGCCCACGTCGAGGTTGTGGATGTGCTGCTCGTTGATGTGGTCGCCGCAGAGCCAGTTAAAATAGTACCAGTTGCGCATCTGGTATTCCATTTCGGTTTGCCCTTCCTGGCGCGGCCGCACCCATACGCCGCCGCTGTTCCAGTAAACGTGGGCGGTGACGATGTCGCCGATGGCGCCGGCGTGCAGCATTTCCATCCAGCGCTGGTACGTCGTTTCGTAATGGCGTTGCAGGCCCACCACTACGTTGAGCTTTTTCTTTTTGGCTTCTTCGGCAGCCTTCAGTACCTGCCGAACGCCCGGGGCATCGACGGCCACCGGTTTTTCCATAAAGACGTGCTTGCCGGCCTTGACCGCCGCCTCGAAGTGCAAGGGGCGGAAGCCCGGCGGCGTGGCCAGGATGACCACATCGCAGAGGGGGATCACTTTTTCGTAGCCGTCGAAGCCGGCAAATTTGTGTTCTTCCGGTACATTGAGGCGATCAGCGGGCAGGTCGTTGTTTTCCAGCTCACTCAGAATCTTCTGATAGCTGTCATCTACCTGGTCGCGGAAGGCATCGGCCATAGCCACCAGGCGGACGTTCTGGCCGGAAAGCAGCGCCTGTACGGCCGCTCCGGCGCCGCGCCCGCCGCAGCCCACCAGGCCCACCCGGATGGCGTCGTCTCCCTGGATGTGGGCTTTGGCGGAAAGTATGGAGGGGGCAATGATCAGCCCGCCGGCAGTAGCGGCGGCGGTTTTGACGAATTCTCGGCGGTTGAGTTCCTTCATAGGTAATCAGTCTTTTATGGCTTTATCAAAAAATGCTTCGATCGCTTCGGCGGAAGGCTGCTGCGCCGGCCGGACGATGCGGAAGCCCACAAAGGGCGAGTCGGTATTCCACCAGATGCTCTTGGGGATCTGCGGGTCGCGCGCCTGCCAGCGCGCCTGGGATTTCTCGCGCTCCCGGCAGCTGCAATCCTTGGCGTCGCTGTCATAGGAGCCGCCCTTGACGGTTCGGGAGTGGCGGCGGGTGGGCTCTATCCAGGGGTTTTGCGTTTCTTCTCCGATGGCATCCAGGTAGTCTTTTTCGTAGTGGTCGAGCGTCCATTCGGCTACGTTGCCGAGCATATCGTACAGGCCCCAGGGGTTGGGCGCTTTCCCGCCGGTTTTGGAGTACTTTTCGTAGCTGTTGTCGTAGTGCCAGGCGTACTGATCCAGCTCTTCTTTTCCGGGCTGCCATTCCCGGCCGGCGAGGCAGGCGTACGTCCACTCCGCTTCGGTAGGCAGGCGGTAGAACTGGCCGGTTTTCTGGTACAGCCACCGGCAATAGCGCAGGGCCGCCTGCTGGGTCATGCTCACTGCCGGAAAACCGCCGGCCATGCCCATGCCGTAGGTATAATCCAGGTAGGGCGGGGTGGGGCGGCTGACGGCATCCGCCGAATAGGCGCCTTCTTCCCGGAGGCTGGCATCCGTGTCCTTTTCCCGGTGCTGGAACAGGGCGAATTCATCGTAGGTGACTTCATGGACGCCCATCCAGAAGGCGTCGAGCTGAAGCTCGGCCCGGCTGCCGTCTTTTTCTTCCCAGAGGAGGGCTCCGGCGGGAATAAGGGCCAACTGGAAGGTGGTTTCTGAGCCGGGGATGGTGACGGTATCAAGGGCCTGGGCTTGGAGAAGGGTGGCAGCTGCCAGGAACAACAATACAAGGGGGTGGTTTTTCATCTGTTTCTACCTTTTGGTTAGCAGGCAGGATCCAAGATAAGCAATGTATTTTGTTTTTTATGGCTTACCAGTCCAGGACAGTTCTGTTAAAGCCAGCGGCCTGTCCGAGCACATTCGAAGCAGGCCGCCGCCGAAAATATTAGTATGAAAAATCTCACTCTTTAAGGAAGGTGGCCGTCATCGTTCCTTCCCGGGTTTGCAGTTGCAGGTAATACTGCCCGGCGGGAAGGTTGCCGACGCCGGCCTGCTCTGTTTCGCTGCGCAGGGTAAGTTGTTGCTGCAGCTGCCCGGCGCCATTAAAGATCAGGCCCTGAGCCGGCAATAGCCCTTGTGGAAGTTGAAGGTTAAGCTGCCCGCGCACGGGGTTCGGAAACAGGTTCACCTCTTTGAACAAGGGGCTGTGCACGCTGGTTAGTTCGTTATTAGTCACATAGTTGTTGCGGGATACCAGCCAGTAATCGGGGTCTATCCGCGCCAGCCCAATATTGAAAGGCAGTTCGAACTGGTAGAACTGGCCGTTTTCCGTATGATCGAAAACGATGGTGGTGTCGATACCGCCCGGCCCCATGAAGTTGACGGGCACCGGCATTTCGAAAAAGTCGACCGAACCGTGGGAAGTGATTTGGCTCAGCGTGGCGTAAACGGTATTGCCGTCCTGCCACCAGTTGAAGCGATAGGACGGATACCCCTGGCCGTAGAACCAGTCGTTGAAGAACTCCGTCAGGTTCTGGCCGCTCTGTTGTTCGAGGTGGCGCTTCAGGTCGGCGGTGCGGGCGTAGCCGAAGTGGATATCCGGGTCGTAGAGGTAGTTGCGCACCCCCTGGAAGAAGTCCTCATCGCCCAGTTTCCAACGCAGCATGTGCAACAGCATGGCGCCTTTGGAATAGGAGAGGCGGCTGTCGAAAATGCGGCTTACCGAGGTGGTGTCCGGAACGAAGACGGAACCACCCGGTTGGCTCGTGACCTGGCTGATCTTACCTTGCAGCCAGCCCGGCCAGGTATTGGGGCCGAGGTTGTGCTCGTAGGTCATTCCTTCCAGGTAGGTGGCGAACCCTTCATTGAGCCAGATGTCGGCCCAACTGCCGCAGGTGACCATGTTGCCGAACCACTGGTGGGCCAGCTCGTGCGCCTGCAGCAGGTGGGAGTGGCCGCCCATGAAGCTCATGGTCTGGTGCTCCATGCCGCCTCCCCAGCCGAACTGGGCGTGGCCGTATTTCTCATCGGCAAAGGGATAAAGGCCGAAAAGCTCATTGAACACCTGCATGACCTCCACCGTCGCCCCGGTGTTGTTCTGCCAGGCGGCAAGGTCTTCCGGAAATACATAATTGAGCACTTCGATCGGTTCGCCCCCTTCGACGGGGACGTAGTCGGAATAATAGGCGTAGTTGGTCACCGCAATGGCCACCAGATAAGCCGGGATGGGGTAGTTGTGCTTCCAGTGGTAGACCTTGTCGCCTCCCACCTCATATTCGCCTACCAGTACGCCATTACTGGCCGCCCGGTATTGGGCCGGCGTGCGCACGTAAATATCCACACTGCTGATCTTGTCATTGAGGTCCTGCTTGCAGGGCCACCAGTCTTTGGCGCCGTAGGGCTCGGACAGGGTCCAGAGGACCGGCTGCCCGTTGTGGCTGGACCGTACAAAAGAGCCGAAGCCGGTAGTGGGCGGCGCACCTTCATAGGTAATGGTTACGGAATCTACCTGGCCAACGGGAATGGCCTGAGGCAGGGCGATGGACAACCGGTCGTCTACCTGGACAACGCCTTCCAGCAGGTTATCCTTATATCGCACGGAGGAGACCTGTAGTGCCGACGACAGGTCGAAGTTCAGCTGCACAAAGTCTTCCTCAGTGGGAGCAAAATACGTGGTGACCTTTCCCTTGATGTAGTATTGGGCGGGATCTACTTCCCACTCCATGCGCGTGTAACGAACGTCGTAATTGTCGGTAAAAGGGGAGGAGCGAAAGTCGAGCAGGGCCTGCCGGGCACGCTGTTCCTGAGCGGCCAGGCCGGAGAGTTCCTTGCAGACAAAATCTTCGGCCTGAGAGAAGGTGAAAAAGGATAAGCCCAGTAAGAGCAGGGATAGCAGTATCTTTTTTTCCATGATCTGTTTTTTAATATTCGAATATAGAGGCAAGGCAATTTAAGGCGGGCGGAAAATTATTCCGGTGAGGATTGTCACTTTAGGGGGGATACTTTTGTCAGGCGGCAGTCCATAGAAATGAATAGAAATGTATTGAGATGCATTTCGGGCCAGGGGCTTTCCGCTTTTTTTGTACCTTCGCTCCAGCTCTGGTAAAGGGAACTCCTGTGTAAGCTGTTTATGCTGATCCAGGGACTGTACCCGCAGCTGTGAACTCCGGGGCGCTTGGCTCTAACCGGTTATCGGTTGTTCCTGTTATCTTTGGCGGGAGCTCGTTATTGGTTGTTTCCGGCGCCCGGCCGGTTTGCCATTGGCCACTGATCTTTTTCGGGAAGGCGGCAATCCGGTGGAGTAAGTCAGAAGACCTGCCAGGGCGGATGTTTCATTATTGTCTTCGGGCTAAAGGCAAGGTGGATTGTTTATTAAATGGTTATTATCTGTTCAGCCAACTGAACAGCTATACACCCCTCGGTTATCAGAGGTGAAATTTTGGTAATTTTATTTTTGTGGCCTGCAAGGCGAAAAGCACAGGCATAGCCGCAGCTACGGCGAGCATTTTCAACGCCGCAGGGCGCAAAAAGAAAGCGACAAAAATCACTTCTGGTGACCGAGGGGTGTATAATAACCATTAGCCTTTCTCCCACCTTATGCCCGTGCAACCCAAAACCGCTGCATGGCCTATTTCCGGCGTTGTTTTCTATACTGTATTATCCCATTCGCAGCGCTCCTGTGGCTGCCCGGCCGTACCCTTGCCCAGACCGATACCATCGACATCCCCGAGGTCACGATCACCGCTTCCCGCCTGCGGGGCTGGCAGCCAGGCCAGGAGCAGGGCGCTGTCGACAGCATGCAGCTTTCTTTTTTAAAAACGCAGAACCTTTCGGAAGCCCTGCGCCGGCAGGGCGGCATTTACGTGCGCGACTACGGGGCGGGCAATATTGCCACGGCGGCCGTTCGGGGAACCTCCGCCGGGCATACGGCTGTGTTGTGGAACGGCCTTCCCCTGCAGGACCCCATGCTCGGTCTGGCGGACCTCAGCATCCTTCCCCTCTTTTTTTTCGACGATACCCGCCTGGCGTTAGGAGGCGCCAGTTCCTTATGGGGCAGTGGGGCGCTGGGCGGCGCCATCCACCTCGACAGCCGGCCGGAGCGGGAGGGGGGGCTGAATCTGAGCTATCAGGGTGAAGGAGGCAGCTTCGGCTTTCTGGGCCAGGGCCTGAAGCTGGGGTACGGGAGCAGTGGTTTCAGCAATTCCACCAAGTTGTTCCTGCAATCGGCGGATAATGACTACTTCTACAAAGATATTTTCGGGAAAGAAAAGCGCCTGCCCCACGCCGGCAGCCGGCAGATGGGGGCTCTTCAGGAGAACACCTTTCGTTTTCCCGATGGGCACCAGCTGGGCGTCCATTTTTGGGCGCATCAGGCCGAACGGGACATCCCTCCCAGCCGGGTGCAGCCGGACAGCCGCGCCCGCCAGGAGGACGAAGCCCTGCGGGCCGCCCTCGACTGGCAGTGGGTAGGGCAGCGCAGCAGCTGGATCACCCGCCTGGCACTTCTGCAAAACCGCCTTCAGTATACCGATTCTTTGACGAATACGTTTTCGGACAGCCGCACCCGCTCGATACTGGCGGAAGCCGAAGGTACGCATAGCCTTTCTTCCGGGCTGGATGTAAAGGGCGGCCTGCAGTTCAACTACCTGGAAGCCCTGTCCGACGTATACCCGGGCTTTCCCCGGCAAGACAGGTGGGCGGCCTTCGCTGCGCTGCGCTGGGAGAGCCCCGGCCGGCAATGGCTGGCCGTCGTCAGCGGCCGGCAGGAGTGGGGGGCTGGCCGGGCGATCCCCTTTACGCCCTCTCTGAGCCTACGCTGGCAAAACGAAGGCGCCCTGGAAGCCGGCCTTTCCGCTTCCCGCAACTACCGGCTGCCCACCTTCAACGACCTGTACTGGCCGGGCGCCGGCAACCCCAACCTGCGCCCCGAGAAGGGCTGGAACCAATCGCTTTACCTGAAAACCGAGAAGGAATGGGGGCACTGGAGAGGGCTGGCCCAGTTGTCCGGCTTCAACTACAACGTAGAAGACTGGATCATCTGGCTGCCGGAAGACGGCCTGTTTCGGCCGGAGAACGTCCGCCAGGTGTGGAGCCGCGGCGGAAGCGCCCGGCTGATTTTGGAACGCCGGTTGGGAGCGGGACAGCTAAGGCTGGAAGGCAACTACAGCTACACCCGGTCTACCAATGAGGGCTCCCGCGATGCTGCCGGCCCCTCTTTCGGCAAGCAACTGATCTATGTGCCCCGGCACCAGGGCGGCGCCACCCTGGCCTGGCAGTCCGGCGGCTGGTATCTGGCCTACCTGCAGGAGTGTGCGGGCCGCACCTACACCCTTTCCGATAATTCGGACTGGCTGCCGGGGTTTACCCTTGGGGCGCTGCGCCTGTCGCGAGACTGGCAGTGGAAAACTTTCTCCGGCCGCCTGTACGTTAAAGTGGAAAACCTGTGGGATGAAAACTACGAACTCGTCGCCAACCGGCCGCTGCCGGGGCGGCACTTCCGCGTAGGGTTGAACATTCATTATTCCAAAAAGTAAAAATATCCGACATGCGAATTTCTTTTCTCCTGGCGCTTCTCGCCACCCTCTGGCTGGCCAATTGCAATACCGATGATGAAACTCCCGTACCGGATGACACCGTGGTTGAAGCCGGGGCCGGGGTGCTGGTCACCAATGAAGGCGGCTTCAATGACGGCAATGCATCGGTGAGCTATTACCGCTTCGGCGACAACACCATCCAACAGGAAATCTTCGCCGGGGTGAACGAGCGGCCCCTGGGCGACATCCTGCAGAGCATGACGCTGGTTGGCGATACCGCTTATCTGGTGCTCAACAACTCCCAGCGCATCGAGATTGTGGATGTCAAGACGTTTGAGTCGCTGGGCGCCATCGCGGTGCAGGGCTCGCCCCGCTACTTTCTGCCCATCGATGAAGAGACGGCCTATGTGTCCGACCTGTTCGGCGGAGTGGTCCACGTAGTAGACCTTTCCCTCCGGGCGGTTATAGTATCTGTACCCCTGCCGCAAAACTGGGCCGAGCAGATGATCAAGGTGGGGAATGAAGTGTTTGTTTCCTGCCCCAGTTCCTTCGGCCAGCCGCCCAGCCGGCAGCTGTACGTGATCGATGCCGTGAACCACGTCCTGGTAGACAGCATCGAAGTGGGCCTTAGCCCTACCGCCATGTTGCAGGATGCTGCCGGCAGCATCTGGGTGCTCTGCTCCGGCGATTTTGACACAAACACCCCTGGCGGGCTGTACCAGGTGGATCCCCAAACCAAAGCTGTACTGCAAAGCTTTCCCTTTGCGGACAACAACATCGGCTTCGCCCCCCGCCTGGCCATCGACAAAGCGGGCAGTCGGCTCTATTACACCAAGATCGGCCTGTACACCATGCCCATCAATGCCGGCGCCCTGCCTTCCGAACCTCTGATCACTGCCGACGGGCGCGATCTCTACGGCCTGGGCATAGAGCCGGGAACCGGCAACATCTGGCTGGGCGACGCCGGCGACTATAAGAGCCGGCAGATGATCTACCGCTATGACGGGGATGGGAACCTGCTGGATTCGAAGCTGGCAGGGGTGGCGCCGAGTGGGTTTTACTTCTATTAGAGAGGTATTCTCACTGTGTTGGCTTAAACTTTAGCCGCTACGTAGCTAAAGTTTAAGTCAACACAATAAAATTAGGTTACAGAGAACTCTTATCAGCTTAACTTATCCAAAATCCCGCTCATTTGAATTTTTTCATCCAAATTTAATGGCTCAGTGAATTTAGCGAATACCTTATCAATTTGAGGTTTAATCACTTGTATCTCTTTAATACCTTTTCTGGTTATTTTTATCCTTTTTGCCCGTTTGTCATCTTCATCTGCAAATTCTTCAACCAGCTTATTTTTTAGTAAGCGTTTGATTATTTCAATTCCAGTCGGTGCTTCCAGGTTATGCAGGTCAATGATCTCCATTTTTCTAAAACTCTCCTGATAATCTAAATGCAGTAGAAAACTGTACTCATCTATCGACGAAACCTTAGACCGGGATAAAACGCTTTTGGTTTGCTTTTTTAACTCCTTGTTCAAATAGATAATTTTAAACGCTATTAATAATTCATCGTGAGCCGGATGTTTACTTTCCTGTTCAGAAGCAAACAACTTGTTATTTAACCAAATGACAAAATCTCCCAATCTGTTGGAAGGGTTCCCTTTTTGAAATTCCTCTACAAACCCTATTAGTTCTATAAGTAAAGAGTAGTCCATTGTGTTTTTTTAGGTCAATATTGAACAAATATAGAAATTATATTTCTGATTTGAAATAAATGTGTATATTTACATCAGAAACATAATTAATAATCTAAATTGCAATGGATATGAATAATCCGGCATACACATTTGTATCGGTGTCGACTGCCAAACCTGGCAAACTGGAAGAACTTATTAGAATCGCCAAAGCTCCGAGCGAAAAAATGGATGAAAAGCTAGATGGAGTTATTGCCCGTCAAGTTGGGGTAGACAGGGAACGAAATTCCGTTATTGTCTGGGTAACTTTTGACAATAAGGAAACACTTTACAATTTTCTTGAAACAGAACAAGGTAAAGAAGACCATGGTGAAAATGAGGATATGGAAAGCATTATCGAATCTTTCGTGATGTATGACCTTGAACCTGTAAGTGGCAGGCTTTTGCCAAAAAATTAAGCGCATAGACTGCTCGTCTCTAAGTACTGTGTCAAATAAATTTTATGCCACTAAAACACCAAGGCACTAAAGCCCACAAAAGCCTTCGTGCGGCCTATGGTGGAATTATTTCGGCCATAGGCCACATTTCAACCGGCCTTTGGGCCGGCTATTTCACGAATTTAGCCACTTTGAGGCCAAATTCGTGTATTTCAGAAATCCGGGATGACTCATGTAACCTCACAGTACTTACACCTATACACTCTTCCTTCGCTCAAATAATCTTCTCCCTCAAATCCTTACTTTTGTTGTTCCAATAAAACAACACCCAATGATCTATTACAAAACGAATGACAACTGGTTCGGCGACCTGGGGCACCTGGCCCGCAGCTGGACCATGGTCCGCATCATGCGCTCGGTGGGGCTGATCGGCCTGTACGCCGCCATCGTGTGCGGGCCGATAGAGTATTTCGGCTGGGGTAAATTTATCCAGATGAACACCTCCATCTTCTCCCTCCTCGGCGTGATCCTCAGTATTTTCCTGGTCTTTCGCACCAACTCGGCCTACGACCGCTGGTGGGAAGCCCGCAAGCAGTGGGGCGCCCTGGTGAACAATACGCGCAACTTCGCCATTTATGTGCAGAGCATGTTCCCACAGGAAGACAAGGAGGTGCGGCGCTTTTTCGGCAAGCACATCTCCAACTTCTGCCTGGCCCTGGTGGAACACCTGCGCGACGGTACTAAACTGGAAAAACTGATCTATCTGGACGATGAAGAGCGGGCCGAGTACGAAACTAAGGGCCACATTCCCAACCACATCGCCCTGCAGCTCTTCGAACGCCTGGCGGAAGCCCACCGCAACGGGGAGATCAACGAGGGCGATTACATCAACATCAAGGCCCAGCACCAGAGCCTGCTCGACATTCTGGGCGCCTGCGAGCGCATCAAAAAGACGCCCATCCCGTTCTCTTACGCCGTCTACCTCAAGATCTTCATTACCGCCTACGGCCTGCTGCTGCCCTTCGCCCTGGTGAACACGTTCCACCTGTCGGCCATCCCCATTTCCATGTTTATCTTCTTCGCCCTGCTCGGCGTCGAGCTGCTCGGCGAGGAGATCGAGGACCCCTTCGGCCTGGACTGCAACGACCTGCCCACCGGCGATATCGCCCACACCATCAAGGGCAACGTGTTCGAGATCCTGGAAAGCCGCACGGGGGCGGCGGTGGAGCGGGAGTTGTATGAGAAAGTATTCTGATAAAAAAAAGAGGGGGAATGCTGGTGAGTATTTTTTGGGGATTGAGGTGGTGGTTTTGTGTACGGTGTACGGGCGGGCTAGGGCATGGAAGGTGTACGGTGTGCGGGCGGGATAGAACGGAGGTACCGTCTACCGTCAAACCGTCCACCGTACATGGGATAGCGCCTTGGCCGATCGAATATCGTACAGAAAACCTCCGGCTTTTGGCAAAAGCCCGGCGCCTTCCTTTAATCCACTCCTGGATAATATTTTACTTCCTTTTCCGGGGAAAGCTGACTCCCAGGGTGAGGACGCACCGCTCAATGGTGTCATTGTCAATATCCCAGGATTCACAATAGGGGGTAGTGGGTAAAGGGGCGTCGGGGTGGCTGTCGGAAAACCGGAGCGGGGCGCCGAT
>JAGFJE010000213.1 GCA_024103175.1 Phaeodactylibacter sp.
GTAAGGTAATCAGGCTTCAGGGCGAACATTGGAGTATGTACGCTGCCGGTTTTGTTCGCCTTACACAATTCCACTCGGGTATCCAGGATGCAGGACAAAGTCAAATTTTAAATTTTTTATTCTCAGGTCCTGCCATTATTTAAAATAATCGTGCAGAAAGCCCAATCGAAAATGCAGTAAGGTGATCCTTCGGGCTATCGGTAAACCGGGCGCCCGGAACAAGGTCAGTGAGGCCTCTTCGGATATCCAGCCGGCCCGACAAGCCCTCCAGAATTTGATAAGAAATCCCCAGTCGCAGGCCAAAATCGTCGCTGCGCAGCTCGTCGCGAACCGGCCAGTTGGGGTCAGATACTTCTCCGAACCGGCGGCCGGACTCCTCTATGGAAGTGATGGTGCGGTCGAAATCCTGCCAGTCCACCAGCCTTGCGTAGTAGGCTCCGGCGTAATACGACCAGGGGCTTTCAGCATTGAACGGCATGGCCCAACCCAGCTCGGCATCTAAAAAGTGTAATGCGGTGAGCTGTATGGCAGAAACAGTCCGCCGGATATCGGTAACCGTGCCGCTTACTCGGGTTTCCAGGTGAAGCCGGCTGAACCCGCCCAGGCGGCGGTGGCCAACGGAAAATTGCAGCTGGCCGTGGGCGGTAAGCGCCCAACTCCCCCAGGCCCCAACTTCTACGCCGACGCCCGGCCCACCGGTTTCCGGTTGCAGGTGCATCAGATAACCGGCATTCACTCCGGCCCGGAAACCCTGTCCGTTTGCCGTCGAAACGCTCCAGAAAGTAATTGTCATAAAAAGGAATAGTATATTTTTCATGATTGTATTTTTATTTAATGGTTAGAAACGATAGCGAAACCCCGCCCAGATCGTCGTTGTACTGTACCCTCTGATTCTGGGCTGCAGTGCGTCAAATATTCCCGCAGGCTCCAGGTTGCCGGGCAACGGCTGCCGGGGCTCCGGGAAAGCATTTTTACCCGGCCCTCCGAAGGATTCGGTTGCCTCAAACCCAATGGCTATTCCAAAACGCCTTTGCGGCCAGTAGGTGTAGTCGGTGCGAAAGACTAAAAAATCGTTGTCGACGCCCCGGTATTTCAGGAGATATTGCCGATTGTTTATGGTGTAACTGTTCTGATCGAACCACTGCCGGTAACGCCCCAGCCCCAGGGCTACGCCCAGGTCTCCCTGCCAGATGCGGAATTGTACCCGGGGGGCTGCATATGCGGCCACCGTCTTCACCTTATACGATAACAGGAAAGGGTAGCTGTCATTGCCGACAAATTCCGATCGGACTCTTGAGGTGTGCAGTTGCCCGAAAGAGAAGTGGGCGGTGAGGGAAAACCAGCGCGACAGCCGGTATTCCACAGTAGTTTCCACCGGGATGAGGTTGGCGTCTCTTTCTCCCTGCAGGCTTTGCTGGGTATAAGGATACATGGAGAACCCGAATCCTATGCCGGCCACCCAGCGGCTGTCAGGGCCTGAGGCCTGTGCGTGCAGGCAAAGGGGGAGCAGCAACAGCCAGGCGGCTGTAGTCAGGAATGATCTTACTTTCATGGCTTGATTAGTATTTTTCGATTACGTCAGGAAATAGCGTTTTTCGGTCGCGCCGTTGTTTCACGGGCTCGGGAAGGAGCTGTTGCAAGTCCGGCGGCAGCGGGCCGGGTATTTCGAGCTCAGCAGGCGCCCGGGTGGGAAGTGCCGGCGGCACGGCCCACGGCCTCCTTAACTGTTCCTCCCGTAGCGGAAGAGGGAGGAAGGGCGTTTCCTTTTCCGGCAATGCCGGCAGAGGGAATGATGCGCCATGCTCCGGCGACAACCTGCTGTCGGGCAGCAACCGCGTATCGGGGCCGGGCTTTAACCGGCCCTCTTCCGGTATAGAAGGTTCTATGGGTTGCCGGGAGATATCCGGCAAGGCCGGCCTTTCTGTCCGGGTTGGTGGCTGTGGAGGCGCCTGTTCTGCCGGCCAGTACCACCACAACAGCAGCCCGCCTGCGCCGAGCAATAAAAGGATCAGCACTTTCCAACCCCAGGCCAGGCCAGGCATACCGGCGCCTGGAGATGCGCCGGCTACGCCACCGCCCGCACCGTCGAGTAAACCCTCCATGGCCGCCCAGGCTTCCGGGTCGTAGCCGAACTCGTGCGTTTCGACGGCCTGTCGGACATCCGCTTCCCATTTGTTGGCCTCCTGGCTCATGCCGATTGTTCTTTATCGTTATTAATATAAGGTTCCAGGGCCGCCTGCAGCAACTCCCGGGCTTTGGCGAGGCGCCATTTGCTGGCGCTTACCGTAATGCCGATCATGGCGGCGATCTCCTCGTGCTTGTAACCGTCGATGACGTACAGGCTGAAAACCGCCCGCAGATAATCCGGGAGTCTTTGTATATGACGGAAGATGTCTTCCGCCTGCAGTTTGCTCTCCGCATGGTTGTACACCGGCCGGGCTTCTGCGGTTTCCAGGCTGTAGCGCTCCCGATAGCGCTGCTCCATGCGAAGGTGGTCCATCGTCACCCGAAAGGTGATGGTGGACATCCATCCGGAGAAACTGCCCGCCTCTTTGTAGTCCTCCAGGCTTCTGAAGATCTGGAAAAAAGCCTGGTTGAGCAGAGCGTTGGCTTCCTCCCGGTTGCTGGTATAGCGCATCGGGATGCCGAGCAATTTGCCATAGTACCGCTGGTACAGGGCCTGCTGCGCGCGGCGGTCGCCCTTCAGGCAACCGCGCCGCAACTCTCCGTCTGTACTATTGGTCCCGTATGGCATTGGTTTCCGCTTTTACCTATACTATCGGTGAGGAAAGAAGAAGAGTTAGCGGAAAAGCAGATTTTTTTAATTTTTTTTTCAATACTCAAACCGCAGCCCCAGGGCGCCGCCCAGATGAAGGAAATTCTTGTCGGGGCTATCCTTTAGCGGGCCGGTAATGGTATACTCAGCGGCAGGCATGGCGAAAACATAAACACCCGGCGCCAGCATTTTTTCCACTCCGAGGCCCAGGCCGGCGGACAGGCTCAGGCGCCGGTAGCCGCCTAGCCTTCCTGTGGCCCGGATGACATCCTGGCTGTTGGGTTGAAAGATGCTTCCGGAAGGCCCGTAAAAAACCAGCACAGGTTGATTGTATCGGGTGTTCAGGTAGATATTGGCGGCGCCATAGGGCTGCAGAAAGAGGCGCAATGGCCCATCTGTAGCGAAGAAGCGGGCCCCGAACTGCATGCCCAGGTACCGGCTATTGAACTGCCGGCCATGATAGCTTTCGGCGGGGCCGAAACTGAAAACCTGAGACTCGGTTATCGTATTCTGATTATTATTGATCACCTGAGGATCGATCGGGATATTCGGAAAGAAGGGCTGCCCCGAACTGTACCGCTGCTTCAGGCTGTAGCGTTGTTCCAGGTTGCTGAAACGGAGGCCGGCGAACAGCTGCCAGCCGGAGGCAGGAAGCTGGTGAAAATAATTCAGCCCGGCGGAATAACTCAGGCCGCCCTGGTAGTCGTGCCGGCCCTCCTGCTGCAGGGGTTGCGTACGCCAGAGGGCGCCCTGGGCGCCCAGGCTGTGCTGAGCAGAAAGGATGAAAGGCAGGAAGAATAAAGCAAAAAAGGCAAAGAGTAAAGCGTTAGTTTTCATATCAGAGAATTTAGGTGGTTGTTGGTTCCAGGCGCACGACCCGGATCGTCTCGATCTTGGTGTCGCTCACCAGCTCCAGGAAGAAGCGGTAGCCGTTCAGTTCCAGCACGTCACCCCTTTCGGGAATGGCGCCGTGGGTCATCACCAGATAACCGGAGAGCGTATGGTAGTCGCCTTCCGGCAGGCCCAGGTTGTATTTCTCGTTAAGATAATCAATTTCCAGGCGTCCGGAAAAAATAAATTCTTCGCCCGGGCGGACGACCGTTTCCACGTACTCCTCCTGGTCGTGTTCATCTTCGATCTCACCGAAGATCTCTTCCAGGATATCTTCGAGGGTGATCAGGCCGGATACGCCGCCGTACTCATCCACTACGATAGCGATATTGATGCGGTCGCGGATGAACTGGTTGAGCAGGTCGGTCACGCGCATGGCCTCGGGGATGAAGGGCAGGTCCATGATCAGTTTGCTGATGGATTTCGGCTGCTTGAGCAGTTGCTGATGGTGGACGTACCCCAGCACGTTGTCAATATCATCTTTGGTGACGATGATGCGCGAGAGCTTTGTCTCCCGGAAGAGCTGTTCCAGGTCATTCACGCTGGCGCTGAGGTCGATGTTCTCGATCTCCGGGCGGGGCACCATGCACTCCCGAACGCGCACATCGCGCAGGTTGAGGGCCTTGCCGAAAAGCTCGCGGTCGATATCTTCCTCGGTATCGGTATGGGTGTCATTGATGAAGTTCTCGAGGTCGAGGCGGGTGAACGCATTATCCACTTCCTCGACGGGAGTGCGCAGGGCGCGAAGCAGGAGGTTAGACAGGCGCGTCATTACCCAGGAGGGTATGAGCAGGAGCCATTGCAGCAATTTCAGCGGATAGGCAAAGAAGTAGAGTACGTCATCGGCATAGAGCCGAAACAGGGTTTTGGGCAGGAATTCCCCGAACAGCAATACAATGATGGTTGCCAGAACGGTCTCTACCAGAAGCAGGATAAGCGGCGCCTGAAACCAGGTGATCTGAAGCAGGTGGGGTTCGACCAGTTGGGTCAGCAGGAAGGTGAAAACCACCAGGGCGATGTTGTTGCCAACGAGCATGGTGCCGAGGAAGCCGGCGGGGTCGTCATAAAAACCGGACAATACCTGTCCGCGCTGGGTTCCCTTTTTCTTTTTGAGTTCAACCCGCAGCTTGTTGGCAGAGATGTAGGCGATCTCCGTACCGGAGAACAGGGCGGACAGCATCAGGGAAAATATGATCAGGGCAATCAGCATTATTCCAGTTCCTTTTCCAGGTCTTCGACTTTCAGGCGCCCTTCGATGGCGTTGATCCGGGAATAGCTAAAGTCCTGGTCAGCTTCGAAGCCATGCCCGTAGATGATCTCATCGGGGCGGGTGATCACCACAAATTTATTGGTATAGATCTTTTTACGGCGTTCATCCCAGATCAGCTCTTCGGTTTCGATCTTCTCTCCCTCGACGCTTTGCCAGACGACGCTATCGCGAACGATCACTTCATTCTTATTCTCCAGCCGAAGGCCGTAGCGGGCGTCGAGCTGGCTCGTTATTGCTCCTTCCGGCCCGAAGAAATCAACGGACACGCCGTCGGGAAATTCCTGCCGGGGTTCCCTTCGGTCGAGGTGGTAGAGCATGGTGGGGCCAGTGATGCGCACCCGCACCTGGGCGGAGTCGCTGTACAGGATCTCCACATCTTTGGCCGTTTCCACCTGGGTGTCAAACCGGGAGACCAGGGCATTGACATCTTCGACGTCATTCTTACAGCCGGCCCAAAACAGGGCGACAGTGGCGGCCAGGGCGGTAAACCCTACCGATCGCAGGCGGTGTTCTGACAAGTTTAGGAAAAAATGTGCAGGATACAATTTTATTTTTCTCAGCATTTTATTTGGAAATAGAATCCGCAAATATAAGGCCCTCTGCTGGTACTAACGCTTAAAGGCGGGCCAATTCCGTGAAGGAAGGGTTAAATTGATCAATATCATTGGGCTTTTCTACCACAGGGCGGACCTTTGCAGGAGACAAAAGCCCCCATGCCATGAAAAATGTAGAATTGCTGGCTCCCGTCGGCTCCTTCGAGTCTTTGAGGGCGGCTATCGATGCCGGTGCGGATTCGGTGTACTTTGGGCTGGAACAGCTCAATATGCGGGCCCGTTCGGCAAATAATTTCGTCATACCTGACCTGCCCGAAATACAACGCCTTTGTTCACGCAGGGGCCTGCGCACCTACCTGGCCCTCAATACCATCCTCTACGACCATGACCTGTCCCTGATGCGGCGCACCGTCGATGCTGCCAGGCATGCCGGCATTGACGCTATCATCGCTGCGGACCCGGCAGTTCTGGTGTATGCCCGCGAACAAGGAGTGCCGGTGCATATCTCCACACAGGCCAACATAACCAATATCGAAGCCATACAGTTCTACGCCGCCTATGCGGAAGTGATGGTGCTGTCGCGGGAGCTGGCCATGGGGCAGATAGCCCGGGCCTGCCGGCAGATCCGGGAGAAGGGGATCACCGGTCCCGGCGGGAAGGAAGTGCGGGTCGAAGTATTTGCACATGGCGCCTTGTGCATGGCCATTTCCGGCAAATGCTACCTCAGCCTTCACACCCATAATGCCTCCGCCAACCGCGGCGCCTGCAAGCAGAACTGCCGCCGCAGCTATACGGTAAAGGACGAGGAGGGCAATGAGCTGCTCATCGAAAACGAATACATCATGTCGCCCAAAGACCTGGCCACCATCGGTTTTCTCGACAAGCTGGTGGATACGGGAATCGGTATTCTCAAGATCGAAGGGCGCAGCAAAGGGCCGGATTATGTCTACGAGACGGTTAGCTGTTACCGGGAGGCCCTGGCGGCCATTGCCGATGGCCGTTACGGGCCGGAAAAGGTGGAGGGATGGATGCAGCGCCTGGGGCGCGTTTATAACCGGGGGTTCTGGGGTGGATATTACCTGGGCCGGAAACTGGGAGAATGGACGGATGCGCCGGGCTCCAAAGCCAGGGAACACAAAGTGCTCATCGGCTCAGGAGTCAAATACTTCAGCAAGCTCAAGGTGGGAGAATTCAAATTGCAGGCCGGCAATATAAAGATCGGCGATGAAGTGCTCATCACCGGGCCGACGACCGGGCTGCTCCGAACTCAGGTTGCCAGCCTGCACCTCAACAACGTGCCGGTGGAGGGCATTTTCCGCCGCGGTGTCCATTTTTCCATGCCGGTAGCCAGAAAAGTGCGCCCCTCCGATAAACTGTACAAAATAGAACATGATCCAGATCGCGTTTCAGAGGAATAAATGCATCGGGTGCTATGCCTGTGTGGAAGCCGCTCCGGAGCAGTGGGTGATGTCGGAAAGAGATGGTAAGAGCTACCTCCGCAAAGGGCGGCGGCGGGGCGATTTTTACATCCGGAACCTACCCATAGTAGAATACGAAGCCAGCCTGCGGGCGGCGCAGAATTGCCCCGCCAGGATCATAAAAGTGAAGGTGCTTTAAGTATTAACTGTTGAATTGATTCATCGCATTCTGCAGGCCTATGGCGCCAAAAGCCTTGGCTGCCCCGGCCGCCTTTTCAAGGATCTCCGGCAACTGATCGGCTTCTTCAACCGACCATTCGCCCAGCACGTAGTCTACCTGCCGTCCCTTGTTGAATTCGTTGCCGATGCCGAGGCGCAGGCGGGCGTAATTGTTGCCGCCGGTAACCTGGTCGATGTCCTTCAGCCCGTTATGGCCGCCGTCGCTACCCTTCCCTCTGAGCCGAAGCTTGCCGAAAGGGAGGTTGAAGTCGTCAACGACGACGAGCAGGCGGTTTTTGTCCACTTTTTCTTTCTGCATCCAATAGCGGACGGCCTTACCGCTGCGGTTCATGTAGGTGGAAGGTTTGAGCAGGACGAAGGTGCGCCCCCGGTGCCGGAATGAGGCGACATCCCCCAGGGTTTCTGTTTTCCATTCCGCCTCGAATTCACGGGCCAACGTATCCACCACTTCAAAACCGATATTGTGGCGCGTATTTTCGTATTTGGCGCCGATATTTCCCAGGCCAACGATCAGGTATTTCATTGGGTCCGCTTCTTTCTTTTCTCGTTTTCGGAATAGGTTGTTCAGCCAGGACATGATCGTGTGTAAAAGTGTGTAGGTGTAAATGTGTAAAGGTGCGGAGGCAACCCGGACAGCACTTTTACACCCTCGCACATTTACACATTTACACAACCTTTCTAAACCGCCACCTTATACTCCCGCAGCGCTTCATTCAGCGACACTTTCTTATTGGTGCTTTCCTGCCGCTGCCCGATGATCAACGCGCAGGCCACCTGATAGGTTCCGGCGGGAAACTCTTTGGCGTAAGTTCCGGGAATGACGACCGAGCGCGCCGGCACCCGGCCTTTGTAGGTGACGGGTTCGGGCCCGGTGACGTCGATGATGCGAGTGGACTGTGTGAGGACGACGTTGGCGCCCAGCACGGCTTCTTTTTCCACCCGCACGCCCTCGACGACGATGCTGCGGGAGCCGATGAAACAATCATCCTCGATGATGGTAGGGGCGGCCTGTGGGGGTTCCAGTACTCCGCCGATGCCCACGCCTCCGCTCAGGTGTACATTGCGGCCGATCTGGGCACAGGAGCCTACCGTGGCCCAGGTGTCGACCATGGTGCCGCTGCCTACCCAGGCGCCCAGGTTGACGTAGCTGGGCATCATGATGACGCCTTTTTCCAGGTAGGCCCCGAAACGGGCAATGGCATGGGGTACGACCCGCACGCCCAGGGTGGCGTAATCTTTCTTCAAGGGTATCTTATCGTGGAATTCAAAAGGCCCCACTTCGATGGTTTCCATCTGCTGGAGCGGGAAGTAGAGCACAACGGCTTTTTTGACCCACTCGTTGACCTTCCATTCGCCCTCCTCCGTGGGTTCCGCCACCCGTACTTTCCCCTGGTCGAGCAGTTCCATAACGTGAAAAACGGCTTCCTGAACAGGCTTGTGGGACAGCCGGCTGTGGTCGTCCCAGGCTTCTTCTATGATCTGTTTGAGGTCCATCATTGGGTTTGGGAATTGATTTTGCCGCGAAGATACGATCCTGCATCCAGCTTTCGAAGTTTTGGTTGTTGTGGATTCCCTGCCGCTATATTTCGAGTTCAAAGGGGGCATTGAAATGCTGGAAGAAACCACGCACGAAACTGCCGTTGACGAAGGTGCTGCCGTTGTGTTCTTCTCTGCCGTAGGATTCGTGGACGTGCCCGAAGAGGTGCAGCCTGGGTTCCAGCTCGTTCACCCGCCGGCGCAGGTCTTTACAACCAACCGAAAACCCCATGGAGGTGCGGTCCAGGATGCCCGCCGGAGGGGTGTGGGTGATCAGGACATCTACGTCATCGGGTATCTTTTCCCAGTAGGCCCTCAGCGCTTCGCCCCGCTTGCGGTTGAAGGCGCCGACGAACCTGGGTATCATGGGAGAGCCCCAAATGTGTATTCCCTCCAGGTCGAGGCTCTCATTTTCCAGGTAGAAAGTATTGTCGGGCAGCATATTGTGGTACTTTACCGAATCAACCTCCAGCATGCGGTCCATGTTGCCGCCGATAAATATCTTGTAAGTGTGGGGCAGTTCCGCCAGCCAGTTCAGGAAATCCAGCATCTGCGCTTCCCGCCCGTTGGTCACATCTCCGCCGTGAATGAGGACGTCTCCTTCCGGAATGTCAGCTTTGCGGTGTTTGCCGTGTGTGTCGGATATGAAAATGATCTTCATAGTGGCGTGCGTTTTTTGGATTATGGCCCTCCCGCTTGATCCGGAGATGGTGACAGCATATTCCAGATCCATACTTTTCCCTTTCGGCCTGGAAAGCCGATGTAAAGGCAAGGTGTTTCCTAAATGTAACATTTTCAAGAGTGAAATCTATTACCGGATAGCAGGATACCTTTTCCATTGACAAAGATCAGTGCATTTTTCTTCCACAATTTTTATACTTCCGGGTAAAACTTCCAAGATGCGTAAACCCCGGCCTTTCTCCCTGTACCTTCTTGCCTTTCTCATCCTTTTTCAATGCGGCAGCGGCCTGCTGGGCGGTTTCAGCCTCATCGCCGACCCTTCCGGCAACAGCCTGCAAATGCCCGCCTCAGAATATCTGGAAGGGACGCCTTTTAATAATTATCTGATACCCGGGCTCATCCTGGGCGCCCTGCTCGGGTTGTTTCCCCTTATTGTGCTCATCGGCCTGTGGCGGCGCCCCGGCTGGGCCTGGGCAGACAAGCTGAATGTTTACCGCCATTATCATTGGGCCTGGGCGTTCAGCCTCTACCTCGGCCTCATGCTCATTATCTGGATCGATGTTCAGATCGCCTTTATCGGCGGCGGGCATTTCCTGCAAACCATCTACGGTTTGCTGGGAGTGGCCATCCTCATTTTTGCGCTTATGCCGGGAGTGATGCAATACTTCAGTACAGGTCCGGCGGGCGGGACAGGCGGATAAGCAGCGAGAAGTTAATTTTTCCGGAGCGCGAAATTTCCCGGAAATTCCGAGGTTTTTTATAAAAAACAATGCGCGCTTTGATCATGTTCCTCGCCTGGATGGCCATTGTTCTTCCCCAGCCTTCAACAGCAGCAGTATTCATTCCCGGCCCTGAAAAAGGCAGACAAGAGATTCGCCGGGCCGATCCCGGGCGGCCTTTCATTCGTGCCAGGATCCGATACCACTACCGCCAACTCAAGTATTACAGCCGCAAGCTGATCCGCCTGGCCATAGGCCTGGGGGTTGGTTTCGTTCCGGTCTGGTGGATGCTCCGCCGCATTTCCGAAGGAGGAGGCCTTCCCGGCTGGGTGGCCTTTGTCCTGGGCCTGTGGATCACCTTTTTTGCCCTGGTAGTGGCCGTGCTGATCCTGATGTGGATCACCTGGCCCTTCCGCCTGCTGTGGTGGTGGATAAGCCGTTGGGGGTGGAAGCATCGGTTTGCCCGGTGCTTTCGGTTCTAACAATGAGATGACAAAGATCAAAGCCAGGACAGACAATTGTCATTCCTAAACGCTCGAAAAACGCATAATATTAGAACGCTTAAGGCCAGAAGGCCTAACGCTCTTTGAAAGTGTGCCGGGGATCGCATTTCGGCCGATTGCCCTGATAGAGGCGGCGGAAATACGATCCCCGGCGCAAAAACAGATTTTCGCGAATCTAAATACATGATCTATGTTAGAAATTCGCGGCCATGCCAGAGGCGGCCAGGGGATGGTTACCGCCTTCGAGATATTGGCCAAAATATTCAGCAAGCTTGGCAATTTTCAAGTCCAGGCTTTCCCCGCCTTCGGCGTTGAGCGAACCGGGGCGCCCATACAAGCCTTCCTCCGGGTAGCCAAAAAAGAGATCCTCAACCGAAGTAATATCTACCACCCACACCTCATTGTAGTTTTTGATGAAAGTTTACTGGAGCAGGTTCCCGTCTTCAACGGGCTGCAGAAAGACGGGGCCGTTCTGATCAACACGGAACGGCCGGTGACGGACTTCTCCGCTCCGGACCGGGTGGTATACACCGTTCCCGCTACCCGTATTTCTCTGGGCCTGGGCCTGGGCAGCAAGTCGCTGCCCATCGTCAATGCCGCCATGATCGGGGCGCTGGCCCGCATCTTTGAGGTGAGCCTGGAACTCGTCCAGGAGACTATCCGGGACAATGTGCCGGCCAAGCCCGAGGCCAACATGGAAGCTGCCGCCCGGGCGTTGCGCTCCGTCAATGGGGCCAATGGCCGCAACCGGTTCCTGATCGAGGCGCTGCATGCTCAGCCGCAAAAAAACCACAGGAAGGTAGAAGACCTCCATTTTGACGTTCCCCTCGAAATAAACGGAATGGAAACCCCCTTCTGGTCCGAACCATCATCGAAAAACAAGACGGGAAACTGGAGGTTGATCACGCCTTCCTATTCGGACAGGCCGGCGCCCTGTAACTCGAACTGCCCGGCGGGCACCGATGTGCGCGGCTTCGTCCGGCTTACGTCAGAACAAAAGTTTGATGAAGCCCTCGAGCTGATCAGCCGCCACAACCCCTTCCCATCCATTTGCGGCCGGGTCTGCCCCAATTTCTGTGAGCAGAACTGCAACCGCAACGAACTGGACCGGGGCCTCAATATCGGCGCCATCGAGCGCTTTCTGGGAGACCGCGCCCCCGAAGGAAAAATAAAACCGGCGCCGGTTCGGCACAAAGAGCGGGTAGCGGTCATCGGTTCCGGCCCTGCCGGCCTGACCGCCGCGCTGAGGCTCTGTGAAAAAGGATATTCCACCACCGTTTTCGAAGCCCTGCCTCAGGCCGGCGGCATGATGCGCGCCGGCATTCCGAAGTTCCGCTTGCCCGATGAGGTGCTCGATCGGGAGATCCGCCGCATCGAACAGAAGGGCGTCAAAATAGAACTCAATAAAAAAGTGGCCGTTGAAGAACTGTCCAGCCGGTTCGATCTGGTCATTGCCGCAACGGGTTCCCATATCGGCAGCCCTCTGCGCATCGAAGGGGAAGAATTTGCCCGGGATGGCATCAACTTCCTGCGGGAATTCAAGCTGGACCACGATGCCGACGGCCTGCACCAGGGCCAGGAAGTAGCCATCATCGGCGGCGGCAATACGGCAGTTGACGTGGCCCGTACGGTGCTCCGCCTGGGAGGCATTCCCACCATTTACTACCGGCGGACGATCAAGGAGATGCCCGCCATTGCGCAGGAGGTGAAGGAAGCGCAGATGGAAGGGGTAAAGATCGAGTTTCTCACCGCCCCGGTGGCGCTGGCCCCGGCCGGGCCCAGCCAGGTGGCCCTTACCCTCACCGAAATGAAAATGGGCGAGCCGGACGAATCCGGCCGGCGGCGCCCCATACCGGTTCCCGGCACGGAAAGAGCCATCCTGGTCGGCCGGGTGATCAAGGCCATCGGCCAACGCGCCGACCTCTTTGCCTTTGGCCCGAAGCCGGTAGAGCCCCAGCAGGGGTACATCGAACTGGAAAGCGGCGCCTCCGTTTTCTGCGCCGGCGATATGGCCTGGGGCGGCACCGTTGCCGAAGCCATTGGCAGCGGCAATAAGGTGGCCGAAGAGGTAGACGCCTACCTGCGCGGCAAGCCCTACCACGAAAAGGAAACCCTGCCCGAGGTAGTACTGCCCAAAGACATCAATTACGCTTACTATCTGCCCATGGCGCGGCACTACAACAAACTGCACCATCCCAGAAACCTCACCGGCGATTTCAATGAAGTGGCCAGAGGCCTGGATGAGCAGGAAGTGGTTGCCGAAACGGCGCGCTGCCTCCACTGCGGAGAGTGCTTCAATTGCGGTAACTGCATCAATTTCTGTCCGGATGCAGCCATCCATGTCGATGAAGAAGGCCGTTTGCGTATCGATTACGACTACTGTAAAGGATGCGGTATTTGCGTCCAGGAATGCCCCTGTTCAGCCATGCAGTTTCAACTAACAGAAGCAGTATTATGAAAAAGGAACACAGCCAGAACGGAATTACGCTGGAAGCGCCCCTAGAGGAGAGTTCCGGCAAATACCCACGCCATATACAGGTAGTGATGAAGGGCAACTACGCCGCCGCCGAGGCTGCCCGCCTGTGCCGGGCAGGCTTCATTCCGGCTTACCCCATCACCCCTCAAACCACCATCGTGGAGCGCCTTTCGGAACTGGTCACTGAAGGCAAGCTCGATGCCACTTATATCAATATGGACAGCGAGCACTCCGTCTTTGCCGCGGCGATGGGCGCCGCCATCGGCGGAGAGCGCGTCTTCACGGCAACGGCGGGCCAGGGCCTGTTTTACGCCCATGAGGTCCTGCAGGCCATCGCCCACTTCCGCCTGCCCATGGTGGTGTGTAATGTCGGCCGGCCTTCTATCCCCTGGAACATCTGGTCGGACCAATCCGACTCCCTCTCCCAGCGCGATACCGGCTGGATACAGTTTTACGGGGAGAGCTCCCAGGAAGTGCTCGACACCATCATACAGGCTTATGTGCTGGCCGAAAGGGTAAACATCCCGGCCATGGTGGTGCTCGATGCCTTCTACCAGAGCCACACCAGTGAAAACGTATGGATACCGGACCAGAACCTGGTCGACCGCTTCCTGCCGCCCATCCAACCGGGGGAGATGGCCATTGACGTGCTGCAGCCCAAATCCTTCGGCGGCCTGATACCTCCCGAGCACTACAACCGGTTGAACTACAACTACTGGAAGGCCATGAACCAGGCAGAGGCCATGGCCGAGGAGATCGCCACTGATTTCGGCGCCCATTTCGGACGCCCTTACGGCAACGTAGAGGCCGTCAACATCGGGCCCGAAACGCGGCTCGTCCTGGTTACGATCTCCAGCATTACCAGCACTGTCCGAGGGGTTATCCGGGACTATCCGGAGGTCGGCCTGCTGAAGCTGCGGCTATTCAAGCCCTTCCCCAAGGAAGCCGTGAAAAGGGCATTGGCGCCACTATCCAAAAACGCTGTCATAGCGATTGTTGAACGCAACTTCCTGGGCGATAATGAAGGGGCGATCATGCAGGAAATGAAGCGGGCGCTTTACGGAAGTGATCTCCGGATGTATGACTTCTACGCCGGTGTCGGCGGCAAAGACGTACCCCCGGTTACTATCGAAAAGATCATTCACCGCGCTTTCCATCAGCCCGAAGAAGTGAACTGGATAGACGTCGGTTGACCACTTTCTGAACCAAAAGCATAACCAGATAATGAAACCAGCAAACGAATTCCTCATAAAAGACGAAAAGGTCTACTCCGGCGCGCTCAGTTGCCGCGGTTGCGGCTGGTCGCTGCTTGCCCGCCACCTGGCCAGCATACTGGGGGAAGACACGGTCTACGTCGCGCCCGCCTCCTGTTTTTCCATCATTTCCGGCCCCTATCCGCTTCGGGAACTGAAGGCCAACCTGGTACATACGGTTTTCGCCGCTGCGCCGGCCACCGCTACCGGCGTGCGCGCCGCGCTCGACCGTCAGGGCAAGGAAGATACTACCGTCGCCATTCTCGCCGGCGATGGGGGCACCTTTGACATCGGCCTGCAGGCCCTCTCCGGCGCCGCCGCCCGCAATGAAAACATCCTGTACATCGTCAACAACAACGGCGCCTACATGAACACCGGCATACAGACGAGCACCGCTACGCCCTACGGCGCCGTGACGACGACCAACCCCGGCGGTGGGTTCAAGCGGGCCTGGCCCAAGGACCTGATGGGCATCATCGCCGCACACAACCTGCCATACGCAGCGACCGCCTCTCTGGCTTTCCTGGAAGACCTGCGGAGGAAGGCGGAAAAAGCTAAAAAGACCCAAGGCTTCCGCCTGCTGATGATCGACGGCCCTTGCCCTCCTGGCCACAAAACGGACCCGGCAGAGTCTATTCACATCGCGCGGCTGGCAGTGGAAACGCGCCTTTTCCCGCTCTTTGAGCTGGAAGGCCAGCACTACACCATCAATTACCGCCCGGAAAAGTATATTCCGGTTG
The DNA here is from genome assembly GCA_024103175.1 of Phaeodactylibacter sp. GTDB lineage: Bacteria > Bacteroidota > Bacteroidia > Chitinophagales > Saprospiraceae > JACJXW01. The sequence goes on from JAGFJE010000213.1 coordinate 15,058, forward strand.
AGGAGTGCATGAAATACCAGGGAAGGTTTAAGCAACTGTTCAAGCCTGAAAACCGCCACATGATAGAGGATGTGCAGGCGCATACCGACCAGTACTGGATGCGGCTGGAGGCGCTGGCCGGGATGTGAGTTTTTGGATGGAACGCGGATTTTGCGGATCCGGCGGATTTTCGCGGATTTTTCTACAACAGGGCTTGCTGCGTTTCTATCTTCTTTTTATTACGGGCCACATGAATGTAGCCCGTCCGAAAAGAGATAAGCCAGGGTGCGATTTCCCATCGCGCCCTGGCTTATTTTGATGAATAGGAAGTATTTTTAGCCTAAAAAATGAGATTCCCTTACCTGCTTTTCTCCTTCGCCCTGGCCGGCCTTCTTTTTTCCTGCAGTACCTCCCGGAAATTCAGCCCTCAGCAGGAAGAATGGCTTCCTCTCTTCAACGGCAAAAACCTCGACGGCTGGGCGCCCAAGATCCGTGGATATGCCACTGGGGAGAACTACGCCAATACCTTCCGGGTAGAAGACGGCCTGCTGAAAACCTCCTATGAAAATTACGAGGGTGATTATAACGGGCGCTTCGGCCACCTGTTCTACGAACAGCCGTTTTCCTACTACCGCCTGCGGGCCACCTACCGCTTTGTGGGCGAGCAGGCGGCCGGCGCTCCGGGCTGGGCGCTGCGCAACAGCGGCCTGATGATCCATGGCCAGGCGGCGGAGTCGATGGGCCTGAACCAGGACTTCCCCATTTCCATAGAAGTGCAGCTCCTGGGCGGCACGGGCGAAGGCGAACGGCCGACGGCCAACCTGTGTACGCCGGGCACCCACGTGGTGATGAACGGGAAATTGCATACCGATCATTGCATCAACTCCACTTCCAGAACCTACGATGGCGATCAGTGGGTCACGGTAGAGGTGCTGGTGCTCGGCGATTCCCTCATTCAGCATTACGTGGAAGGGGAAACCGTGCTTTCTTATTCAAAGCCTCAGATCGGAGGCGGAAACGTGGATGGCTTCGGCCCTTCGGTAAAACTGGATGGAATGATGCTCACCGGCGGCACCATTTCCCTGCAAAGTGAGAGCCACCCGGTGGAGTTCCAAAGTGTGGAGCTGCTCAACCTGAAGGGGTGTATGGACCCGAAAGCGAAGAATTATAAGGTGTATTATGTGAAGCATGATGGGGGGAGGTGCTTGTATTGAGAATAATTTTCCTTAAACAATCGCGATTATCTTGTCTCGATGCACTTCCAAAAGATCGTGTTGTCCTAATAAGTCAAGTCTATTGGCTTTGGAGCAATTTTGATAAAAAGATCGGTGACTTCTTTGAGCCGCATATTTCCAACTTTGACATGGATCAATTGTGGCGGTTTTCCATATAGGAGAAACGATTGGTAGAAATCTTCGTCTTTGGAAACAACTATGCCGTCATCGGCGGCAACTGAGATGATATCATTGTCGTCAGTAGCATTTCCCGCTGGTAATTCACTGGTATGAATTACAGAATGCCCCAGGTTGGCAAATGCCTTTGCCAGGCTCTTCGGTAAATGGGCATCGATAATAAACCTCATGCTGCATGGGGTATGACTATACTACCTTTGGCATTCACTGCCAAAACTGCAAATGCCAGGCAGGCCTTTATATCATCCTCTTCCAGGTCGGTAAATTCTGCTAAGATGTCTTCAACAGTATCTCCGGCAGCCAGATATTCCAGAATGCTGGATACTGGATAGCGCAGTCTACGAATACACGGCTTCCCATGGCAGATTAATGGATCGATCGTGATGCGGTTCAATAATTCGTTTTTGTCCATACCACAATTCTTTTTTTCCAGTTCGTTAGAAAAACGATACAGGATAGTTGACAGTTCCAACATGCTCTGGACAAAAATACAATTTGGGGCCCCAACTTTTTGTATAATATGGTACGGTCAGCCCCTGTCCCCCAGAATATCCAGAATCTGCTCCGCCAGCTCCGGAGAATTGATGACCACCGCATCCCCCTCCACGCGCACCTGCGCATGGTTGAGGTGGTTGCGGTTGAAGTAAATGTAAATACCCTCAGCGGAGGCCTTGTAGTTGTAGAACCGCTTCATGGCATTGCGGTCGAAGCGGAACTCATTGTCCAGTCCCAGTTCTTTGTCCTCCATATAGGGTTTGGTGGCTTCCGGATTGCCGTAGATTTCCTGGCCGAATTGTTCCAGGTTGATGGTCTTCTGCGGGCTCTGCATGGCGAAGTTGAGCACTTTTTCGCGGAAGCGCCCTTCCTCCATGGTTTTGCCGGTGGCTTCGTCGGCCGGCAGAGGCAGTTGTTCCACCATCTGCAGGAAGTTTTCCGTAAGCGTCTTGCTGCTCTCCGGGCGTTCCAGGCCGATCCAGTTGATGAAGTATTCGGATATTTCTTTCTGGCTGCGGGCGTATTTGATGAGTTCGACGTAGCGCCCCTGTTTATCTTCGAATCGGTTGATGTGGATGCGGCAGGCCATGGCGAGCTTGTCGGTATTGAGGTAGGTGACGGTATCGAGCAGGAAGGCGGCGGCGTCTTCTCCCTCTTTGCGGAAGGCCAGCCCCTCGGTATCGCGCACCAGGAAGACGCCCAGCATGCGGGTGCTGTCCACCTCGTAGAGCGCATACACCAGATAGCCGCCCTTGGCGCCGACAATGCCCTGCAGGCTCAGCTGCAGCGCATTCATCGTATCGCGGCTGAAGGCGATGAAGGCCTCCTCGGTGAGCCCTTCGTCTACGAGGTGCTGGAAATAGCCGGGGAAGAGTGCGTCGCCGGGAGGGCTGAGGTAGCCGTGGAGGATGTCCTCCTTTTGCAGGAAAGTGCGGTTGAGCTTTTCCACCAGGGCGTCCGCCCGGCTGTCCGGCGGGGTGGTGGCTTCGGCCAGGAAGAGGCGGGCTTCGCTGTGCTCGGGTTCTTTTTCCAGTTCGTGGATGATGAGGTGGTGGATGAGGATGTCGCTCATGGCCGGTTGGTTTTTTGTGGGGTAAAGCTAGGGATTTTCTAATACCCAAACCGCGGATTCACCACACTATTATAAATACTCCCGAAAGTATAGGAAAAGCCCAGGCTGGTAGCCAGGCGGAAGTTGGTGGCCTGCTGGCGTTGCTGGAGCAGCACGTCCTCTTTGGTCAGCCCGGAGCGGGGCAGGCCCACCTGGTTGCGGATGAGGGAAGCGTCGAAATTGAGGTCCAGCGTAAGGCCCTGGAAGAGGTTGAGGCTCAGGCCCGCCCACAGGCTGAGTTCGTAGCGGGAAGGGTCGTTCAGGAAACTGGCGACTTCAATATAGGTGGAAGCCTCTCCCCACTGCTCCTTCATTTCCAGGGCGAGTTGCAGGTCTAGGGCCAGGAATCCTTCGCGGATCTTATTATAGATGGTGGTGTCGTTGTAGCGGCGGTAGTCGTAGCCCAGCTCCGGTGTGATGCGCAGCTGGCGCCGGCTCGATTCGGAGTAGGGGAAGAGGTTGTACTCCAGCGCCAGCCAGTAACGGTTCTGAAACTTCAGGTTGTCGAACCAGGAAGAGCGGAATTCCACCTCTCCGCCGTACGACCAGTGGTCGCTGATGCTCTTAATGGCGACATTGGAAGAATAGAGTTCCCGGGAGATGCTGCGCACCTGGCTGTCATCGGTAGTAAAAAGGTTCTCACTCAGGCCCAGGTAGTTGTAAGACTGCAGGCGGATCTCCGGCGTGACCTTGCGGATGGTGACGGTGCTTCTCAGGTTGGAAGAACGGAAGGAGGCCTCCTTGCGGTAGCGGCCGCTGGCGCTGAGAGTGAAGACCCAGTTCTTCCAGGGGTCGGCAGCCACCGCTTTTTCTTCCTCCGGCTGATACGAAAAACGGAGGTACTGCCGGAAAGGAGTTCGCGCCAGGAAGGGGATCAGTGCAGCCTGCAATTCGGCAGCAAGTTTTTCATTTCGTTCGTTTTCGGAAGTGCCGAGCGGCAGTACGAAACGGAGGCTGTCCTTCATGCCGGCGAAGCGCCCCTGCCCGATCAGCTCGTATTGCACTTCCCTTCCCCGGGCGGCCGTCGGCCATTGGCTGGCGATGAGGTGTACGTCGGCCAACTGTCGCCCGCGCACGTATTCCAGGTAGGGGAGGTGCTGGCGGAAGTAATCCTGGCTGCAGAAGGAGCAATCGACGTAGAGACGCAGGGCTTCCGTTTTTTCCTGAGCGGTAAGAATGGAGAGAAACAGGGTGAAGAACAGCAGCATAGTCAGGTTTTTCATCTTTTTTTTTCCGAAAATAGCAGCCATTCCCCTCCGTTTTCCGGAAAGTAGAGCAACGCTGGGCCAGCGTAGAAAGATAACGGTTTTGCCGCCGAAAGCGTTGGAAATAGCGATCCGGCTTGCGTTTATAGCCCAGAAACCGGCGTTGCTCTACTTCCCGCCACATCTTGCTCTGAATTTCCGACCTTTGCTCCATTAAACAAGGGTTAAAAATCCTGTTAATCATCAAAATCCTGCCATCCTGTCACTCGTTACCAAAAATATCCTCCTGCACCTGGCCTTCTGGGGCCTGTACGTACTGAGCGAGTACCTGGCCAATGTTTTTCACTACCGGACAGGGGAGCGCCACTGGCTCTGGATACACATTGCCGAAGGGCTGCCCACCATCGTACTGCCGGCTTATTTCACGGCCTACTGGCTGGTTCCTCGCTTTCTGGAGCAGAACCGCATCCTTCCATTCTTGTTGGGTATAACCTCCGTTATGCTTTTCGTATTCCTTTTCCGGATCGGGCTCCTTTATTTCTGGTGGAGCCTGGAGGAAGGATGGGAAGGTGGCTATATTCCGCCCAGCAAAGTGCTCAAGAACACCATCCGCGACTACTCGGTGATCGCCCTGGCCGTCTGCCTGAAGATCATCAACGACTGGCGGCGGCAGCGACAGCTCAACCGCCAGTTGAGGCAGGCCAAGGCGGAAGTGGAACTGCAGCTGCTCAAAGCCCAGTTGCACCCCCACTTTCTATTCAATACCCTGAACAACATCTACGGCCTGAGCCTGCAGCAGTCGGACAAGGTGCCGGACAGCATCATCCGCCTGTCCAAAATACTGGACTACCTGGTCTACTACAGCCAGAAGGAGGAGATCGCCCTGAACAAGGAGGTAGAACTGATCCGCAACTACATCGCCCTGGAGCAACTCCGGTACGGTAAAAAACTCCAGCTGGCGGCCGAACTGCCGGAGGTGGACGAAGGGGTTAAGGCCAGCCCCCTGCTGTTGCTCCCTTTCGTCGAGAATGCCTTCAAGCACGGCGCCAAAGGAGAGGATGGCCGGTGGTGGATCAAAATGCGTTTGCAAATGGCGAATTCCCGGCTTATCTTTTCCATTGAGAACAGCAAAAGCCCATCCTCGGGGCAGGAGGAGAACGGCGGCATCGGCCTGAAGAATATTCGCGAACGGCTGGCACTGCTCTACCCCCGGCGCCACCGGCTGACGATCGACGATGCGGAAAGTGTGTTCAGCGTAAGGCTGGAGGTAAGCCTGAAACAGGCTTGACAGGTTTTCCGGTGGGGCTAAGCAGATAAACTTGTCAAGCCAACAATCTAACAATATAGCCATCTAACAATATAGCTCATTCAACCATCC
>JAGFJE010000237.1 GCA_024103175.1 Phaeodactylibacter sp.
CCCTCCCAGCCCCTCAAATCCCCTAAAGGGGAAGTCCACCCACAAATGCACAAAACCTATTGCCGTTGAGTGTAACAATTACCAGAAGCTCAGCGCCCAAACCCGAAGGCAACAATACCACTATCCGGGAGATCAAAGCTCCCAGCGCAGCCCCAGGTAGAATTCCCTGCCCTGCATCGGCCCGTAGGCATAGGCCGTATCAAAGCTCTGGCTGAAGCCGGCGCGAGCATTGGGGTCATTGAATCCGGCCAGAGGAGAAAAAGGCTGGCGGTAGTCCAGCAGGTTCTGAACGCCGCAGTATACTTCCAGTTTCCAATCGGCAAGGATCTTGCTGGCCTGCAGGGAGTGGAACAGAAAGGGGTCCGATTCGGTGGGGCGGGAAGTGGGTAACAGCTGGCCGTCGGGGCCAAAGTCAAAAGCTTCGGGGAGGGCCATCGGGCCGGTAGCGTTAAGGGTATAGGCGAAGGTAAGGCCCGGTTTTTTCCAGCGGTAATTAAAGGCCCCTACCCCACTCCATTGCTGGGCGAACTCGATGGGTTGGGTACGCAACTGGCCGTCGGCATCCGGCTCGGTTTGCGTGGCGCGCTGCCAGTTGAGCCCCACCTGCGCCGACAAGGGAAAGGGGAACTGATGCGAGAGGTTGATACTCATGCCCATAGTGCGGGCATAACCTCTGGTATTCGCATAGATGATCTGGCCGGGCGTATCGTAATCGGGGATGATCTTATTGGTGAAGTAAGTATAGAAGAGGTCAACGTCTAATGTGCCCTGGCTCTTTCCCAGAAGATATACATGGTGCAGGTTGGCGGCGGCGTTGTAAGAACGCTCGGGTTGCAGCGACTCTTCGATAACCACTTCGCGCTGCCCGGAGATGAAGGCGTGGTCTTCCGTAAAGAGGTTGACGATACGGAAACCGGTGCCGCCGTTAAAGCGCACAGCGGTCCAGTCGCTGAAGGAATATTTGAGGTTAAAGCGGGGCGCGAAGATCAGGCCGTGTGCCTGGTAATGGTCCAGCCGCGCCCCGGCAAGGAGAGAGAGATTATCGCGCAGTTTCCACTCATCCTGAGCGAAAAAGCCGGGGATGAACTGCCGGCCCGGCGATTGAAGGGTCGCCACAGTATTATCATCATACCCCTGCCAGCGGGAAGTAAACCCCAGCAGCAGGTTATGCCGCCCTATTTCCAGGGGCAGGGTAAGGTTGGCGAAAGCAATAGCCTGCTCCGCTTCGTAGTGATCGGCGCCGTAATAACTGTCCTGATGGTGATAGCTCAGGCTGTAGTCGACCTTCAGGGCAAGGGCCGTTGGCAGCTCGTAGGCGCCGAACAACTCCCCGCGCCGGGTGAGGATGCTCTCTCCGTATACCTCCTCACTGCCCCGAAGGTGGCGCCAGGCGCCGTCCCGCATGAATTCCTCCACCCCGTTGCGGCGGCTTTCGGAATAGTATTTGCCGAATATGGAAAAGGCTTTGCCACTCTCCCGCTCCAGTTCCCATTTGGTAAACAAGGACAGGCGGTTGAGGTTGACGAAGTCACCGAAGCCATCCCCGTTCCTGTCTGCATACTTGTCAGTATATCCGTAATCGATGCCCGTATACGACCGCCACTTCCCCAGTTGGGGAGCGAAGGCCAGGTTGCCGAAAGACTCCCCGTTGGTAGTGCCCATTACATCGGCCGATAGCAGGGGTTGCTCCTCCGGATGCTTGGTGATGATATTGATCACGCCGGCCACCGCTTCCGAGCCGTACAGGGTGGAACTCGGCCCGCGGATGACTTCAATGCGCTCGATAATGGAGCGCGGAATGCCATTCAGGCCATACACCGCCGCCAGGTTGCCGTAGATCGGTGTCCCATCCATCAGGATGGCGGTGTAGGCCCCGGGCAGGCCATTGAGGCTGATGCTGTTGGTGCCGCAAACCCCGCAGGCCACCACTTCCTGAGCGCCGTTGATCAGGCCAACACTTTCCATCAGGTTGGTGGGCGCTCCCTGTTGCTGCAGGTAGCGGCCGCTGATAACTTCCACCTTGACCGGCGAGTCCTTGAGATAGGTTTCCTTCATCGTGCCCGTTACCACCGCTTCCTGAAGGTTCAGGATATTGGGCTCCAGCGTTATGCGGCCAAGGCTCAGTTCTTGTCCCGGATGGAGCTCGACTTTCTTCATCCAGGTGTGATACCCCAAAGCAGAGGCCACCAGCCGGTAAGATCCCGGCGGGACATTTTCCAATAGGAAAGCGCCGTCTTCCGCGGAGGCAACGCCGAGTGAAGTGCCCTCGAGTGCAATATTGACGTAGGGCAGAGGCGCCCCGCCGGCAAAGGTTTGCCCGGACAAGCTGCTCCCCTGCGCCTGGGCGCCAAGGGTGAAAGCCAGTAGAAAAAACAATAAATGGGTTTTCATGGCTTAGAATTTTCTATTTAGCGAATTAGTTATTTAAGGCAAATATAAAAAATTTTTAGCTTAATCTAAAAATTGATTCAGGCAAATCTTTTTTCGTCTAATTATTGAGGTTGCAAAAAATATCATTCCAATCCTCTACATTCACTTTTGAAAATGAACAAGGCACATGCAGGAATTTTTTGAATTCTTTCTCCACTCTGAAGAGTATCTACTGGAATTCTCCCACCGGTACGGCTGGTGGCTGTATACCTTACTGTTTTTGATGGTGTACTGTGAAACCGGATTGGTCGTAGCGCCCTTTCTCCCGGGCGACGGGCTGTTGTTCTCCGCCGGAGTGATCGCAGCTTCGGGCGCTATGGAGATCGAATGGCTGGTGACCCTCCTGCTCATTGCCGCCATTTCGGGCAATCTCACCAATTTTTTCATCGGCAGGTTTTTCGGCGCCCGCCTGCTGGCGAGCCGTTGGCGGCTACTGAAGGCCGAGCATGTGGAACGGACGCATCTATTCTACGAAAAAAACGGAGGTAAGGCCCTCATACTGGGGCGTTTCCTGCCGGTGGTCCGTACTTTTGTCCCCTTTGTGGCCGGCATCGGACAGATGGAGCCCCGGGCATTCCATTATTACAATGTACTGGGCGCACTGGCCTGGGTGCCGCCGCTCACCCTGGCCGGCTATTATTTTGGAGAGTTACCCTGGATACAGCAGAACTTTGGCTTGATCTATCTTGGATTGGTAGTGGTGACGGCTATTCCCTTGCTGTGGGGGTTGATAAAGCTAGCCATCGAGCGGGCTATGTACAAAAGGAAAAGTTGACGTGATATTAATCACTTAGATTTAACGGGTAAAAATCTTAACTTTGCGGCATAGTTTACTAATGCATTTTAGCTTAGCGCCCCAGTCAAATAATGACCGGGGCGCAAGTTCTTTAGCTCTTAATCATTTCTCGTCCTGTCGGCCTCAGGCTTCGGCAGTTGCCTTTCTGGAGCCAGCCTTTACGACCTCCTTGGCGCCTTCAGCCGTCTTGGATACAGCCAGGCTGTAGATCACCAGCCCGAAGCCGATCTTATTGACAGCGTCGCCAATGTTGTAGATGATGTCCATCGAAGTAGCCGGGATCACACCTGCCAGCCAGCCGGTGTCCATGGCCATGTAACCGACCGGGTAAATGGCCCAGCCGACGAATACGAACCAGGCCAGGGCATTGAATGCCTTCTGCAGGGTGGGGTCGTTGGAGTTGGCGGAAAGCTTGCGTGCCGAACCGAGCCATACTTCATAGAGGATACCGGCGTATCCGATCGTGGAGATGAAACCCCAAAGCGGGGAATTGTCGCGAAAGATCGTCTCACCCAGATATCCGGCAACCAGCATCAGAACCGAGTAGGCGATCATCTTCCACAGCAGGCCCATCTTGGCGCCGAACGCCTTGAGGATCAGATAAAATTCCACACACATCAGCGGAACCGTCAGGATCCAGTCGATGTAGCGGAATTCCGTGGGGGAAGCCTGGTTCTCCGCCCAGAAATCGCGCATGTAGAAATAGTGTACAGCGGCAATGAAGGTGATGAGCCCGGAGACGAGCATCGAATCCCTCCACTTTCCTTCCACCTGGCTGAACTGGAAGAAGAAAAACACAGTGGCGGCGGCCATGGCCATGGAGCCGATGAAGAACGTGAAGCCCACGTAATCGCCCGACTTCAGCTGCGCCAGCAACAACGGTTGGTAATTTACTAATGCATCCATAAGAATTACTATTTTGTTAAAGAACTGTTAAAGATTAAAGGGCAAACAGCCGTATTTTCAAAATGTTTAGAACTTTTCAAAAATATTTGAAACATAAAAACCAATGTCGCTCATATCCGGATTTATCGTTTTCTCAACAGAGCTATTGCCCGCCCACAGCCGCCGCCAAACCGGAAACAGCTTCACCCGCGCCAAAGCGCTCAGAAAAGAAATTACCGGCAAGCCGGCAAATATCCGGGCTTCCTCCCACAGTGAAGTCTCTTCGTTCAGAAAGCGAAGTATGCGCTTCATATCGTTATTTCGGAAGAGGGCGCTGAAGATGGGCTTTCCTTCCTCCCCGTGATACTGAAGGATGTTGAGCAGCAGGGAGTCATAAAACCGGAACCGCCCCGGCGCCGGCGCCGGTAAAACGGGCGGGCGGCCCGCTGCCAGCTGGGCCGCAATCTGTTGGGCCTGCTTCTGGATGTTCTGAAAGGCATAACCGGTACTCGGCTTCACCGCTCCCCCCGCTGTCCCAATGTTGACTACGTGGGGGCTCATCACCGCCGGAAAAGGCCGGTCAGTCATAGGAATAGCTCCCTGCTCGGTATCATACACGGTGTAGCTTTTCACGCCCAAAACATCAGCCATGTAATTTTCCAACCCTCGCTCGTAGCTCTTGGGGTGAAGCTTATTGCGGGAGAAGACGGTATATTCCACCAAAGCTTCCCGCTCCGACAGCGGAAGAACGTAAAAGAAACGGGTGCTCAGGTACTGAGGTGTTCGGAAATCCATCAGCATACCCCTGCCCGGATCAAAGACAGGTTCTTTGCTGCGGATCCACCAGCCGACAAAGTGCTGCTGCAGAAAGTGATGCCACCCCACCGGATTGGCGCCCACTCCATTGCGGAATGCACTGTTGAATACCCAGGATGCCTCAAACCGCCGCCCGCCGGCTATTACGTAAGCCCCGGATTCCGATTCCCCCATGTCCGTGACGGCAGCCTGGAAGAACTCGAAATTCGGCAGGGCGCTGATAGCGCTGTGTACCTTCCGGTAAAAGTCCGTTCCGCGGATCATCTTATACCGCATGGCGCCCAACTCATAGGGCCGCTCTCCCAACTCATCGGCAAAGGAAAGCACCGGCCACGCCCGGCTCACAATGTCGTCATGGGCAGTTGGGCCGCCGGACCAGAAACACCAGGTGCGGTCATTGTGGCCCTTTTTTTCCAGATCGATGATCAGCACCCGCTTATCGCGAAGCGGGCTCTGAGAGAGGTAATAGGCAAGGCTGAGCCCCGCGCAACCTCCTCCGGCGAGGATGTAGTCGTACTGTTTCAAGGTATCGTTTACTAATGCATTTATGAATAGTCAGGAGAAAGACAAAAAAACGGCGCTTTTGTTTAAGGCCTCGGACAAAAAGGAGACGGGGAATTAGACAAAAAAAGCAAATGACGCCAATTTTACAGAATAATAATTTCGGGCGAAGGGTAATAACGGTAGGATGTTTTAGTGCGACTATTCCTTCGTTCTCTCCCCTACCCCTCCGAGACGAGCCGCATCAGGTCTCGCGGCACCCGAAACCGCTGCCCGTGGGCTTTCTGATATACTTTGCATTGTTTCACGAAATCATCAGCCCCATAATCGGTGATAAACTGAATGACGCCCCCTTTAAAAGCGGGGAAGCCCCAGCCATGGATACTGCCCAGGTTGGCGGCCGCCACCGAGTGGATGACCTTCTCCTGCATGCACCAGACGGCTTCCAGCACCTGGGCAAAAAGAAAGCGGTTGACCAGTTCCTGCCGGTTGAAGCCTTTCTGTGAAGCAGGGAAATGCTCGGCCAGCCCCGGCCACAGGTAGGGCGCCCCCTCCGGAGGGTATTCGTAGAAGCCGCCGCGCCGTTGCTTGCCCTGCCGCTGCAGCTCTTCCAGCATCTTCTTCAGAACGGAAACGGCCGGGTGTTGCACGTACTTGGAGCCGTAGTGCTCGGCGGCCTGGTTTTCGTATTTCAGCACCATATTCAACCCCAGGCGGTCGGCGAGGGCCAGCGCCCCGCGCGGCATGCCGGCCTGCCGCCCCAGGTTCTCGATCAGGGCGGGCGGATAGCCCTCCTCCAGCAGCGTAATGCCTTCCAGGATATAGGTATTCTGAACGCGGGCCGCAAAGAAGCCCCAGTCGTCCTTCACTACAATCGGCGTTTTGTGGATAGCGCGGACGAAGTCGAAAGCACGGGCTACCGTTTCCTCCGACGTCTTTTCGCCCCGGACGATCTCCACCAGGGGCACCTCTTCGGCGGGCGGAAAAAAGTGCAGGCCGACGTAGTTCTCCGGGCGCACGGAGGCTTCCGCCAGTTTGGTGATCGGAATGGAAACGGTGTTGCTGGCGAACAGGGAATATTCATCGAGGTACTCTTCCGCCTCGCGGGTGACTTTCTGCTTGACCAGGCGGTTCTCGAATACCGCCTCAATGACCAGGTCGCAGTGCTCAAAGTCCCGGGATGATTCGGTGGTATGGATACGGCGGAGCATATCTTCGCTGTCTTCGGGTTGTTTCTTGCCTTCGGCGATCAGGGTGTCGAGCTTGCGGCGTACATAGTCGCGCCCCCGCTCGGCAATGGGTTTCGATACGTCCTTGAGGACGACTTCCAGGCCGTTGTCGAGGCAGACGAAGGCGATCCCCGACCCCATCCGGCCGGCGCCGATAATGCCAACTTTCCGGGGCCGGAATTTGCCGAACCCCCTGGGCCGGTTGCCCCCCTGCTTGATGAAATTGAGGTCGAACCAGAAAGCCTTGATCATATTCTTGCAGGCGGGGCTGCGCAGCAGTTCGGTGTAGTAGCGGCTTTCGATGCGGCAGGCCGTATCGAAGCCGACCTTTGAGCCTTCGGCCAGCACATTCAGGATGGCCTGCAGCGCGGGGTAGTTGCTCTGCCCCTGCCCGGAAAGCTGGGCCGCCAGCAGGCGGATGTGGCTGGCCACCTCCGGTTCTCTGGCCGTGCCTCCGGGGATGGAGCAGCCCGGGCGGTCCCAGGGGCGGCGGCCCTCCCTGTTCTGCAGCAGCCAGGCCCGGGCCAGGTCCATCATTTCGCGGGGGGTGTCGGCCAGCTGGTCCACCAGGCCCAGTTGCAGGGCTTCGCGGGGCGTGTACCGCCTTCCGGAAGCGAGGGCGGGGAAAGAACGCTCTATGCCCAACAGCCACATCAGACGGATGACGCCGCCGCTGCCCGGCATCAGGCCCAGCTGCACCTCCGGGAAGCCCAGCCGCACTTTGGCGCTGTCGATGGCTATACGGTGGTGACAGGCCAGGGCCACCTCGAAGCCGGTCCCCAAAGCGGCGCCGTTGATGGCCGCCACCACGGGAATACCCGGGCTCTCCAGGTCCCGCAAGATCCCTTTCAGCTTTTCGGCAAAGCGGAAGATCTCCGCCGGGTCATCGGCCTGGTAGAGGTACTCCAGGTCGCCGCCGGTGAGGAAGGTTTTCTTCGCCGAAGTGAGGATGACGCCCCGCAGCAGGCCCTTCTCCTTCTCTTCCTTAAGGTGGGCTATGACCGGAACGAAGGCCTCGGCAATCTCGTGGTTGATCACGTTGGTGCTGCGCCCGCTCATGTCGAGGGTGAGGGTGACGATGTTGTGGGTGTCTTTTTTGTATCTGATCATAAGCTTTTGATGTATTCCCAGGCCGGGTCGATGCCGCTGTGATAGCCGCTGAAAGATATTTCTACCCGGACGTCCGGTTCGATGCTGGGTGGGTTGCCCTCCACCCGTTCGAAGTATTTCGTGGAATGCGTGACGATGGCGCCGGAATGCGGTAAGTCAAACTTTCTTACTTCCCCGAAGTGATTGGGGCGCCCGGCGGTGGGCTCGCCGACGAGGGTGGCGTTGCAGTACTTTCGGAAATCCAGCGTGTTCAACACCGCCGAAGAAAAAGTGTACCGCCCGATAATCACAAAAACCCTTCCCTTATAAATTTCACTGATCTTTTTCGCCAGCTCCGTCCCTTGTTCGGAACTTCCTCCCGGGTTGTTGCGGACATCGAAAACCAGCTTTTTTACGGGCTGCTGCTCCAGTATGGATACGATTTCCTGTTCGAATTTCTGGAAGGAAGGCAGGCGTTTGGCCCGCTGCTTATTGCCGTACTTCCGCTCTACCTCCCGGCTGGTGCAGCGGTTGTACCGAATGTAAAGGGTTTGCGCTTCCTCCAGGTATTCCTGCCAGAAAGGAGTGCGGTTGTTCTGCCAGGTAAAGAGGAAACGCTCCGGTTCGAATTTTACGAGGGTGGACTTTAATGAGCGCAGCGCAAGCGCTTTGGCCGGCAGGTTGGAAATGTGGCCGCCGTCGCCGCGAAAGGTGAATACAGCAGAGGTAGTATCCACGATATCGGTGTAGCGAAGTGCGTAATAAGAAGACAGCAGATCAGGAACCCGCACCCGGACAATAGATTCGTTTTCCGCAACCAGCAGCTTCGACAACCGGCCCACCGCCTCTTCCACCGGAATGCCGTTAATGGCCAGCATTTGCTTTCCCAGCAGGGTATCGCCTGCGGAAAGGGTGGTAGCGCCAACTACGGTGAACCCCTCTGTGAACCATTCCACTCTGAAGGGGAAAACGGGACCCTCCTTTACTACTTTATGATAAACAGCGGTATGCGAATCTCCCGCCCGGCAGATGATCTCCTGCAATTGCAACAAAACCTGCCAGTCTTCCATACCCGGCAGCGCCTGCCGCAGGCTGTCGAGCGC